>JAUWAE010000025.1 GCA_030602185.1 Comamonadaceae bacterium
TGGTGGCCTCCCTGGCCCTGGTGGCCTGCTCGCCAGCCCCGCGTGTGCCCAACTGGCAGCTCAATGCCCACGGAGCGACGGAGCGTGCTGTCGAGGCCGAGCTTGAGGGGCTGGCCCGCATCGCCCAGGTCGAATGGGCCCGCGCGCGGGCCGAACTGGCGCGCACCGCACAGCCGGTTGCGGTCGCACGGCTGGAGCTGGTGCGCTGTGCCGTGCGTCAGGCCGCGCTGGATCTGGTGCCGTGCGAAGGGTTTGAGCGCCTCGTACCGCCCGACGCGCCCCCGGCTGCCGCTGCCGAGCGGGCTTACGCCCGTTACCTGGCCGGACACCCCGGGCCGGCCGATGCCGATGCCCTGCCGCCTGCGCACCGCCCCATCGCCCGCTGGCTGGCTCAGCCGGCGCCTGCAGCGGCCGATGCCGATGTCCGCCTGTTGCAGGCCGTGGACGATCCTCTGGCGCGCCTGGTGGGTGCGTCGGTGCTGTTGCGGGCCCAGCGCCTGTCGCCGGCCGGGGTGGACCTGGCGGTCGATACGGCGTCGGCCCAAGGTTGGCGTGCACCGTTGCTGGCCTGGCTGGGCGCGCGGCTCGCACTGGCCGAGGCCGCCGGCGACCTGGCCATGGCCGAATGGCTGCGCCAACGGCTGGCGCTCCTGGCACAGTCGCGTTGACCCGTCACCGCCACGCTGCCAGCACCCCGAGCGCAAACGGCAGGCTCACGGCCCCCAGCGCGGTCGACGCTGTCACCAGCCCCGCCACGTAAGGGCCGTCATAGCCCATGCGCGCCGCCAGCACGTAACAGCTGGACGCGGTGGGCACGGCCGAAAACATCAGCAACACCGTGGCTGGCACGGGCGGCAGCGCCCAAAGCCAGGCCACGCCCAGCGCGGCCACCGGCAACAGCAGGTGTTTGATGGACAGCATGGCCACCGCCAGCCGCTTGGCCTGGGCCATGCGGCCCAGTTGCATGCCGGCGCCGGCCGCCATCAAACCCAGCGCCAACGACGCCTGGCCGATGCGTTGCGTCGTGGGAGCCAGCCAGTCGGGAATGCCCAGGCCCAGCAGGCTGGCGATGAGGCCACTGACAGTGGCCACGATGAGTGGGTTGCGCACGAGCTCGCGCCACAGCCCGTGTGACCCGTGCCGCACCATGGGGTAAACCGCCGCCACGTTGAACAGCGGCACGCAAACGCCAATCAGCACCGCCACCAGTGGCAGCCCTTGTGGCCCTGCCACGCGGTCCACCAACGCGAGGACGATGAAGGAATTGAAGCGAAACCCGACCTGCGCGCTGGCTGCGTGCAGGCGCCGGTCGGTGTGTCGCAGGCCCGGCCAATAGGTTGCGGAGTAGGCCAGGGCGATGCCCACCAGCCCCAGGCTCAACCCAGCCCCCATCATGTGCGTGGCCGATTGCCATTCCAGCGGCGTGCGCACGATGGAATGGAACAGCAGCACCGGGAACAGAAAGTAGTACACCAGGCTTTCGATCGGCTCCCATACCTTGCGGTTGAGGGCGGTGTAGCGGCACAGCAGGTAGCCGCACAGGATCAGCGAAAAGTCGGGAAACAGCAGTTGCGCAAAGTTCACCAGGCGCAGCTTAGCAAAGGCACGGGAACCATCTTGCGCTTTCCGTGACAAAATTGCAGCCTTTAGCGTTATCGCCTCGGGCTATTTACCCAGCCGTCGCCTTTTTTATTAGCTTCTCATGAACGCCAGCAAGAACAAATTCCACCTGTCCAAGCGCAACGGTTCGCGCTTCAATGCCGGCACCCCCAGCGGGCCAACCGGCATGGTTGCGCTGGTCGATGAGCGTTACCTCACCTGGCTGGCGGCTCAACAGCCGGCGGCTGCCGGGGCTTCACCCGCGTTGCACCGCTCGGCACTCACGTCGGTGTTCGCCAACCTGGCGCGGCTGTGTGCGCCCGAGGCCCAGCTCACCCGTGTCTGCCTGTTTGCCGATCGCCCCCCCACCGAACTGCTCGACGATGTGGTGCTGCGCACCGTGCCCGCCCATGCCGCCGACGGCGGGCTCGGCCTGGTGCGCTCGCTGGGCCTGGAGCTGACCCAGCTCGCGCAGCGTGGAGGGTGCCAGTTCGTGCTGCTGGCCAGCGATGACGAACGGCTCATCCCCTACATCGACGAAGCGCAGTGGCGCGGCGTCAAGGTGGTGCTGGTGACCGACGAATCGTCGCAAGACTTCGCTCGCCTCATGGGCGAAGACCCCAGCTGGGCCCGGCTGCTGATGCAGGCCGACCGCCGGCTGAGCCTCAACGACAACGCCTGGCAGTCGCTCATCACCGGGGTGGTGAGTGGGCCAGGCTACTTCATTGCCCGCGCCGCCGACAGCGAGTCGCCACGCGACGGTGCCTTCGAGTCGGGCGGCGAGATGGCCGATGCGCCCAGCTTCGCGGGGGGCGATTGGCGCGAGCAGGTGGAGCGCGTGATCCGCGAGTGGTGGCAGGAAGAAACGCCCGACGCCCGCCTCGACCTGTTCGAAGAGATGCAGAACAGCCAGGGCGTGCCGCCGGAGACCGATCGCCACCTGCTGCTGCGGGTGCGCCGGGAGTTGGCGCGCACCCTCAGCTTCCCCGAAAAGAAGGCCATGCGCGAGATGATCCGCGCCACGGTGCTGTCGCAGCCGCCCTCGGTGGATGAGCCCGTCGAGACCTGACATGGCGCCGCCGGGCGCCCACGGCCTGGAGCTGGGGGAAGAGCTGGCCGCCTGGTTTTCAACCCCGCCCGGCCGCTACCTGCTGGCCTGGGAGCACGCGCAGTACGCCGAGGTGGTGGCGGACCTGTTCGGCTTCAACGCCCTTCAGCTGGGCTTGCCCCAGCTCGACGCCTTGCAGGCCAATCGCATGCCCCACCGCTGGCTGGCCGTGCCTGAAACCGGCCACCCGGCCGGGCCAGGGGTTTCGCCCCGCATGGCCCTGGTCACCCACGCCGCGGCGCTGCCATTTGCCGCCGACAGCCTCGACCTGGTCGTGCTGCCCCACACGTTGGAACTCAGTGCCGACCCGCATGCGGTGCTGCGCGAGGTCGAACGCGTGCTGCGACCCGAAGGGCGGGTGGTGATTTCCGGTCTCAACCCCCTGAGCTGGTGGGGTCTGAGGCAATTCCGTGCCCACACGTTCGCCCGGCTCGGGTTACGTGGCTCTGGACTGGCGCGGCTTTACCTGCCCGAAACGGGGGAGTTCATTGGCCACTGGCGGCTGCGCGACTGGTTGCGGCTGCTGAGCTTCGACGTCGAGTTCTCCCGTTTTGGCTGTTACCGCCCCGCCGTTCGCAGCGACCAGTGGCTGCAGCGTTTCGACTGGATGGACCGCCTGGGCCGGCGCTGGTGGCCGGTGTTTGGCGCGGTGTATTTCCTGGTGGCGGTCAAGCGGGTGCGCGGCATGCACCTGCTCGGCCCGGCCTGGAAACCCCGCCGTGCGGCCGCGGCCCCGGTGGCCGTGGCGCGCAAACCGTCGTTGCAGCGCCGCGCCCCTTCACACAACACAGACCCGACATGAACCACGTGGTGATCTACACCGATGGCGCCTGCAAAGGCAATCCCGGCCCTGGCGGCTGGGGCGTATTGCTGCGTTCGGGTGCCGTCGAAAAGGAGTTGCACGGCGGTGAACGTGAAACGACCAACAACCGCATGGAGCTCACCGCGGTGATCGAGGCATTGCGGGCGCTCAAGCGGCCTTGCCGGGTGTCGCTCTACCTCGACAGCGAGTACGTCCGCAAAGGCATCACCGAGTGGCTCAAGGGCTGGAAGGCCCGGGGCTGGACCACCGCCAGCAAGCAGCCGGTCAAGAACGTCGACCTCTGGCAGCGCCTGGACGATCTGGTGCAGCACAGCGGCCACCAGATCGAGTGGCATTGGGTCCGTGGCCACGCTGGCGACCCAGGCAACGAGCGTGCCGACCGGCTCGCCAACCTGGGCGTGCCCAAGGGCTGACCGGGCCTAACCCCGGCAGTGCCGTCGGGTTCGGGACGCCTTCGACGTGTGCAGCGACAGGCGCTGCTACATTGACAGACTGTTTCAAATGACCGAGAGGGTTCGAGCACCGATGGCACACCGATCGATCTACTGGGCCGTGGCGGCCGCAGGCCTGGCCGTGGCTTCTGGCGCGGCTTGGTGGTGGCAGCGCACGCCAGCAGCCCCAGCGGCCGCCGTGGGTGGGCCGCCCGCCGCGCGTGGCGCCGGTGTGAACCAGGGGGGGGCAGGCAACGGTGGCATGCCCAGTGTCGAGGTCACCCAGGTGGCCACCACGCGCCTGGTGGACGACGCCCAGGCGGTCGGTTCCTTGCGTTCGCGCCAGAGCGTCACGTTGCGGCCCGAGGTCAGCGGCCGGGTGGTGCGTATCGCGTTCGAAGATGGCGCGGCGGTCCATGCAGGGCAGTTGCTGGTGCAGCTCGATGACACGCTGCAGCGCGCCGAACTCAGCCAGGCCCAGGCGCAGCTGTCCATCGCCCGCGCCAACCTGCGGCGCAACGAGGAACTGGTGGCACAGAACTTTGTGGCCCAGCGGGTGCTCGACGAGAGCCGTGCCAGCCTGCAGGTGGCCGAGGCCCAGGTCCAGCTGGCCGAGGCCCGGCTGAGCCGCATGCGCCTCGTCGCCCCGTTCGCGGGCACGGTCGGCATCCGCAACGTCAACCTCGGCGATTACGTCAAGGATGGCGCCGACCTCGTCAACCTCGAAGACACGTCGCAGCTCTATGTGGATTTCCGCCTGCCCGAGCGCTACCAGGCCCGCGTGCGGGTGGGGCAGCCGGTGAGCGTGGAGCTCGACGCGGTGCCAGGGCGCACGCTCACCGCCACGGTGCGCGCGGTCGACCCACTGGTGGAAGCCGATGGGCGTGCCCTGTGGGTGCGGGCGGTGTTGCCAGCCGAACGCGATGGGGCCCTGCGCCCGGGCTTGTTTGCCCGTGTGACGGTGGTCATGTCGGTGGACGACGCGGCGCTGATGCTGCCCGAAGAGGCAGTGGTGCCCCAGGGCGGTCGCCAGACCGTGTTCCGGCTCGAGCGTGAAGGCGAGGGCGAAGCGGCACGCACCGTGTCGCGTCGGGTGGAGGTGCAACTGGGCCTGCGGCGGGGCGGCATGGTGCAGGTGCTCGATGGCCTGCGGCCCGGCGACACGGTGGTGGTGGCCGGCCAGCAGCGCCTGCAGCGCGACGGCACCGCCGTGCGGGTGATCGACCTCAACCGGTCTGGCCCGCCTGCCGCTGCGGCGGCTGGTGGTGCCGGCTGAGCCGGTTTCAGTCTGGAGCGCACACCATGCAGCTGCCCGAAATTTCCATCCGCCGGCCGGTGTTTGCCACCGTCCTGTCGCTGCTCATCCTGCTGGTGGGCTGGGTGTCGTTCAACAGCCTGACGGTGCGCGAGTACCCCAAGATCGACGAACCCAATGTCACGGTCACCACCCGGTTCCCCGGGGCCTCGAGCGAGGTGGTCGAGTCCCAGGTGACCAAGACGCTGGAAGATTCGCTGGCCGGCATCGAGGGGGTGGACGTCATCACCTCCATCAGCCGTCAGGAGCAAAGCCAGATCACGGTGCGTTTCAAGCTGGAGCGCGATCCCGACGCCGCTGCAGCCGAAGTGCGCGACAAGGTGGCCCGGGTGCGTGGCAGGCTGCCTCAGACCATCGACGAGCCCGTCGTGGCCAAGGTCGAGGCCGACGCCTTTCCCGTCGTCTGGATCGCGCTGAGTTCCGACACCCACAGCGCGCTGCAGCTGTCGGACTACGCCAACCGCATCGCCAAACCTGTGTTGCAGACCGCCACGGGCGTGGCCGACGTGCGTGTGTACGGCGAGCGCAAGTACTCGATGCGCCTGTGGCTGGACCCCGACCGCCTGGCCGCCTACCGCCTCACGGTGCAGGACGTGGAGGACGCCTTGCGTCGCTCCAACCTGGAGGTGCCAGCCGGGCGCATCGAAAGCCGCCAGCGGGAATTCAACGTCACGGCCACCACCGACCTGCAGACCGCCGATGAGTTCTCGGCCACCGTCATCCGCACGGTCAACGGCCTGCCGGTGCGTATCGCCGACGTGGCACGCGTGGTCGAGGGGCCGCAGGACGAGCGCACTTCGGTGCGTCTGAACGGGCGCGACGCGATCTCGCTCGGCGTCATCCGCCAGGCCACCGCCAACCCGCTGGAGCTGTCGGCGGCGGTGCGCGAGCTGCTCGACAAGGTCCGCGAGGACCTGCCCCCCGGCATCAACGTGCAGATCGCCAACGACAACTCGGTCTTCATCGACCGATCCATCAAGGCCGTCTACACCACCATCGCCGAGGCGGTGGTGCTGGTCACCCTGGTGATCTTCGTCTTCCTGCGCACCGTGCGGGCGTCCATCATTCCACTGGTCACCATCCCGGTGAGCCTGATCGGTGCCTTTGCGCTGATGGCCCTGTTCGGCTTCTCCATCAACACCCTCACGCTGCTGGCGCTGGTGCTGGCCATTGGCCTGGTGGTGGACGACGCCATCGTGGTGCTGGAAAACATCTACCGCCACATCGAAGAGGGCATGACCCCGTTTGCTGCCGCGATCAAGGGTTCGAAGGAAATTGCCTTTGCCGTGGTGGCCATGACGCTGACGCTGGCGGCGGTGTACGCCCCGCTGGCCTTCACCCCCGGGCGCACGGGGCGCCTGTTTGCCGAGTTTGCGCTTGCCCTGGCCGGTGCGGTGCTGGTGTCGGGCTTTGTTGCGCTCACGCTCTCGCCCATGATGTGCTCCAAACTGTTGCGGCACAACCCGGCGCCCAACCGCTTCGACCGCCTCATGGAGTCGGGGCTGGACGCGTTGACGCGTGGCTACGACCGGCTGCTGGCCGCGTCGTTGCGGGTGCGCTGGCTGGTGGTGCTGGTGATGCTCGGCAGCGCCGCGGGCAGTGTCTGGCTCCTGCAGACCACCAAGCAGGAGCTCGCCCCCATCGAAGACCGTGGCGTGATCCTGACCATCATCAACGGCCCGGACGGCGCCACACTCGACTACACCCGCCGCTACGCTGAAGCCGTGGAGCGCTTCGGTCAGGAATACCCGGAGTTCGACCGCATCTTCAGCAACATCGGCAACCCGTCGGTGGCCCAGGGTACGGTGTTTTACCGCGCCAAGCCGTGGGAGGAGCGCGAACGCACCACCCAGGAGATCGCCCGGGAGGTCGCACCGCGCATCGCCAGCCTGCCTGGTATCAGCGCCTTCCCGATCACGCCGCCGTCCCTCGGGCAGGGCTTTCGCGAGCGGCCGATCAACTACGTCATCGTCACCAACGACAGCTACGAGAACCTCTCTCGCGTGGTGCGCCAGTTCCAGGAGCGGCTGGCCCAGCACCCCGGCTTTCTCCAGGTGGACACCGACCTGCGTCTGAACAAGCCCGAAATACGGCTCGACGTGGACCGCGAACGTGCGGCCGACATGGGCGTGAGCGTCGACGCCATTGCCCGGACGGTGGAAACCATGCTGGGCGGCCGCACCGTCACCCGCTACAAGAAGGGGGGGGAGCAGTACGACGTGGTGGTGCAGACCGACAGCGCCCAGCGCAGCACGCCGGACGACATCGAGCGCCTGTTCGTGCGTGGCCGCAACGGCGCCATGATCCCGCTGGCCTCGCTGGTCACCACCCGCGAGGTGGTGGTGCCGCGCGAACTCAACCACTTCGCGCAGCGCCGCAGCGCAGCCATCACCGCCAACCTGGCGCCCGAACTGGCCCTGGGCGAGGCCCTGCAGCTGATGGACGGCATCGCGCGCGAAGTCCTGCCGCCTGGCTACACCACCGACCTCAACGGCCAGAGTCGCGAGTTCCGCAACGCGTCGGGGTCACTGGCGATCGTGTTCGTGCTGGCCCTGCTGTTCATCTACCTGGTGCTGGCGGCGCAGTTCGAGAGCTTCATTGACCCCTTCATCATCATGCTGAGCGTGCCGTTGTCCATGCTGGGGGCGTTGCTGGCGCTCAAGCTCGCGGGCGGTACGTTGAATGTGTTCAGTCAGATCGGGCTCATCACACTGGTCGGGCTCATCACCAAGCACGGCATCCTGATCGTGGAGTTTGCCAACCAGTTGCGCCAACAGGGGCTGGATGTGCTGTCCGCGGTGCGCAAATCGGCCGAGTTGCGCCTGCGTCCCATCCTCATGACCACCGGAGCCATGGTGCTCGGGGCGGTCCCGCTGGCACTGGCCACCGGGGCCGGCGCCGAAAGCCGTCAGCAGATCGGCTGGGTGATCGTCGGCGGCATGTCGGTGGGCACGGTGCTGACGCTGTTCGTGGTGCCCACGGTCTACACGCTGCTGGCGCGACGCGGCGTGCCGGGGGCAAACCGTGCACCGGTCGCCACCGACGGGGCTCAGACCGCGTAGAGGTCGCTGGCCGTCAGGCAGACCGAGCGGTCTGGCCAGCGGTCCGCCGCCAGCCCGTGGGCCAGCACGGCGTCGGCCACGGTTTGCTCCAGGGGCATGCCACGGCCATGGGGCTGCTGGGCCAGGTGGGCGCCAATCAAGCCGGCCAGCACGTCGCCAGTGCCGGCGGTGGCCAGCAGGCCGTTGCCGCTCGGGTTGATCCGTGGGGTCGCGTCGGGTGTCGCCACCACTGTCCCAGAGCCTTTGAGCACCACCGTGCACTGCCAGCCCTCGGCCAGCCGCTGGGCCGCCGCGAGCCGGTCGTCCTGCACCATCTGGGCAGAGGTGCCCAGCAACCGAGCGGCTTCCAGCGGATGCGGCGTGAGCACGGTCGATTGGCCACGTGCCCGGCGGGCCGCCACCAAGGCTTGGGCCCCTGGCTGGCGGGCCAGCACGTTCAGGGCATCGGCATCCAGTACCAGCGTGGGGCTGTCGGCCAGCAGGGCAGGGAGTTCGGCCGCCACCGCCTCGCCGCCACCACAGCCGCAGACGGTCACCGCGTCGGGGGCGGCCACCACGGGCGCCAGCGCGGCAGGGCTGCGGAACATCAGCTCGGGGTGCAGGCTGTCCAGCGACAATGCCCCCGGCCCGCCGTGGGGTGCCAACAGGCCAACGTACACCCGGCCGGCGCCGTGGCGCAGGGCGGCGCGCGCGGCCAACAATGCCGCGCCGGTCATGCCGTTGCCGTTGTGTGCCACGTCCTGTCCCCCGATCACGACCACGTTGCCCCGGCTGCCCTTGTGGCTGGTGTGTGCCTGTCGCCAGTTCAGTGGGGCGTGGGCCGGGCCGTGCAACCAGGCCGTCGGTGGCAGCGGTGGCGTCGCGTCGCCACTGCCGGTGCCCAGGTCGTCAAACCACAGATCCCCCACGGCGTCACGTCCGTCGGCGGTGAACAGCCCCGGTTTGAGGGTCAGCAGGCTCAGGGTGTGCCGTGGGCCGGCCGGACGCGCCGGGGCCGGGCCCCACCAGTGGCCACGATCGGCGTCGAGGCCGCTGGGCAGGTCGACGCACAGGGTGGGGGTGGCCGTGGTCTGCAGCCAGGTGCTGCAAGTCGCCAGCGCCCCGTCGAGTGCGCGCTGCACGCCGATGCCCAGCAGGGCATCGATGGCCAGGTCGGTGTGGGGTGGGGGGGTGTTTTCCAGGGGAATGCCGGCCGCCTGCAGCGCCTGCCAGGCCGCCCGGGCGTCATCCGGCAGACGGTCGGGGTGGCCGAACCAGCCCACGCTCACCCTGCCGCCGGCCACCTGGCAATGCCGGTGCCAGGCCAGGGCCGCCACCAGACCGTCGCCACCGTTGTTGCCCCCGCCACAGGCCACCCACACCTGGCGTGCATGCGGGTACAAGGCCCGCCCTAGGCGAAACACCGCATCGCCGGCGCGCGCCATGAGGCTGTGCGCAGGCAGCTGTGCCAGCCAGCGGGTTTCCAGCGTTCGGGTGGCGGACACACCGTACAGCGGCCAGGGCCGGGCAGGGGGGCTAGCGAGCAGGTGTTGCATGCCCGTTAGGATAGCGGCGTCAGGGCGCCAGCAATGCGTGGACCGAATTGCTATAATGTCAAGGTTTTGTCAAACGGCACTTGCCAGTTCAGGTGCCCTATGCAAAACAAATCGCAAGCCGGCCCGTCCAGGTGTCGCTCCTTTTGGGGCGATCGGGGCCGGTTTCAGTCCCAACCTCAGGAAAGTAAACGATCATGTCCATTTCCATGCGCGAAATGCTGGAAGCCGGTGTCCACTTTGGTCACCAGACCCGCTTCTGGAACCCGAAGATGGCCCCCTTCATTTTCGGCCATCGCAACAAGATCCACATCGTCAACCTCGAAAAGACGCTGCCTCTGTTCGAAGAGGCCGCCAAGTTCGTGCGCCAGCTGACCGCCAACGGCGGCACCGTGCTGATGGTGGGCACCAAGCGCCAGTCGCGTGACATCGTGGCCCAGGAAGCCCAGCGCGCCGGCGTGCCGTTCGTCGAGCAGCGTTGGCTCGGCGGCATGCTGACCAACTTCAAGACCGTCAAGACCTCCATCAAGCGTCTGAAAGACATGCAGGCCCAGAAAGAAGCTGGCCTGGACAACATGTCCAAGAAAGAGCAGCTGATGTTCGCCCGCGAGATGGAAAAGCTCGAGAAAGACATCGGCGGCATCCAGAACATGAGCGCCCTGCCGGACGCCATCTTCGTGATCGACGTGGGTTACCACAAGATCGCCGTGTCCGAAGCCAAGAAGCTGGGCATCCCGCTGATCGGCGTGGTGGACACCAACCACAGCCCCGAAGGCATCGATTACGTGATCCCGGGTAACGACGACTCCGCCAAGGCCGTGGCCCTGTACGCCCGTGGCATCGCCGACGCCATCCTGGAAGGCCGTGCCAACGCCGTCAACGACGTCGTCAAGGCCGTGCAGTCCAGCGGTGACGAATTCGTCGAAGTGCAAGACGCTGCCTGAGCGCTGTTGCCCGCACAAAAGGGGCTCGCGTGGCCCCTTTTTTGTAACCGTTGTTTCACCCGACTATCGAATCATTGGGCTCCAGAGCCCAGATGGAGTACAAAATGGCTGCAATCACCGCAAGCATGGTCGCCGAACTGCGCGCCAAGACCGACGCCCCCATGATGGAATGCAAGAAGGCCCTGACCGAGGCCGAAGGCAACATGGAAAAGGCCGAAGAAATTCTGCGTGTCAAACTGGGCAACAAGGCCGGCAAGGCCGCCAGCCGCATCACCGCCGAAGGCGTGGTCGCCTCTTTCATTGAAGGCAATACCGGCGCCCTGGTGGAAGTCAACTGCGAAACCGACTTCGTGTCCAAGAACGACCTGTTCCTGGCTTTCTGCAACGCTGTCGCTCAGCTGGTCGTGAAGAACAACCCGGCCGACGTGGCCGCTGTGGCCGAACTGCCCCTGAGCATGGAAGGTTTCGGCCCCACCGTGGAAGAAGTGCGCAAGGGCCTGATCGGCAAGATCGGCGAGAACATGACCATCCGCCGCTTCAAGCGCTACAGCGGCGGTGGCCAGCTGGCCGCCTACCTGCACGGCGTGCGCATCGGTGTGATGGTCGAGTTCGACGGTGACGCCGTGGCCGCCAAGGACTCCGCGATGCACATCGCCGCCATGAAGCCGGTGGCCCTGTCGGGCGCCGACGTGCCGGCCGACCTGATCGCCAAGGAGCGTTCGGTCGCCGAGCAGAAGGCCGCCGAATCCGGCAAGCCGGCCGACATCGTGGCCAAGATGGTCGAAGGCTCGGTTCAGAAGTACCTCAAGGAAGTGTCGCTGCTAGACCAGGTGTTCGTCAAGGCCGCCGATGGCAAGCAGACCGTGGGTGCTTACCTGAAGTCCACCAATACCACCGTCAAGGGCTTCACCATGTTCATCGTGGGCGAAGGCATCGAGAAGAAGGTGGAAGACTTCGCCGCCGAAGTGGCTGCCGCCCAAGCTGCTGCCCAAGGCGCCTGATCGAGCGCCCATGCAGTGCGCCCGCGGGCGCACTTGCAGAAATTTACACGGCCGGTCCCGTCAGGGGTCGGCCGTTGTCGCACTCAGCCCCTAAAATCGATAGATATTTCCCCAAACAGCTGCCTATGCCTGCCCACAAGCGCATCCTCCTCAAACTGTCCGGCGAAGCCCTCATGGGCGACGACGCGTTCGGCATCAATCGCGCCACCATCTTGCGCATCGTCGAGGAGGTGGCCGAGGTCACCCGCCTGGGGGTGCAGGTGGCGGTGGTGATCGGAGGCGGCAACATCTTCCGTGGTGTGGCTGGCGGAGCCGTGGGCATGGAACGGGCCACGGCCGACTACATGGGCATGCTCGCCACGGTCATGAACTCCCTCGCCCTGGGCGACGCCATGGAGCGTGCCGGCGTCACGGCCCGGGTGATGTCGGCGATCGCGATCGAGCAGGTGGTGGAGCCGTACGTGCGTCCCAAGGCGCTGCAGTACCTGGAAGAGGGCAAGGTCGTGGTGTTCGCGGCCGGCACCGGCAACCCGTTTTTCACCACCGATACCGCGGCGGCGCTGCGCGGGGCCGAAATCGGTGCCGAAATCGTGCTCAAGGCCACCAAGGTAGATGGTGTTTACACCGCCGACCCGAAGAAAGACCCTTCGGCCACCCGCTACCAGAGCATCAGTTTCGACGAGGCCATGGCGCGGCAGCTGCAGGTGATGGACGCCACGGCGTTTGCCTTGTGCCGCGACCAGAACCTGCCGGTGCGGGTGTTCAGCATTTTCAAGCCGGGTGCCCTGCGCCGCGTGGTGCTTGGCGAAGACGAGGGCACACTGGTGCACGTGTGACGGGGCGGCTTCGGCCGCCACAGAGGATGGACGTGCCGCGCGCCGCGGCGCAGACGATGAGGTAGAACATGCAACTCCCCGATATCAAGAAAACCGCCGAGCAGAAGATGCAGTCTTCGCTGGAAGCGTTGAAAAACAACCTGGCCAAGGTGCGCACCGGCCGGGCCAATCCGCAACTGCTCGACACCGTCCATGTCGAGTACTACGGCTCCATGCTGCCGCTGTCGCAAGTGGCCAACCTGTCGCTGCTGGACGCGCGCACCATCGGTGTGGCGCCGTGGGAAAAGGGCATGGGTGCCAAGATCGAAAAGGCCATCCGCGAGTCCGACCTGGGTCTCAACCCGGCCTCCCAGGGCGACCTCATCCGCGTGCCGATCCCGCCAATGACCGAGGAGCGCCGCAAGGAGCTGACCAAGGTGGTGCGCACCGAGGGTGAACACACCAAGGTGGCGATCCGCAACCTGCGCCGCGATGCCAACGAACAGGTCAAGAAGCTGGTGAAGGACAAGCTCGCGTCGGAAGACGACGAGCGTCGCTCGCAGGACGAGATCCAGAAACTCACCGACAAGATGATCGGCGAAGTGGACAAAATCGTTGCGTCCAAAGAACAGGACATCATGGCCATCTGACCCGTCCTGGGGCAGAACGGCGCTCGGGCGACATGGCAAATACTTTGAACCAGGCGGTGTCGGTACCCGGGCACGTGGCGATCGTGATGGATGGCAACGGGCGCTGGGCCCGGCAGCGCTTCCTGCCACGCCTCGCCGGGCACCGCCAAGGCGTGGAGACCTTGCGCGAGGTGGTGCGCTGGAGCCTGGCGCGGGGCATCCGTGTGCTGACGGTGTTCGCGTTTTCGTCCGAGAACTGGAAGCGGCCGGCCGATGAGGTGTCTGGCCTGATGGGACTGATGGCGCGGGCGTTGGCGCGCGAGGTGCCGGAACTCTCGCGGGCCGGAGTGCGGCTGCACTTTCCTGGCGACCGCAGCGTGCTGTCGGCCAATGTGGCCGAGGGTTTGTGCCAAGCCGAAGCGGCCACGGCCGGCAACGACCGGCTGGTCCTCAACGTCTGTTTCAACTACGGCGGCCGCTGGGACATTGCCCAGGCGGCGCAAGCGCTGGCCCAGCGGGGCGAACCCATCACCGAAGCCTCTTTGGGTGGCGCGCTGGCGCTGGCCCATGTGCCCGACCCCGACCTTGTCATCCGCACCGGTGGCGAGGTGAGACTCAGCAACTTCCTGCTGTGGCAGGCTGCCTACAGCGAACTGGTGTTTTCCGACCGGCTGTGGCCCGCGTTCGATGAAGCCGAGTTCGACCGTGCCCTGCAGGTGTACGCGCAACGGCAACGTCGCTTCGGGCTCACGCCGGAGCAGGTCCAGCCGGCCAGCTCCAGCCATTGACGAGACGTCCGAAAGACCCGCCCCGACATGCTCAAACAACGTGTGATCACTGCGGTGCTGCTGTTGGCGGTACTGCTGCCGGCGCTGTTTTACCCGTCGCCCGAGCCGTTCTGCGCGCTCGCGCTGGTCATGATCGTTGGTGGTGGCTGGGAGTGGGGCCGGCTCAATGGCTGCCGTTCGTACGTGGCACTGGCTGGCGGGCTGGCGCTCGGCGGCGTGCTGGTTGCACTGTGGTGGCAGGTCGGTCTGGTGTCGTCGCAGCCCTGGTTGTGGGCCGTGGTTTCGGCGGTGTGGCTGGTGATGGCCGTGGTGTTGTTGCGCCGTGGCGTTTCGGGCTGGGCCGGCATCCCGCGTGCCCTCAGGCTGCTCGCCGGCTGGGTGTTGATCGGCGCAGCCTGGTGGGCCATGGCGCAGGCGCGTTACCTCGGCATTGAAATGTTGCTGAGTATCTTCTTGCTGGTCTGGGTTGCCGACATCGCGGCCTACTTCGGTGGCAAGGCGTTTGGCCGGCGCAAGCTCGCGCCCCAGATCAGCCCGGGTAAAAGCTGGGCAGGTGTCTACAGCGGAGTGCTGGGGGTGTTGGGTCTTGCTGTTGGCTGGGTGGCTCTCCGTGGTGCCGTGCCGGAACACCTCTATGGTCACCTCTGGTCGCTGGGCTGGTCGGTGGCTGCGCTGGCGTTGCTCGTCTTGACCGGCATGAGCGTTGCCGGCGATTTGATCGAATCCCTGGTCAAGCGCAGTGCGGGAATGAAAGACTCGAGCGGGCTCTTGCCTGGCCATGGTGGCGTGCTCGACCGGGTCGATGCACTGCTGCCTGTGCTGCCCATGGCCATGCTGGTCCTGAGCTGGCACTGACAGGCCGTGACACCCTATACCCATGCAGATTGACCCTCCCACAAGCCCCAAGGGCCGCCCGCAACGCGTGACCGTGCTCGGGGCCACCGGCTCCATCGGCAGCAGCACGCTCGATGTGATCGCCCGCCACCCAGACCGTTTCGAGGTCTTCGCCCTGACCGCTGCCAGCCGGGTTGAGGAGTTGCTTGACTTGTGCCAGCGTTTTCGGCCGCGCTACGCGGTCATTGACGCCGTTCACGCCAGCCGGCTCGCCGCCGGGCTGCGCGAGCGTGGGGTGGCGACCGAGGTGCTCAGCGGCCCGCAAGCCTTGTGCGACGTGTCCGCCGCGTCGGAGGTGGATGCCGTCATGGCGGCCATCGTCGGTGCGGCTGGCCTCGCGCCATGCCTGAGCGCGGCACGCGCCGGCAAAAAGCTGCTGCTGGCCAACAAGGAAGCGTTGGTGGTCGGCGGTGAGCTGTTCATGCGCACCGTACAGCAGGGCGGTGCTACCCTGCTGCCAATCGACAGCGAGCATTCCGCCGTGTTCCAGTCGCTGCCCGACGACCCCGCCACCTGGTCCGCGCGGGTGGACAAGGTCATACTCACCGCGTCGGGCGGGCCGTTTCGCCAGCGCGACCCGTCCACCCTGGCCGACGTGACGCCCGAACAGGCGTGCGCGCACCCGAACTGGGTGATGGGTCGCAAGATCTCGGTTGATTCCGCGACGATGATGAACAAGGCGCTGGAAGTGATCGAGGCCAAGCACCTGTTCGGTCTGGCGCCCGAGCAGATCGATGTGGTGATCCACCCACAGAGCGTGGTCCATTCCATGGTGCAGTACCGCGACCGCTCGGTCGTGGCCCAGCTTGGCACGCCCGACATGCGGGTGCCAATTGCCTATGGCCTGAGCTGGCCGGAACGCATCGAGTCCGGCGCGCAGGTGCTGGATTTCCTGACGCTGGGCGCGCTCACTTTCGAGCGGCCGGAGCGTGCGCGTTTTCCGGGGCTGTTCCTGGCCTGGGACGCGCTCAACGGGCCGCCGGGCACGCCCGCCGTGCTCAACGCGGCCAACGAGGTGGCGGTGGAGGCCTTCCTCGCCGGCCGCCTGCGTTTTGACCGCATCCATGCCGTCAACCGTGCAACTTTGGAGACCTGCCTGCCCTCCAACCCAGATGGTCTGGAGGACTTGCTGGCGCTGGATCAGCGCGCCCGTGCGGTGGCGCAGCAGCAGGTCGCCCGTTGGATGTGAGGGTTGAGGTATGTTGACGGTGGTGTCGTTTGTGGTGGCGTTGGCGATCCTGATCGCCGTGCACGAGTACGGGCATTACCGTGTCGCCGTGGCCTGCGGCGTGAAAGTGCTGCGGTTTTCCATCGGTTTCGGTCGCCCCCTGTGGCGCTGGACGTCGCCCCGCAGCGGTACCGAGTTCGTTCTCAGTGTGCTGCCGCTGGGTGGCTATGTGCGCATGCTGGACGAGCGCGAGGCGCCGGTGGCGCCCGCCGAGCGCCACCTGGCCTTCAACACGCAGCCCCTGCGCGCCCGCACGGCCATCGTTGCGGCCGGTCCGGCGGCCAACCTGCTGCTCGCGGTGCTGCTGTACGCCGCCGTGGCCTGGTGGGGTGTTCAGGAGCCGGAGCCGGTGCTGTCGGCGCCCACCCCGGCGTCGGTGGCCGAAGCCGCCGGCGTGCGTGGTGGTGAGCGGGTGGTGCAGATGGCGGTCGGTGGCGAAGCGCCGCAACCGGTGGAGTCGTTCGAGGTTTTGCGCTGGCGCCTGACCCGTGCGGCATTGGGGCAGCAGGATGCCGTGCTCTGGCTGGCGCCGGCGCCCGATGCCCCGGCGCGCGAAGTGAGACTGGTGCTGTCGGAGCTGGCGGTGGCCGATGCGGATGCGCAGCTCTTCCAGCGCATCGGCATCGTGGCGCCCTGGTCGGCGCCGGAGCTGGGTGAGCTCATGCCCGGTGGGGCGGCCGAGGCGGCAGGCCTTCAGCCTGGCGATCTGGTCTTGTCGGTTGACGGGCGGCCGATCGCAGACGGCCAGCAGCTCAGAGCCCTCATTCGCAGCGGTGTCTCGGCCGACGGGGTGGCCGCGACGCAACGCTGGCAGCTTGAACGGCAGGGGCAGCAACTCACGCTGGATGTGCCCTTGCGCGCCGAGCGCCAGGGTGATGACTGGGTGGGCCGTGTTGGCGCCTATGTGGGCGCGCTGCCCGCCATGGTGACGGTCACCGCCGGCCCTCTGGAAGGCGTGTGGAAAGGCGCGGTCCGTACCTGGGAGGTGGCCGTGCTGTCATTGGAAATGATGTACAAGATGGTGGTCGGACAGGCCTCGTTGAAGAACCTCAGCGGCCCGCTCACCATCGCAGATTACGCCGGCAAGTCGGCCAGCCTCGGCCTGACCTCTTACCTGCTGTTCCTAGCCCTCATCAGCGTGAGCCTGGGGGTGCTGAACCTGCTGCCGCTGCCGGTGCTCGACGGGGGGCACCTGATGTATTATCTGTGGGAGGCGGTGACCGGCCGTCCGGTGTCTGACGTCTGGATGGAACGCCTGCAACGTGGCGGCGTGGCCGTGTTGCTCGGACTCATGTCGCTCGCCATGTTCAACGATATCGCCCGTTTACTGGGCTGAAACCCTGTTTTCATGAAAATCAAGCACACACGTTGGCGTGCCACCGCCTGGGGGGCGCTGGTGTCCACTCTGGTTGCGGCGTTGCCTGCCTGGGCGGTCGACCCCTTCACGGTGCGCGATATCCGCGTCGAAGGCCTGCAGCGTGTCGAACCCGGAACGATCTTCGCCTCGCTGCCGTTCCGTGCCGGTGACACCTACAACGACGAGCAGGGTTCGGCCGCGATCCGCTCCCTGTTCGCGCTGGGCCTGTTTTCCGATGTGCGCCTGCAGGTTGACGGCGATGTGCTGGTGGTGATCGTGGAAGAACGGCCCACCGTGGCCGATGTGAGCTTTTCGGGCGTGAAGGAGTTCGACAACGAGGTGCTGCGCAAGGCGCTGCGCGACGTCGGGCTGACCGAAGGTCGACCGTTCGACAAAGCCCTGGCCGACCGCGCCGAGCAGGAACTCAAACGCCAGTACCTCAACCGCAGCATGTACGCGGCCCAGGTCACGACCACGGTGACGCCGATCGAACGCAACCGGGTCAACCTGAACTTCAGCGTGGTCGAAGGCGACGTGGCCAAGATCAAGGACATCCGCATCGTCGGCAATCAGGCGTTCAGCGAGTCGACCCTGCGTGACCTCTTCGACCTCGACACCGGGGGCTGGCTCAGCTGGTACACCAAGTCCGACCGCTATTCGCGCGCCAAGCTCAACGCCGACCTGGAAACCCTCCGTTCGTACTATCTCACCCGAGGCTTCCTGGAGTTTTCCATCGACTCCACCCAGGTGGCCATCGCCCCGGGCAAGGACGACATGTCGATCACCATCAACATCACCGAAGGCCGCCGCTACGTGGTCTCGGGGGTGCGGCTGGAAGGGGACTTCCTCGGCAAGGACGAGGAGTTCAAGACCCTGGTGAAGATCCGGCCCGGCCAGGCCTACAACGTGGAAGACGTGACGGAGACCACCAAGGCCTTCACCGACTACTTTGGGGGCTTCGGTTACGCCTTCGCCCGCGTCGAGGCGGTGCCCGAGATCGACCGCGACAATGGCCAGGTGGCTTTCGTGTTGCGGGCCACACCGTCGCGCCGCGCCTATGTGCGCCGCATCAACATCGAAGGCAACAACCGCACCCGCGACGAAGTGATCCGTCGCGAGTTCCGCCAGCTCGAAGCCGCCTGGTACGACAGCGACCGCATCCGCCTGTCGCGCGACCGGGTGGATCGCCTCGGCTTCTTCACCCAGGTGAGCGTGGACACGCAGGAAATCCCGGATGCCCCCGATCAGGTGGACCTGGTGGTCAGCGTGGTCGAAAAACCGACCGGCAACCTGACGCTGGGCGCGGGCTACTCGCAGTCCGAAAAGCTGTCTTTCGTGGCGGGCATCCAGCAGGAAAACGTGTTCGGCTCTGGCAATTACCTGGGCCTGAACGTCAACACCAGCAAGTTCAACAAGCAGTTCGTGCTCAGCACGACCGACCCGTACTTCACGGCCGACGGCATTTCCCGTACGCTGGATGTGTACTACCGCACGTCGCGGCCGCTATCGGAACAAGAGGGTGACTACCGGCTGGTCACGCCGGGGGCGAGCATCCGCTTCGGCGTGCCCTTCACCGAAACCGATACGGTGTATTTTGGTATCGGCCTTGAGCAGACCAAGATCGAGCCCGGTAACGGCCTCCCTGAAGCCTACGGCAAGTTTGTGACGGACTTTGGCGACACCGCCACCTCGGTGCCGCTGACCGTGGGCTGGGGCCGCGACACCCGTGACAGCGCGCTGGTGCCGTCCGACGGCCGCCTGCAGCGTGCCAACGGTGAATTGGGCATCGCGGGTGACACCCGGTACGTCAAGCTGAGCTACCAGTTCCAGCAGTACATCCCGCTGAACAAGAAGTTCACCTTGGCCTTCAACGCCGAGGCGGGTTGGGGCAAGGGTTTGGGCGGCAAGCCTTTCCCGCTGTTCAAGAACTTCTACGGTGGTGGTCTGGGCTCCGTGCGGGGCTTCGAACAGGGCACACTGGGTGGGATCAGCCCGGTGGCCGGTGGCTCTGACGCCTACATCGGCGGCTCACGCAAGGTGCTGCTCAACACCGAACTGATTGCGCCATTCCCCGGCGCCGGCAACGACCGCACCTTGCGCATGTTCGGTTTCTTCGATGTGGGCAACATTTCCAACGATTACACGGGCGACGGCAAGTTGACCGATCTGCGTGCGTCCGCGGGCGTCGGCATCAGCTGGATTTCGCCGGTGGGCCCGCTTAGAATCGCCTATGCCCGTCCGGTGCGCAAGCAGCCGAACGACAAGACCCAGAGCATCCAATTCCAGATCGGAACCTCCTTTTGATGAAATCGACGTATCGTGATGTGGCCCGCCATGCACTGGCAGCGACCCTGCTGGGGGTGGCGGCCATGGCCTCGGCCGCCCAGGACTTCAAGATCGGCTTTGTGAGCACCGACCGCATCTTCCGCGATTCGGCCGCTGCCAAGGCCGCACAGACCAAGCTGGAGCAGGAGTTTGCCCGCCGCGAGCGCGAGGTCGAAACGCTGGGCAACCAGTTGCGCACCGCCTCGGAAAAGTTTGAGAAGGACGCGCCCACCCTGTCGGAAAGCCAGCGCACCACGCGCCAGCGCCAGCTGGTGGAGCTGGACCGCGAGTTCCAGCGCAAGCGCCGCGAGTTCCAGGAAGACCTGAACCAGCGCAAGAACGAGGAACTGCAACAGGTGCTGGAACGCGCCAACCGCGTGATCCGCCAGGTGGCCGAGGCCGAAAAATACGACCTCATCATCCAGGAGGCCGTCTACATCAACCCCAAGCACGACATCACGGAAAAGGTCATCAATGGCCTGAATGCCGCCAAGTGATGCTGCAGTCGTGACGGCCACACTCCGTGACATCCACGCCGCCCTGGGCGGCGTTTTACATGGTGATGCCGGCTTGACCATCCGGCGGATCGCGTCGCT
>JAUWAE010000233.1 GCA_030602185.1 Comamonadaceae bacterium
TGGCAGAGCCCAGGGCGGCCAGCTGGTCGGTCACCTCGCGGTCGGCGCGGGTGACATTGCGGTAAACAACGCCAAGTTCGTACATGTCTTTCTCCTGAATCACTTGCCTTTGGCCTTGAGGGCCGCGTCCATGCGCGGGAACACCCGGCGCGCGTTGCCTTCAAACACCTTGAAGCGCTCTTCCTCGGTGAGGTTGGGCGTGGCCGCCACGTAGCGCTTGGTGTCGTCGTAGTAGTGGCCGGTCACGGGGTCGATGCCGCGCACGGCGCCGATCATCTCGCTGGCAAACAGGATGTTGTCCACCGGGATCACCTTGGTCAGCAGGTCGATGCCGGGCTGGTGGTACACGCAGGTGTCGAAGAACACGGTGTTGAGCAGGTGGTCTTGCAGCAGGGGCTTCTTCATTTCCTGCGCCAGGCCACGGAAGCGGCCCCAGTGGTAGGGCACCGCGCCGCCGCCGTGGGGGATCAGGAACTTCAGCGTCGGGAAGTCCTTGAACAGGTCACCCTGGATGAGCTGCATGAAGGCCGTGGTGTCGGCGTTGAGGTAGTGCGCGCCCGTGGTGTGGAAGCAGGCGTTGCAGCTGGTGGAGACGTGGATCATCGCGGGGATGTCGTACTCCACCATCTTTTCGTAGATGGGGTACCAGTGGCGGTCGGTCAGCGGGGGGCTGGTCCAGTGGCCGCCCGACGGATCGGGGTTGAGGTTGATACCCACCATCCCGTATTCCTTGACGCACTTTTCCAGCTCGGGAATGCAGGTGGCGGGGTCCACACCGGGGCTCTGCGGCAGCATGGCGGCGCCGATGAAGTTGTCGGGGAACAGCTGGCTGACGCGGTAGCACAGCTCGTTGCAGATGGCAGCCCACGTGGACGAGGTGTTGAAGTCACCGATGTGGTGGGCCATGAAGCTGGCACGCGGGCTGAACACGGTCAGGTCGCTGCCACGCTCCTTCATCAGCTTGAGCTGGTTGGTCTCGATGGACTCGCGCAATTCGTCGTCGCTGATCTTCAGGCTCTTGGGGTCGGGCGTCTTGCTCGGGTCCTTCAGCGAAGCGATCTGCAGGTCGCGCCAGGCGCCCAGGGCGGCTGGCGCCGTGGTGTAGTGGCCGTGCACGTCGATGATGAGTGGTTTGGTCATGCGGTTCTCCTCATGGAATCTTGAAAACAGTAAGGCTCAGGCCGGGTCCATGCCCTGGCGGCGTTTGGGTTCGGCGGCGTCGGGCGAGGCCATGAAGGCCAGCATGCCGCGCACGGCATCGGCCTGGGTGGAACTGGCGCACACGCCGCCCGAGAAGGTGGTGACGATCTGGATGGCCTGGGGCATGGGACCGAGCACCGTGATGCCGGGCAGGTTGATGAGTTCGCTGAGCTGCTGGAAGCCCAGCTCCACCTCGCCCTTGGCCACGAGCGACCCCACGGGAATGCCCGGCGGCGGGGTGACGATGCGGTCACGGATCTGGTCGGCAATGCCCCAGCGCTCGAACAGCTTGGCCAGGGCAACGCCGCTGGGGCCGGTGGAGTAGCTGACGGTGCGCGCGGCCAGCACGGCCTGGCGCAGCGCGTCTTCGGTGGACACGTCGGGGTGTGGCGCGCCTTCGCGCACGGCCATCGCCACGCCGGAATGCACCAGGTCCACCCGGCTGCCCGCCACCACGTGGCCGGACGCCACGAGCTTGTCGATAGCGTCAGACGCCAGGATGACCACGTCGAACGCCTCGCCCGCCTGCACGCGCTTGGCGGCATCCACGCCGCCCACCGACTCGATGGCCACGCGCACCCCGGTGCGCTGCTGGTAAGCGTCGGCCAGTTCGGCCAGCACCAGGCGGGTGGCCATGGAGGAAATGCCCCGGATCTCTTTGCTCATGTCTGCAGTGGTGCCGATGGTGATCTACAGCAGCGCATTCTGGACGAGGACACCCCCCCTGCCAAGGGCGATCAACGTCTATCTGCTATCACAAACAAGCATAGCCAAGTCTTTCCTATCTAGAATCGCCATATGGACCTGAAACAGCTGGAATACTTCGTGCGGGTGGCGGAACTGGGCAGTTTCACCCGGGCCGCCCATGTGCTCAACATCGCTCAGCCGGCGCTGAGCCGCCAGGTGCGGCTGCTGGAAGTGGAACTGCGCCAGAACCTGCTGGTGCGCAATGGGCGCGGCGCCATTCCCACCGAAGCGGGCAAGCTGCTGCTGGACCACGGGCGCGGCATCCTGCACCAGGTGGAGCGCGCCCGCGAGGACCTGGGCCGCGTGCGTGGCGCGCTGGCCGGGCGGGTGGCCATTGGCCTGCCGCCGACCCTGGCCAGGGTGTTCACGGTACCGCTGACCCGCGCCTTTCGCCGCCAGTTGCCCGAAGCCCAACTGTCCATCACCGAAGGCCTGTCCAGCGCCATGCAGGAGGGCCTGCTCAACGGCCGGCTGGACCTGGCCGTGCTCTACAACGCCCAGCCCATCCCCGAAATCGAGCTGCAGCCGCTGTTCGAGGAAGAGTTGGTGCTGGTCCAGGCGCGCAGCCCGGGCCTGGAGGAAGACCCGCCGCCACCCCCCATCGCCCTGGCCCAGCTCGCCCACCTGCCGCTGGTGATCCCGAGCCGCCCGAACGCCCTGCGCATGCAGGTTGAAACAGAGATGGCCAACATCGGCTGCCGGCCGACGATTGCACTGGAAATTGACGGCGTGTCCGCCATCCTGGACCTGGTCGCCGAAGGCATGGGCGCGGCGGTGTTGTCGCGCAACGCCGTGGCCAGCTCGATCCGACCCTCGGCCTACACCGTGCGTGGGATCGAATCACCTGCCCTGCGCACCCGGATCTGGCTGGCCAGCAGCTCGCAGCGACCGGCCACGCGCACCTTGCAGGCCACCATGTCCTTGATCCAGGGGATCTGCGAACAGATGTTCGGCGCCCCCCCGCTGTCCGGCAAAGCGAGGGATTGACCAGGCCGGTGGGAACACCCGGCCCGGTCGGTCAGCCGCGCATGGCGCGGCTCTGCCTCAGCTGGTAAGCCGCAACGCGATGAGCGTGATGGCCGGGAACGCCGCCAGGATGGCGGTGCGCACCAGGTCGCTGATCACGAATGGCATCACACCCTTGTAAGTGTGAGAGATCGGGATGCCCTTGGCCATGTTGTTGATCACGAACAGGTTCATGCCCACCGGCGGAGTGATCAGCCCCACCTCCACCACGATCAGCACCAGGATACCGAACCAGATAGCGGTTTCCTCCGGCGGCAGACCGAAGTCCAGACCCATGATCATCGGGAAGAAGATCGGGATGGTCAGCAGGATCATGGACAGCGAGTCCATCACGCAACCGAGCAACAGGTAGACCACCAACACGGTCGTGAGCACCAGCCACGGACTCATGCCGAGGTCGAGCACCCATTGCGCCATTTCCTGCGGCAATTGCGACAGGGCCAAGAAGGTGTTGTAGAGCCCCGCACCCAGCACGATCATAAAGATCATGCCTGTGGCAATGGCAGTCCCCATGATGGCTTCAGACAGTGTCTTGCGGTTCAGGCCGCCCGCGGCCCAAGCCGCCACCCCGGTACCAAATGCAC
>JAUWAE010000136.1 GCA_030602185.1 Comamonadaceae bacterium
ACCGGCTGGAACAACCTGGCTTTCCCCAACATCGGCATGCCCCACCCGCTGTGGGAGTTGCAGGGTGAGCGCAAGCCGGTCATGGAAACCGTGAGCAGCCACGGCCATGAGGTGCAGGTGCTGCGCGGCTGGGAACAGGTCAAGCCGGGCAAGATGTCCCAGGCAGAATACGACCGCAACGTGGCCGATCTGGTGGCTTACATGCAGTGGCTGGCAGAGCCGGCGCACAATGACCGCATCCGCCTGGGCGTGTGGGTGCTGATCTTCCTCGGCGTGTTCACCATCGTCGCCTGGCGCCTGAATGCGGCGTACTGGAAAGACGTCAAGTAAGCGCCGTCTGGCCCCGCGTGGGCCAGGCCTGCACAGTGGATTTGCCGGGGTTGCTCCGGCAAGCCACTGTTTTTGTTTTTCTGACTGAAGGAACGACTTCCATGATGGTTCTGTACTCGGGCACCACCTGCCCCTACTCGCACCGTTGCCGCTTTGTGTTGTTCGAAAAGGGCATGGATTTCGAGATCCGCGACGTCGATCTCTACAACAAGCCAGAAGACATCGCGGTCATGAACCCCTATGGCCAGGTGCCCATCCTGGTCGAGCGCGACCTCATCCTGTACGAGTCCAACATCATCAACGAGTACATCGACGAGCGCTTCCCGCACCCGCAACTCATGCCTGGCGACCCGGTGGACCGCGCCCGCGTGCGCCTGTTCCTGCTCAATTTCGAAAAAGAGCTGTTCACCCACGTCTCGGTGCTGGAAACCCGTGGCAGCAAACCCAGCGACAAGGCAGTGGAAAAGGCCAAGAGCCACATCCGTGACCGCCTCACGCAGCTGGCCCCGGTGTTCCTCAAGAACAAGTACATGCTGGGCGACAACTTCTCCATGCTCGACGTGGCCATCGCTCCGTTGCTGTGGCGCCTCGACCACTACGGCATCGAGTTGAGCAAGAACGCCGCCCCGCTGCTGAAGTACGCCGAGCGCATTTTCTCGCGCCCGGCCTACATCGAGGCACTTACCCCGTCGGAAAAGGTGATGCGCAAGTGAGCGCGGCCCGGCCATGACGCGCGACGACGTACCCTCCACCCGGCCGTACCTCATCCGTGCGCTGCACGAGTGGTGCACCGACAACGGCTACACCCCGTACCTTGTGGTGGCGGTGGACGCCTCGGTGCAGGTGCCGCGCGAATTCGTCAAGAACGGCGAAATCGTGCTCAACACCAGCTTTGACGCCACCAGCCATCTGCAGTTGGGCAACGAATTCATTGAATTCAAGGCCCGGTTCGGTGGCGCGGCGCGCGAGGTGATCGTGCCGGTGGACCACGTGGTGGCCATTTACGCGCGCGAGAACGGACAGGGCATGGCCTTTCCGCACCCGCCGGCTGCGGATGGCACGGAGCCGCCGGCCGAGGCCAGCCCACGCCTGCACGTGGTGCCCGCGCCCGGCACCGAAGACACGCCAGAAGAGCCGCCGCCTGTGCCGCCCACGGGTGGGCGCCCAGCACTCAAACGGGTGAAGTGAACGCTGGGGTAGAATATTGCGCAGTGCCGGTTTAGCTCAGTTGGTAGAGCACCCGCCTTGTAAGCGGTAGGTCGTCAGTTCGAATCCGACAACCGGCACCAACATTCCATCGCAGTCGCCGCCAGGGTTCAGGCCCTAGGCGGTTTTTTTGTGTCTGGCGCGCTCGTTAAGGCGGCTAAATTTTCAGTTTTATTGGGAATTAAAGTCATTAAAGGCGTTATTTTTTTCTGTGAGTTTGGGTGCTACCCTGCAGGCGTTCCCATTCACTTGAAGGAGATGACCATGAAACTGTTTTCTACCCTGGCCGTGGTGCTGAGCCTGGGGCTGGCGGCCGTGTCGTTCGATGCGGAGGCCAAGCGCCTGGGCGGCAACAAATCGGTCGGCATGCAGCGCCAGGCCACGACGCAGAAAGCCCCCGACACCCCACCCGCCAACACCGCCACACCGGCAGGTGCCACCGCAGCCACGGGCGCCGCAGGTGCCGCTGCAGCGGCGGGCAAGCGCTCCTGGATGGGGCCGCTGGCGGGCATTGCCGCCGGTCTGGGCCTGGCGGCGCTGGCCTCTTACCTGGGCTTTGGTGAAGAGCTGGCCACGATGCTGTTGATCGGCCTCTTGGTGGTGGCGGTGTTGGCCGTGGTGGGCTTCATCATGCGCAAGCGCGCGGCAGGAACCGCTGCGGGCCAGCGTGCGGGTGGCATGAACTACGCCACCGCAGGCGCCCCAGCCAATGCCTCGGCCGCCAACCGGGCCTATGAGGTGCAACGCCCCGCTGGCTCCATGATCGGCAGCGCCCTGGGCGGAGGCGCCACTACAGCGGCTGCCGCGCCGCACATCCCGGCCGACTTTGACGTGAGCGCCTTCGTGCGCAACGCCAAGGTGCAGTTCATCCGCCTGCAGGCCGCCAACGACGCCGGCAACCTGGACGACATCCGCCAGTTCACCACGCCCGAAATGTTCGCCGAAATCAAGATGGACTTCAGCGACCGCCAGGGCGCGGCCCAGCAGACCGAGGTGGTGCAGCTGGACGCCGACGTGGTCGAGGTGGTGGAGGAGGCGCAGCGCTACATCGTGAGCGTGCGGTTCACCGGCCAGATCCGCGAAGAAGCGGGCGCTGAAGCCCAGCCTTTTGACGAGGTGTGGCACCTGGAAAAGCCGCGCCAAGGCAGCGGTGGTTGGGTGCTGGCAGGCATCCAGCAGATGCAGTAAAGCCGCGCTCAGCGGTGGCTGCGCACCTTGATGCGCAGCCGGGGTATCGCGTGCCCGGCCTGCTGGATTGCCGCCAGCAGGGCCGGGCTCAATTGTTTGAGTTTGGTGGCCACGGCCGGGTTGGCCACCAGCAGGCACCAGGCCTCGTCGTCCACCGGCCCGGCTTGCACGTGTGGGCGCAACGGCGCCGGCAGCAGCGGCCGTATCACTTCCATGAGCCGGCGCGACAGCTCCACCCGCTGCGCCACCTGCGACAGCACCGGCGACGCCCGCACCGCTTGTTCCAGACTGTACATCCAGGGATTATCGACCAGCACCGCTAAAATGGTCGGCTTTGGCCTTGCCCGTCGCCCTCGAAACCGACTTTATGCCCATCCAGTTCCTGACCAAGATATTCGGCAGCCGCAACGACCGCCTGCTCAAGACCTACCGCAAGACGGTGGCGCGCATCAACGGGCTGGAAGCACAGTTCGAAAAGCTCTCGGACGAGCAACTGCAGGCCAAGACGGCCGAGTTCAAGCAGCGCGTGGCCAACGGCGAAACGCTGGATGCGCTGCTGCCCGAGGCCTTTGCCACGGTGCGCGAAGCCTCCAAGCGGGTGATGAAGATGCGCCACTTCGACGTGCAGCTGATCGGCGGTATCGCGCTGCACAGTGGCAAGATCGCAGAGATGCGCACCGGTGAAGGCAAGACGCTGACCGCGACGCTGCCGGTGTACCTGAACGCGCTGGCAGGCAAGGGCGTGCACGTGGTGACGGTGAACGACTACCTGGCCAGCCGCGACGCACAGTGGATGGGGCGCCTGTACAACTGGCTGGGCCTGAGCGTGGGGATCAACCTGCCGCAAATGCCGCGCGAGGAGAAGCAGGCCGCCTACGCCGCCGACATCACCTACGGCACCAACAACGAGTACGGCTTCGACTACCTGCGCGACAACATGGTCTACGAGGCGCAGGACCGGGTGCAGCGTGGGCTGAATTTCGCCATCGTCGACGAGGTGGACTCCATCCTGATCGACGAGGCCCGCACGCCGCTGATCATCAGCGGCCAGGCCGAAGACCACACCGGGCAGTACCTGGCCATCCGCGCGCTGGTGCACCACCTGGAGCGCCAGGAAGGCGAAGAAGACCCGCGCACCGGCGAGGGCGTGACCAAGCCCGGTGATTTCACCGTGGACGAGAAGGCGCACCAGGTGCACCTGACCGAGCGCGGCCATGAGCGCGCCGAAGAACTGCTGGCCCAGGCCGGGCTGCTGGCGGCGGGCGCGTCGCTGTACGACCCGTCCAACATCACGCTGATGCACCACCTGGTGACCGCGCTCAAGGCGCAGCACCTGTACCACCGCGACCAGCACTACGTGGTGCAGAACGGCGAGATCGTGATCGTCGACGAGTTCACCGGCCGCCTGATGGCGGGTCGCCGCTGGAGCGACGGCCTGCACCAGGCCGTGGAGGCGAAGGAGGGCGTGCAGATCCAGCCCGAGAACCAGACGCTGGCCTCCATCACCTTCCAGAACTACTTCCGCCTGTACGGCAAGCTGTCGGGCATGACCGGCACGGCCGACACCGAGGCCTACGAATTCCAGGAAATCTACGGCCTGGAGACGGTGGTGATCCCTCCCAACCGCCCCAGCCAGCGCAAGGACGAGCTCGACCGCGTCTACAAGACCACGCCCGAGAAGTACAAGGCGGCGATCCAGGACATCCGCGAGTGCCACGAGCGCGGCCAGCCGGTGCTGGTCGGCACCTCGTCGATCGAAAACTCGGAAATCATCTCGCAGCTGCTGACGGCCGAGAAGTTGCCGCACGAGGTGCTGAACGCCAAGCAGCACGCCCGCGAGGCCGACATCATCGTTCAGGCGGGCCGGCCCGGGGCCATCACCATTGCCACGAACATGGCGGGCCGGGGTACCGACATCGTGCTAGGCGGAAACCTGGAGAAGATGATCGCTGCCATCGAGGCCGACGCAGCGCTGGACGAAGCCACCAAGGCCCAGCGGATCGAGGCGGCCCGCACCCAGTGGCAGGCCGACCACGAGAAGGTCAAGGCGCTGGGGGGCCTGCGCATCATCGCCACCGAGCGCCATGAGAGCCGCCGCATCGATAACCAGCTGCGTGGCCGCGCCGGCCGCCAGGGCGACCCGGGCTCCAGCCGCTTCTACCTGAGCCTGGACGATGCGCTGATGCGCATCTTTGCCGGCGACCGGGTGCGCGCCATCATGGACCGCCTGAAGATGCCAGAGGGCGAGGCGATCGAGGCCGGCATCGTGACGCGCAGCATCGAAAGCGCGCAGCGCAAGGTGGAAGCGCGCAACTTCGACGTCCGCAAGCAGCTGCTGGAGTACGACGACGTGTCGAACGACCAGCGCAAGGTGATTTACCAGCAGCGCAACGACATCATTGACGCGGAAGACCTCGCCGCCCAGATTGCCGGCCTGCGCGAAGGCTGCATGACCGAACTGGTGCGCCAGTATGTGCCGGCCGACAGCGTGGAAGAGCAGTGGGACCTGCCCGCCCTGGAAAAGGTGCTGGCCGAGGAATGGGGCCTGCAGCTGGCGCTGACCCAGGCGGTGGAAGGTGCGAACGAAGTCACCGACGACGACATCGTGGAGCAGGTGGTGGCTGCCGCGAACGCCGCTTACGAGGCCAAGGTGGCCCTGGTGGGCCGCCAGAACTTCACCAGCTTCGAGCGCGTGGTGCTGCTGCAGAACATCGACAGCCACTGGCGCGACCACCTGAGCGCGCTGGACTACCTGCGCCAGGGCATCCACCTGCGCGGCTATGCCCAGAAGCAGCCCAAGCAGGAGTACAAGCGCGAGGCGTTCCAGCTGTTCGGCCAGTTGCTGGACATGGTGCGCAACGAGGTGACGCGCATCCTGATGAACGTGAAGGTGCAGTCGCCCGAGCAGGTGAGCAGCGCCGCCGAGCAGATGGAAGCGCAGGCGGAGCAGCTGAGCAACGTGACCTACACCGCGCCCACCGAAACCGGCGAGGCCGAAACCACCGTGGACCGGGGGTTGCTGGGCGGTGCGGCGGCCGAAGCGGCTGCGCTGCCGCGCGTGGGCCGCAACGACCCCTGCCCCTGCGGCAGCGGCAAGAAGTACAAGCAGTGTCACGGCAAGCTCTCCTGAGCGTGCCACACTGCACCTGATGTTGAACATCCACCGGAGTCAACCATGGCTGTGAACTGGACCGCCCCTGCCGCGGAATCCCTGTTGCCCGTTGCGGGCGTGTCGATCGGTGTGACCGAGGCGGGCGTGCGCAAGGCCAACCGCAAGGACCTGACCGTGTTTCTGCTGGACGAGGGCGCGGCCGTGGGTGGCGTGTTCACCCAGAACCGCTACTGCGCGGCGCCGGTGCAGGTGTGCCGCGAGCACCTGGCCGCGGGCCAGCCCGTGCGTGCCATGGTCATCAACACCGGCAACGCCAATGCCGGCACCGGCGAGCCGGGGCTGGCCAACGCCCGCGCCACCTGCGAGGCCCTGGCCCAGCACCTGAACGTGGCGCCTGGGCAGATCCTGCCGTTTTCCACCGGCGTGATCATGGAACCCCTGCCGGTAGAGCGCATCGTGGCCGGGCTGCCCGCCGCGCTGGCCGATGCCTGCGCCGAGAACTGGCTGAAGGCCGCCGAAGGCATCATGACCACCGACACCGTGGCCAAGGCCGCGAGCCGGCAGGTGCAGATCGGCGGGCAGACGGTGACCATCACGGGCATCGCCAAGGGGGCCGGGATGATCCGCCCCAACATGGCGACCATGCTGGGCTTTGTGGCCACCGACGCGAACGTGGCGCCGGGCCTGCTGAATGCGCTGGCGAAGAATTTGGCCGACGTGTCCTTCAACCGGGTGACGGTGGACGGCGACACCTCCACCAACGACTCTTTCGTCGTCGTGGCCACCCGCCGTGCGGCGCACGCCGAAATCACCGACCTCGCCAGTGCCGAAGGCCAGGCCTTGCAGGCCGCCATGGCCGAGGTGGCGCAGACGCTCGCGCACGCCATCGTGCGCGACGGCGAGGGCGCGACCAAGTTCATCGCCGTGCGCGTGGAAGGCGGCCAGACGACCGATGAATGCCTGAAGGTGGCCTACGCCATCGCCCATTCGCCGCTGGTGAAAACCGCGTTCTTCGCCAGCGACCCGAACCTGGGCCGCATCCTGGCGGCGGTGGGCTACGCTGGCATCGCCGACCTGGACCAGACCAAAATCGAACTGCACCTCGACGACGTGCACGTGGTGACGCAGGGTGGCCGCCATCCCGCCTACCGCGAGGAAGACGGCGCCCGTGTGATGAAGCAAAGCGAGATCACCATCCGCGTGGGCCTGAACCGCGGGACGGTGGCCGACACGGTGTGGACCTGCGATTTCAGCCACGACTACGTGACCATCAACGCCGATTACCG
>JAUWAE010000100.1 GCA_030602185.1 Comamonadaceae bacterium
GCGGGTGGCCGGGTCGGGCACGCTCATTTCGGTTTCCAGCCGCAGCCGGGCCAGCGGCGTGCGCAGGTCGTGGGAGATGCCGGCCAGCATCAGCGTGCGGTCGCGTTCCGCCTGGGCCAGCCGGTCGGCCATGCGGTTGAAGCCGACGTTCACCTCGCGGATCTCGGCGGTGGGCACGCCTTCGTCGAGGCGGCTGACGGCGAAATCGCCCTCTCGCACCCGGGCGGCGGCGGCCGACAGGCGTTTGAGCGGGTGGTTGATGAGCCGGGTGATCGCCACCGACCCCAGCAGCGACAGGCTGGCCGCGATGCCCAGCCACACCAGCCAGGTCATGCCGCCAATGGTGTCCAGGCGATCTGGGTCGGCCAGCAGCCAGAAGGTGTCGGGGCCGATGTCGAAGCCGATCCACAGCCCCGGAAAGCCGTTCACCTCGCGGGCCACGATGGTGCTCTCCCCCAGCCGCTGGGCGAGTTCGTCGCTGATGCGCCGCTCCAGCGTGCCCCGGTTGTAGGGCAGGTGCACATCGGTCGGCTCGCGCACCGCGATGCGCACGTTTTCTTCGTCCACCAGGGTCTTGACGAGCGACACGCGCGAAATCGCGTCGGCATGCACCAGAGCCGCACGCGTCAGGTTCACCAGCGAGGCCAGTTGCCGGGCGCTCTGCAGGGTGCGCGGCTCTTCTTCCAGCGTCCGGAAGGTCTGGAACCAGGCCACGATGGACCCCACCAGCAGCAGCCCCAGCAGCAAGAAGGTGCGCCAGAACAGGCTGATGCTGCGTTGTGGTGTGCCGTCGGGACGTTCAGCTGGCGTTGGGCGCATCGTCGGGTACGAACACGTAACCCACGCCCCAGACCGTCTGCAGGTAGCGCGGTGCCGACGGGTCGGCCTCGATCAGTTTGCGCAGCCGCGAGACCTGGACGTCGAGGCTGCGGTCGAAAGGCTCGAACTCGCGCCCTCGGGCGAGCTGGGCCAGTTTGTCCCGCGACAGCGGTTGGCGGGGGTGGCGCACCAGGGCCTTGAGCATCGCGAATTCGCCGGTGGTCAGCCCCACGTCGGCGCCGTCCTTGCTCAGAGTGCGCTTGCCCAGGTCCAGCTCGAAGGCGCCGAAACGCACCACTTCCGCGTCATGGGAGGGGGCCCCCGGCATCTCGGGGGCAGGCCGGCGGCGCAGCACCGCGTGGATGCGCGCCAGCAGTTCGCGCGGGTTGAACGGTTTGCCCAGGTAATCGTCGGCCCCCACCTCCAGTCCCACGATGCGGTCCACGTCCTCGCCCTTGGCGGTGAGCATGATGATCGGCGTCTTGTCGTTCGAGGCGCGCAGGCGGCGGCAAATGCTCAGCCCGTCTTCGCCCGGGAGCATCAGGTCCAGCACGATGAGGTCGACCGTGTCGCGGGTCAGCAGGCGGCTCATCGAGCGTCCGTCCTCAGCCACCCAGACGTCAAACCCTTCCTGGGTCAGGTAGCGGTTGAGCAGGTCGCGGATGCGGGCGTCGTCGTCGACCACCAGGATGCGGTCGGGGCGGTTCGTGGCGTTCGGCATGGCGCGGCTCTCCTCAGACTGTGTGTGGCCGATTGTGACACCGCGTTTCATGCGCCCCCGTGCCCAGGAGGCATCGCGACACGGCTTGTTACAGATGTTGCCAGAGACCCGGGGTTTGCTGGCACACTGGCCGCTGTTCCCCTTATGACAGGAGTCTGTTTGCCATGAGCCCCGTGTTGAAAACCGCCCGCCGCCTCACGATGTCTGGCGCGCTGGTGCTGCTGGGCCCCCTGGGCGTGCCGCTGGCCTCGGCACAGGTCATGCCACCGCCAGAAAACGTGGTGCAGTTGAGCGCCACCGCCCAGCAGGAGGTGGTGCAGGACTGGTTGACCGCGGTGCTCGTGACGCGCCACCAGGCACCCGACGCCGCCACCGTGCAAAACCAGCTCAAAGTGACGCTGGACCGCGCATTGACCCATGCCCGCGGGCGGGTGGCCCCAGGGGTGGAGGTGAGCACCGGCGCCTTCAGTGTTCAGCCGCGTTATGGCCGCGAAGGCCAGATCAGTGGCTGGCAGGGGCAGGCCGAACTGCTGGTGCAGGGACGCGACGTGCCCCGCGTGGCCCAACTGGCGGGGGATACACCGGGCATGACGGTGTCGCAGTTGGCATTTTCACTGAGCCGTGAGGCCAGCCAGCGCCTTGAAGCCGAGGTTCGTCAACAGGCCATCGCCCGCTTCCAGGCGACGGCACAACAGGTGGCGCAGGACTTTGGCTTCAAGGGTTACACCCTGCGCGAAATCGCGGTTAGCGAAGGCGGCATGCCCGCCATACCGCGTGCCCGGGTGTTGATGGCCGCCGAAGCCGCGATGGCTTCGGCACCTGTGCCGACCGAACCGGGCAAGGCCTCGGTCCAGGTGACGGTGTCGGGCAGCGTGCAGCTCAAGTGAGGCGACTTGGTCCCTGCCAGCACCCGCCGGTAGCCTGGTCGCTCAGGACCGCTTCACTGGGCGGCCCAGCCGCCGTCCATGTTCCAGGCCACGCCGCGCACGTTGTTGGCTGCCGGCGAGCAGAAGAACACCGCCAGCTCACCCAGTTCTTCGGGGGTGGTGAACTGCATCGACGGCTCCTTCTCGCCGAGCAACAGCTTCGTGGCCTCTTCGTTGCTCAGCCCCAGCGCGGCGGCCTTGGCGTCCACCTGTTTCTGCACCAGCGGGGTCAGCACCCAGCCCGGGCAGATGGCGTTGCAGGTGACGCCGGTGGTGGCCGTTTCGAGCGCCGTCACCTTGGTCAGGCCCACGACACCGTGTTTGGCTGCCACGTAGGCCGATTTCTGTGCCGAGGCCACCAGGCCATGCACCGAAGCCACGTTGATGATCCGCCCCCAGTTGGCCGCCAGCATGGCGGGCAGGGCCAGACGGGTGGTGTGGAACGCGCTGCTGAGGTTGATGGCGATGATCGCGTCCCAGCGGTCCACCGGGAAGTCCTGCACCGGCGCCACGTGCTGGATGCCGGCGTTGTTCACCAGTACGTCCACCCGGCCGAACTGGGCCGCCGCTGCGCGCATCATGTCTTCGATGTCGGCGGTTTTGCTCATGTCAGCCCCGTGGTAGCCCACGCGAACCCCGAGCGCTTCCACCTCGGCACGCGCCCCGTCCACATCGCCAAAGCCGTTGAGCATGATGTTGGCCCCCTGGCGGGCCAGGGCCTTGGCAATTCCCAGGCCGATCCCGCTGGTCGAGCCGGTGACGAGGGCTGTCTTGTTTTGCAGCATGAAGTCTTCTCCGTTTCCATTACGATCGGTGCCATCGGGGCCTGTCTGGTGTGGCCGGCTTGGCCGCCACCGATGGGCTTCACCCATTATCACGGATACAGGGACGGCGGCGTGTCGCCCACCCTGCGGAGACGATCGCATGGAACCCGTTTTGCACCACCTCGATGTGCCCGGCCCCAAGGCCCGCCACAGCCCCGAGCGCCGGCTGGCGTGGTGGGAGTGGAATGCCACTGGACAGGCATGCCCGCCGCACCTGGTGGTCTGCGTGCACGGGCTCACGCGCCAGGCGCGTGATTTCGACGTGCTGGCCCAGGCCCTGGCACCCCATGCCTGTGTGGTGAGCGTGGACGTGGCAGGCCGTGGCCACAGCGACTGGCTGGCCGACCCGATGGCCTACCAGGTCCCGACCTACGCCACCGACCTGGCGGTGCTGCTGGCCCATTTGCGCCAGCGCCATGCCGCGGTCACGGGCTCGGCCGAACCTTACGCCCTCACGGTGGACTGGGTGGGCACCAGCATGGGAGGTTTGATCGGCATGGCGCTGGCGTCGCAGCCGGCGGTGGGCCTGCGGCGGCTCGTGCTCAACGACGTCGGGCCGGTCATCGAGCCGGTGGCGCTGCGGCGCATTGCCAGCTACGTGGGCGCCCAGCCGGTGTACCCGAGCGAACAGGCCGCAGCCGATGCCTTGCGGCAGATATTCACCGGCTTCGGCCCCCACACCCCCGAAGCCTGGCTGGCCCTGTCGCGCCCCATGCTGCGGCCGGTGCAGGACGGCTGGACCTTGCACTACGACCCGGACATTGCCGTGCCGTTCAAGGCCATGGCGGCTGCAGGTGACACCGAAGCCTCGCGCGAGGCCACCCGCGTTGGCGAGGCGCTGCTGTGGCAGATGTACGAAGCCATCGCGGCGCGCACCCTGGTGCTGCGCGGCGCGGAGTCGGATCTGCTGTCACCTGCCACGGCGCAGCGCATGACCGAATGCGGCCCACGGGCCCGGTGTGTCGAATTTGCGGGCGTGGGCCACGCGCCCACGCTGGTGGCGGCCGACCAGGTGGCGGTGGTGAGGGATTTCCTGCTCGCACCATGACCCCACAGATCCTCACGTCTTCCGCGGTATCGGTTGAACCGGTGCCCACGGCCATCGCGACCGCGCTGGCCGCCGGTGTCTCGCCCGACCGCGATGGGTTGTCGCTCGCGCGTGCTCGGGCCTTTGCCGAGCCCTTGCTCGCCGGCGAAACCCTGGACACCGGCGAAGGCACGCTGGCCCACGCCGATGCGGTGGTCGAGATCCTGCAACGCATCGGGGGCACGGCCGAAATGCAGGCCTGTGTCTATCTGGTTTATGCGTGCCAGCACCTGAACCGCCCGCGCGAGGTCATCGCCAAAGCGTTCGGCGCCGATTTTGCCGATGTGGCGCTGGAAACCACCAAGCTGGTGCAGTTGCAGCGCCAGGCCCGTGTCAAGGCGGCCGAGGTGCGGGCCCAGCGCCAGGCGGCCCAGGGCCAGAGCGGGCTACCCGCAGCCAGTGGCAAGGTCCCGGTCTCGGAGCTCGACGCCAGCCAGACCGAAAACGTGCGCAAGATGCTGCTGGCCTTCTCGCGCGACCTGCGGGTGGTGATGCTGCGGCTGGCCTCGCGACTTCAGACGCTGCGCCACCACGCCGCCACCAAGCAACTGCCCGGTGCCGACCTGGCGCGCGAATCGCTGCACATCTTCGCGCCGCTGGCCAACCGGCTGGGCATCTGGCAGATCAAGTGGGAGATGGAAGACCTGGCCTTCCGCTTCCTGGAGCCCGACACCTACAAACAGATCGCCCGGCTGCTGGACGAAAAACGGGTCGAGCGCGAAACCCACGTCGAGCAGGTGCGGCAGACGATCGAGGCCGAGCTGCAGGCCCAGGGCATTGCCGCGCAGGTGCAAGGCCGGCCCAAACACATCTACAGCATCATCAAGAAGATGCGTGGCAAGGGCCTGGATTTCGACCAGGTGTTCGACATCCGTGCCCTGCGCGTGGTGGTGCCCACCATGGACGAGTGCTACCGCGTGCTGGCCTGGGTGCACGCCCATTTCAGCCCGGTGCCCGAGGAGTTCGACGACTACATCGCCAAACCCAAGCCCAACGGTTACCAGTCGCTGCATACCGTGGTGCGCGACAGCCAGGGCCGCGCGTTCGAGATCCAGATCCGCACCCAGGCCATGCACGACCATGCCGAGCACGGTGTGGCGGCGCACTGGGCCTACAAGGAGGCCGGCGCGAAAGGCTACGCCGGCGTGACGGCCAGTTCAGACTACGACGCCAAGATCGCGGTGCTGCGGCAACTGCTGGCGTGGCAGAGCGACCTCAGCGGTGCCGCCAGCCAGCTGTTCGACGATTGCATCTACGTGCTCACGCCGCACGCGGCCATCGTGGAGCTGCCCAAGGGCGCCACGCCGGTGGATTTCGCATACAGCGTGCACACCGACCTGGGCCACCGCTGCCGCGGGGCCAAGGTCGATGGGGCCATGGTGCCGCTGAACACCCCCCTGCAGAACGGACAGACGGTGGAGGTCGTGACCGCGAAGGAGGGCGGGCCGTCGCGCGACTGGCTCAACCCGGAGCAGGGCTACCTTGTCAGCCACCGGGCGAAGAGTAAGGTCCGCGCGTGGTTCAACGCCCTGGCCGCCGAGGACAACGCCGCCCGTGGCCGGGACGCGCTGGAAAAGTTGCTCCAGCGCGAAGGCAGGACCGCCATCAACCTGGATGACCTGGCCACGGCGCTGGGTTACCCGGCACCGCAGGCCCTGTTCGAGGCGTTGGGCAAGGAAGAAATTACCCTGCGCGCGGTGGAGCAGCAGCTCAATCCGCCCCAGGCACCGCCCTCTCCCGATGAGGTGGTGCTCAAGCGCGCCCGAGCCGACGAACGCGCGCCGCAAGGCAGCGTGCTGGTGGTGGGGGTGGATTCGCTGCTGACCCAGCTGGCGAAGTGCTGCAAGCCCGCACCGCCCGACGACATTCGCGGCTTCGTCACCCGCGGCAAGGGGGTCAGCATCCACCGGGCCGACTGCCCGGATTTCGGCCACCTCGCGGCCCGTCAGCCCGGGCGCGTCATCGACGTGCAGTGGAGTGGCGCCAAACCCAAAGGCACGGACGGGGCGTTCTACCCGGTGGACGTGGCCGTCGAAGCGATCGATCGCCAGGGCCTGCTGCGAGACATCTCGGATGCTTTCGCGCGCGAGAAGATCAACGTCATCGGGGTGCAGACCCAGTCCGTGAAGGGGGTGGCGTGGATGACGTTCACCGTGGAGGTGCCCGACGCCACGCGGGTGGCCCGTGTCATGTCTGCGGTGTCCGATGTGCCGGGCGTGCAGGTGGTGCGCCGGCGTTGAAAGCGGGCGAAATATCTCAAAATTTCCTGCTACAATCTAAGTCTTGTTACCGACCCAGGCGCGTAGCTCAGCTGGTTAGAGCACCACCTTGACATGGTGGGGGTCGTTGGTTCGAGTCCAATCGCGCCTACCAATTCAAAACCCAGAAACGTTTCCGATGTTTCTGGGTTTTTTCATTCGGCGGTTCTGGTCGGGTCTGCCTGTAATAATTCCGCTGCAACAGGAATTCCCATGTCCGACATCTTCCCCCTGGACGAACTCGACACATCCCCCATCCCTTACTCCGGGGACCGGCAGGTGGCGCAGTTGCGCGTCCCGCCGCACTCCATCGAAGCCGAATCCAGCGTCCTGGGCGGCCTGCTGCTGGACAACGGGGCCTGGGACCGGGTGGCCGATCTGGTGAGCGAATCCCATTACTACCGCCATGAACACCAGCTGGTGTACGGCGCCATCGCTGCGCTGATCAACGCCAACAAGCCGGCCGACGTGATCACCGTGTTCGAGCAGTTGCAGAGCCAGGGCAAGGCCGAGGACGTGGGCGGGCTGGCCTACCTGAACACGCTGGCGCAGTACGTGCCCAGTGCGGCCAACATCCGCCGCTACGCCGAAATCGTGCGTGAGCGCGCCATCCTGCGCAAGCTCATCACCGTCAGCGACGAAATCGCCACCAACGCCTTCAATCCCAAGGGCAAGCCGGTGGCCAACATCCTGGACGAGGCCGAGCAGAAAATCTTCAACATCGGCGAGGAAGGCTCGCGGATGAAGCAGGGCTTCCAGTCGATGGACTCGCTGGTGGTGGACCTGCTTGACCGCGTGCAGGACATGGCCGACAACCCCAACGACATCACCGGGGTGCCGACCGGCTTCATCGACCTGGACCGCATGACCGCGGGCCTGCAACCGGGTGACCTGATCGTGCTGGCGGCGCGGCCCAGTATGGGTAAGACCGCCTTCGCCATCAACATCGCCGAGCACGTCGCGCTCAACGAAGGCCTGCCGGTGGCCGTGTTCTCCATGGAAATGGGCGCGGCGCAGTTGGCGGTGCGTATCGTCGGCTCGATCGGTCGCATCAACCAGGGGCATTTGCGCACCGGCAAGCTGACCGACGACGAATGGCCGCGCCTGACCGAGGCAATCGAGCGGCTGCGCACGGTCTCGCTGCACATCGACGAAACCCCGGGCCTCACCCCCAGCGAGTTGCGCGCCAACGCCCGCCGGCTGGCGCGCCAGTGCGGCAAGCTCGGGCTGATCGTGGTCGACTACCTGCAGCTCATGAGCGGCACGAACAGCGATGGCGAAAACCGCGCCACCGAACTGGGTGAAATCTCCCGGGGCCTGAAGATGCTCGCCAAGGAACTGCAGTGCCCGGTGATCGCGCTGTCGCAGCTCAACCGTTCGGTGGAGCAGCGCACCGACAAGCGGCCGATGATGTCCGACCTGCGCGAATCCGGCGCCATCGAGCAGGACGCGGACATCATCATGTTCATCTACCGCGACGAGTACTACACCAAGGACGCGTGCAAGGAGCCCGGCGTGGCCGAGATCATCATCGGCAAGCAGCGTAACGGCCCCACCGGGACCGTCAAGCTCGCCTTCCTGAACATGCTGACCCGCTTCGAGAGCTTGGCCGGCTACTCGGACGACTTCTGATCAGAGCACGTCGCTGGCAAAGTCGGCCAGGCGCGAACGCTCGCCGCGCGCCAGCGTGATGTGCCCGCCGTGCGGCCAGCCTTTGAAGCGGTCCACCGCGTAGGTGAGTCCGCTGGAGCCTTCGGTCAGGTAAGGGGTGTCGATCTGGGCCAGGTTACCCATGCAGATGATCTTGGTGCCGGGGCCGGCGCGGGTGATCAGCGTCTTCATCTGCTTGGGCGTGAGGTTCTGCGCCTCGTCGATGATGACGTACTTGTTCATGAAGGTGCGCCCGCGCATGAAGTTCATGCTCTTGACCTTGATGCGGCTGCGGATGAGTTCGTTGGTGGCGGCGCGCCCCCATTCCCCGGCGTTGCCGCCGTCGCCCTTGGCCAGGAACTCCAGGTTGTCGTCGAGCGCCCCCATCCAGGGGCCCATCTTTTCCTCTTCCGTGCCGGGCAGGAAACCGATGTCTTCGCCCACGCTCACGGTGGCGCGGGTCATGATGATTTCGGTGTAGCGGCGCTCGTCCAGCACCTGCGTGAGGCCGGCGGCCAGCGCCATGAGCGTCTTGCCGGTGCCGGCCGTGCCCGCCAGGGTCACGAAGTCGATCTCCGGGTCCATCAGCAGGTTGAGTGCGAAGTTCTGCTCGCGGTTGCGGCTGGTCACGCCCCA
>JAUWAE010000010.1 GCA_030602185.1 Comamonadaceae bacterium
TGGGACTAAACCGCTCGCGCGGTAGTCTCCGAGCATGGATTGTTGGTTGACGGCGTAGGCACTCATGGCGATGTTGTGAAGTGAGGCAATTGGCCTCGTTCACGACAGGAGCAACGCCATGAATGCACCCCGACAGACCATCTCGCCCTTGCGGCTGCGCATGCTCGAAGACATGCGTATGCGCAAGCTCGCGCCCAGAACCCAGACAGGGTATATCCGCGCCGTGCGCCGCTTCACTGCCTACCTGGGTCGGCCTCCGGACACAGCCACCGTCGAGGACCTGCGCAACTTCCAGCTCCACCTGGTAGATCAGGGCACAACGCCCGCCACACTCAACGCCACCATTTCCGGGCTGAAGTTCTTCTGTGATGTCACCTTGAGTCGCCCCGAGCTCATGGCCAAGATGCAGCCGGTGCACATTCCCAGAACGCTGCCCGTGATCCTCAGCCGCGAAGAGGTAGCCCGCCTGATCGCGGCGGCGGCCAACCTCAAGCACCAGACTGCACTGTCACTGGCCTATGGCACAGGCTTGCGGGTCAGCGAAGTCGTCGCACTCAAGGTGGGTGACATCGACAGCGAGCGCATGACGCTTCGTGTCGAGCAGGGCAAGGGCAGCAAGGATCGGTACGCCATGCTCTCTCCCGTCCTGCTTGAACGCCTGCGGGTCTGGTGGCGCGTGGCCCGTGCTCAAGGCAAGATGCTCGACGGGGGCTGGCTCTTTCCCGGGCTCAACCCAGTCGAGCCGCTGACAGCGCGTCAACTCAACCGCGCCGTGCACATGGCAGCCGACGCGGCCCATATCGACAAGCGCGTGACCATGCACACGCTGCGCCACAGCTTTGCCACCCATCTGCTGGAACAGAAGGTGGATATCCGGGTGATTCAGGTCCTGCTGGGCCACAAGAAGCTGGAGACCACGGCCATGTACGCCCAGGTGGCCACCGACATCCTGCGTGAGGTGGTCAGCCCGCTGGATCAGTTGAACTCGGCGTAGGCCCACCATGGCCACCGCTGCCCTGGAGGTGGCGGACATCTTCCGCGCCCATGGGCCCGAATGGCGACACGCCCAGCGCAACCATCTGAGTCTGGGTCAACTCAAGGTCATGACCGCCATCGAGCAGTGCCGCAGCGCGGCACTGGGTGGGCATGTGCTGCGCTGTTCGGATTGCCAGCGCCTGCAGGTGGCTTACAACTCCTGCCGCAACCGGCATTGCCCCAAGTGCCAGGCGGCAGCCGCCCAACGTTGGCTGCAGGCGCGCCAGGCCGATCTGCTGCCGGTGGACTACTTCCATGTGGTCTTCACATTGCCCGCTCCCATCAGCGACATTGCGTATTACAACAAGGCCGTCATCTACGGCCTGCTGTTTGAGGTGGCGGCCGAAACGCTGCGCACCATCGCGGCCGACCCCAAGCACCTGGGGGCGCAAGTCGGCGTCACGCTGGTGTTACATACCTGGGGATCGGCACTGACCCACCACCCCCATGTGCATGGCATCGTGCCCGGGGGAGGACTGTCACTGGACGGGCAACGCTGGGTGGCTTGCCGCCCAGGCTTCTTCTTGCCTGTTCGGGTGCTCTCCCGGTTGTTCCGACGGCGCTTTCTGGAGGAGTTGACTGCTGCCCACCGCAAAGGCCAGTTGCAGTTCTTCTCCGAGCATGCTGGACTCGCTGACCCAGCGGCATTCCAGTGCTGGTTGGCACCGTTGCGGCAGTGTGAATGGGTGGTCTATGCCAAGAAGCCGTTCGCTGGTCCCAGCGCGGTACTGGCATACCTGTCTCGGTACACCCACCGGGTGGCCATCTCCAACTCGCGGCTGCTCGCACTCGACGAGCGTGGCGTGACGTTTCGCTGGAAGGACTACCGCGACAGGGGCAGGACGCGTCACAAGACGATGACGTTGAGTGCGCAGGAATTCATGCGTCGCTTCTTGCTGCATGTGCTGCCGCCAGGGTTTCACCGCATTCGGCACTATGGGATGCTGGCCAACACCCATCGGCGCGACTGCATTGAGCTGGCACGCCAGTGCTTGAACGTGATACCCGCATCTCCGGCCTCGGGCACCAGTGACTCAGTGCAGCTGGTACGCCCTACCTTTGTCTGTGTTCATTGCGGGGCGGCGATGCACATCATCGAGACGTTTGTACGCGGCCAGTCAGTTCAACTGCCGCCACAACGGGCGCCGCCATGAGATCCCTCGCACTACACCTTGTGAGCTTGCTTGAAACGGAGCCATCTGGGCCCCGTGGGATCTCCCGTGCGCCATGTGGAAACTGGCCTGCTCACATGGTCCTGAGCCCCTGGCCCAGCCGCTGCAAGGGCAAAAACGCGATACAGAATGGGCAAGCACGGATGCCTCAGCACGCCACGATGGCCTCCTTGGCGCTGGGGATCACCGTCAAATCCCCATAGGAGCAAGCTGGTCTGCCCAGATCGGCACTCCCCGCGGTTTCCTCCCCCGAGGCTTGCACGACACCCACCCTTCGTGAATGCGCTGCCCCCGTGGTGCACCTGCGCGGGCGGGTGTCCTACAACCCTTAACTGTTGCAGTAGTTCGCCGGGAACCACACAAGGACTGCTCTCGTTGACGAAGCGGTCACCCAAGCGGTCTCGATCTTTTTTTGTCCAACGACTGCGTGTATGTCGCGGGAAATCAGTGGCAAACAAAGCACTCCCTTCTTGTGAAGGGGAGGCAGATGTCGTGAACCTTAGTTCCACGCGAAAGGGGTGGCCGCTGGGCGCCCAGTAGAAATCGGCCACCCATACCCTGCTCAAATTTCCGTCTGCTCCGCGATTTCGAGAGCATCATCGAGTTCGATGCCGAGGTATCTCACGGTCGATTCGAGCTTCGAGTGTCCCAGCAGCAACTGCACGGCTCGCAGGTTTTTGGTACGGCGATAGATCAGTGTCGCCTTTGTTCTCCGCATCGAATGTGTCCCGTAGTCGGCGCGATCCAGCCCGAGTTCGTCCACCCAGTGCCCAAGGATCCGCGCGTACTGCCGAGTCCCCAGGTGCGGAGACTCGTGCAACCTGCTTGGAAACAGGAAATCATCCGATTTCAACGCTGCCAGCTGGATCCATGCCTGCAGCGCGTCTCGGGTTGCTGCGGTGATTTCGAACTGCACCGGTCGCTGCGTTTTGTGTTGCATGACGATGGCTCGCGCGGCCAGTTGGTCCCCGTGACACACATCACGAACCTTGAGGGCCACGAGGTCGCAACCACGTAATTTGCTGTCGATGCCCAGATTGAAGAGCGCAAGCTCTCGGACGCGCCCTTGCATCTGTAGGTGCACCCGTAACGCCCATATCTCCTTCAGCTTGAAGGGTTCCTTTTGCCCCACTATCTTTCCCTTGTTCCAAGGCTCGTGGTGAACAGAACTGCTCGGAGTTTCCATGATGGTCTCCCATCGAGTTGAGGGGCCGACAGCTTGCGCCTGATACCTTCCTTCGTCTTGTTCTGGGTCAAGTCGTCATCTGAAACTATGTGACCGGGTGGGTGCGAACGAGATCGAGACAGACCTGCAGAAGGGGACTCCCCACCCACTAAGCAAGCACTTCAGCTTCAGGAGAGCAGCATTGGAGTGCGGAGTGTCAGCCAAGACGAGCCTCTCGCCTGTGCTCCATGCTCCGATGCACGAGCTCTAGGATCGCAACGTTGCCGCTCAAACGCTCCGAGCAATTTTTGGGGTATAGAATAAAAGCTGTTGGTGCTCGCGATGCTGTTCAGGCATCGCAGTTCAACGGGAAGCAGGAGGGCGAGTCCCACACGGACGAACCTAACCTGCGCTGCCCCCGCAACGGTAAGCAGACGGGTGGTCCAAGGCATTGCCAAGGCCCCCATTTCTCAAAATTTCGCCACTGGGTCACACCGGGAAGGCTTTGGGAAACGTTCTGTCAGCCCGGATACCGGCCAACAAGGAGGCTGCGCCCCAAGCGCAGCCGCATTACCCAAACACCGTCGGGGAAGGCGGTGAGGGGTCTTTGTCGGTGTCCTCATGTCGTCCCTTCGCATTGCTTTGCGAGTCTGTGCCAGCGCCTGCGCGTGCGCTCGCAGGGGGCTGTCCGTTCGCCGCTGGAACCTGTGCTCGCTTTCCCCTTGGGTCTTTGCCGACTTTTCAACCGCGTTGTGTCCAACGCACCCAACCCAAGGAGTCACTTCATGCACATCGAACCAGGTCTTGTGGACGGGGCCAAGCTCGCACTGAGCGTCGCCACAGCGGCCGCCTGTGGCGGCTACACGCTCAAGCTGTCGGCCGACATGCTCAAAAAGGACGGCGCGGCAGCCCTGCTGCTGCGGGCCGCGCTGGCCACGGCGCTGGTGTTCTGCTTTTTCGAGGTGCTGCCGCACCACCCGGTGGGCGTGTCCGAGGTGCACCTGATTCTGGGCACCACGCTGATGCTGCTGTTCGGCGCGGCGCCCGCGGCCATCGGGCTGGCGGGCGGCCTGCTGATCCAGGGCCTGTTCTTTGCACCTTTTGACCTGCCGCAGTACGGCATGAACGTGACCACGCTGCTGGTGCCGCTGTTCGCCACCGCGGCGCTGGCTCGCCGCGTGATTCCCGACCAGATGGCCTATGTGGATCTGCGCTACGGCCAGGCCCTGAAGCTGTCGCTGGCCTACCAGGGCGGCATCGTGCTGTGGGTGGGTTTCTGGGCGCTCTACGGGCGTGGCCTGGGCGCCGAGAACCTGGTGAGCATCGGCAGCTTCGGCGCCGCCTACATGAGCGTGGTGCTGGCCGAGCCGCTGATCGATCTGGCCGTGCTCGCACTGGCCAAGACGCTGCGTGGCCTGCAGGGCAGCGCGGTGGTGGAGCGCCGTCTGCACCAGGCCGCCTGACCGGGGGTGCACCATGGGCCTCGGAACGGTCTGGTTTGTGGGGGCGGGTCCGGGCGATCCGGACCTGGTCACGGTCAAGGGGCGCGACCTGATCGCGCGCGCGGGGGCCATCCTGTTCGCTGGTTCGCTGGTGAACGAGGCGGCCACCCGCTGGGCACCGCCGGGTTGCCTCATCGCTGACAGCAAGGACATGACATTGGAGCAGATGTCGGCCTGGCTGATCGCAAACGCGGCGCGCTGCGACACCGTGGTGCGCCTGCAAACTGGCGACCCGGCCCTCTACGGCACGCTCATCGAACTGGTGCAGCCGCTGGACGCCGCGGGCGTGCCGGTGGCGGTGGTGCCGGGCGTGTCCTCGGCCATGGCCTCGGCGGCGGCGGCGATCGAGAGCTTCACCTTGCCCGAGGTCACGCAGACCACCATCTTCACGCGGGTGGAGGGCCGCACGCCCATGCCCGACGGCGAGGACCTCGCCGCGCTGGCGGCACACCGCACGACCTTGTGCATCTTTCTGTCCATCACGCTGCTGCACAAGGTGGAAGCCGGCCTGCGCCAGGCCGGCTGGTCCGACGACGCGCTGGTGCTGGTGGTGCACAAGGCCAGCTGGCCCGGCGAAGAGCGCATCGTGCGCGGCACGCTGGCCACCATCAAACAACAGTGCCGCGACGCCGGCATCGTCAGCCAGGCCATGGTGATCGCCAGCCCCACGCTGGGCGCGCGCCACTGGCCCGAGCTGACCAGGTCCCGGCTCTACGACCCGGGCTTCACACACCGCTTCAGGAAAGCCACGACATGAACCACACCACGATCCTGCTGGTGGGCCACGGCTCGCGCGAGGACACCGGCAACCAGGAAATCCGCGACTTCGTCGACCAGTGGCGCGCCCGCCAACCGGCCTGGCGCATCGATGTCTGCTTCATCGAATTCGCCGCGCCCTCGCTGCACGATGGCCTGCTGGCCACGGCGCAGTCGTCGCGCCGCGTGCTGGTGCTGCCGCTGATCCTGAATGCCGCCGGCCATGCCAAGATGGAAATTCCCGAAGCCATCGAACACGCCCGCGAGCACGCACCCAGCGTCGAGTTCCTCTACGGCCCGCACCTGAGCGCCTGCGACCCCATCCTCGCCATCCTCAAGCGCCGCCTGCGCCAGGCCATGGCCACGCTGGACATGCCCGACCCCACCACCACGGGCGTGGTGCTGCTGGGCCGGGGTTCGTCGGACCGTGGCGCCAACGGCGACATGGCGAAGATGGCGCGCTGGCTGCAGGAAGAGAGCGACCACGAACTGGTGGACCTCGCCTTCACCGGCATCACCTGGCCGAGGCTGGAGCGCGTGGTGCAGCGCCAGGTGCTGATCGGCCTGCGCCAGATCGTGGTGCTGCCCTACTACCTCTACACCGGCACGCTGATGCAGCGCATCCACCGCCAGGTGGACCACCTGCGCGCGCAGTACCCGCAGGTGCGTTTTGCCTGCGGCACGCACTTCGGCTTCGAGAAGGAAATCTTCGGTCTGCTGGAACAGCGCGTGCACGACCTGCTGGCCGGCGTGCCCGACAGCCGGCTGCCCTGCGACGGCTGCAGCTACCGCGAGCTCGCACACGACATGGGCCATGGGCATTCCCACGAGCACACGCACGCCCCGCTGCATGTGCATCCCCACACCGCACAGGTGCAACCTGCATGAGCACGGTCAACACCGTCACCGAGCAGCTTACCGCCGCCGGCCAGGCCATCGAGCACGACAGTTTCGCCATCATCGACGCCGAGGCCGGCCCGCACGGCTACAGCGAATGCCAGTGGCCGATCGTGCGCCGCATGATCCACGCCAACGCCGACTTCGAGTTCAACGGCCTGACCGACTTCCACCCCGACGCGGTGCGTGTGGGCGTGGCCGCGATGCTGCGCGGCGGCACCCCCGTGGTGGCCGATGTGGAGATGATCTGCTCGGGCCTGTCCCGGCCGCGCCTGGCGCACTTCGGCATGGCCACGCACCAGTTCATCAGCGATGCCGACGTGATCGCCCAGGCGCAGGCCGACAACACCACCCGCGCCGTGCAGGCCATGCGCAAGGCGCACCGCCTGGGCCTGCTGCAGGGCGCCATCGTCGGCATTGGCAACGCGCCCACCGCGCTGATCGAACTGGTGCGGCTGATCGTGGAGGACGGCGTGCGCCCCGCCCTGGTGGTCGGCATGCCGGTGGGCTTCGTGTCGGCCGCGGAGTCGAAAGACCTGATGGCGCAGATCACCGACGTGCCGTGGATCGTCATCCGCGGTCGCAAGGGCGGCTCCACCCTGGTGGTGGCCGCCCTGCACGCGCTGCTGGCGCTGGCCGAGGCGCGGCAGCGCGCAGAAAGCGCCTGACGATGGACGGCGCCACCCCGCGCGGCACCCGCACCGGTTTCACCACCGGTGCCTGTGCGGCCGCGGCCGCCCGGGCCGCCGCACAGGGGCTGGAAACCGGTGCGGTGCCCGACGCCATGGAGAGCCTGCTGCCCAACGGCCAGCGCGTGCGTTTTGCCGTGCACGACGGGCGCTGCGATGCGCACAGCGCCCACGCCATGGTGGTGAAGTTCGCGGGCGACGACCCGGACTGCACCGACGGCGCCCACCTCACGGTGGACCTGCGGCTGCTGCCCGGCCAAGCGGGCGAGATCAGCTTCGTGGCCGGCGACGGCGTGGGCACGGTGACGCTGCCCGGCCTGGGGCTGGCGGTGGGCGGACCGGCGATCAACCCGGTGCCGCGCCAGAACATCGCCGACAACCTGCACGAGGCCGCGCCGCGGCTGCTCGCGCAGCACGGGCTGGAAGTCACGGTGAGCGTGCCCGGCGGCCAGGAGATGGCGAAGAAGACCACCAACGCGCGGCTGGGCATCCTGGGCGGCATCAGCATCCTGGGCACCACCGGCATCGTCAAACCCTATTCCACCGCCGCCTGGCGGGCCAGCGTGGTGCAGGGCATCCAGGTGGCGGCCACACTGGACCACGGCGTGGTGGCGCTGACCACCGGCGGCCGCACCGAGACCTTCGCCATGCAGACGCTGCGCGCGGAGCGGCCCGGCCTGCCCGCAGCCTGCTTCGTGCAGATGGGCGACTTCCTGCGCTACGCGCTCGACGAGGTGGTGGCCCAGGGCCTGCCCGAGGTGGTGCTGGGCGTGATGGTGGGCAAGCTGACCAAGATCGCGCAGGGCGAGACCATCACCCACGCCAACCGCAACGTGGTGGACACCGACCTGGTGGCCGAGATCGCCCGCCAGATCGGCGCCACGGCCGAGGACTGCGCCGCCATCGCCGCCGCCGAAACCGCGCGCTTCGGCGCCGAGCTGATGGTCGAGCGCGGCCTGGGCCCGGCCTTTCACGAAGCGCTGGCGCAGCGCGCCATCGACACCCTGACCGCCCCCGAACGCTACGGCCACGCCTTTGCGCTGCGCGTGCTGGTGTGCGACTTCAGCGGCCAGCCGGTGGCCGACGTGCGTTCGGCCCCCGCCGAGGCGCGACCCCGCCCCGCCACGGCCGGGCGCACCGGCATCGGCCACACCCACCACTCCGACTTCGACACCGAATGAACGATCTTCCCTCCCACGATCCCAACCGCTGCCGCGTCATAGGCGTGCTCGACGACGGCGTGGCCAGCCTCGGCGCCACCGCACTGGCCCACCTGCGCACGGCCGACGTGGTGATCGGCGGCGCGCGCACGCTGGCGCTGCTGCGGCACACGCTCAAGGCCGGCGCCGTCACCCACGACCTGACCGGCCAGCTGAAGGCGGTACCCAGCTGGGTGCGCGCCGCGCGCGAGGCCCACCAGGCCTGCGTGGTGCTGGCCACCGGCGACCCGCTGTGCCACGGCATCGCGCCCTACCTGGCCCAGCACCTGTGCCTGGAGGCGCTGGAGATCCTGCCCAACCTGTCCACGCTGCAACTGGCCTGTGCCCGCGTGGGCCTGGCCTGGCAGGACGCGCGCATCGTCTCCGTGCACGCCGCCGATGCCGGCGAGTGGCAGCGCGGCGCCCCGCCCACGCACGGCCTGTACGCGCTGGCCCAGGCCCTGCGCGCCGAGCAGCGCCTGCTGCTGCTGACCAGCCCGGCGAACAGCCCGGACCGCATCGCCCGCCTGCTGCTGGCCGAAGGCCTGGGCAGCGACTTCCACATGGCCGTGGCCGAACACCTGCTGCAGCCCGACGAGCGGGTGCATGCGCAACTCAGCCCGGCGGAGGCGGCCCGCATGCGCTTTGCCGAACCGAACGTGGTGCTGCTGTGGCGAGCAGGGCCGCGGCCGCAGCCGGTGCGCTTCGGCCTGGCCGACAGCGCCTTCGAGCAGCGCCGGCCCGAGAAGGGCCTGATCACCAAGCAGGAGGTGCGTGCCGTCAGCCTGGCGCGGCTGCAGCTGCGCGCCGACAGTGTGATCTGGGACATCGGCGCCGGCAGCGGCTCGGTGGGGCTGGAGGCCGCCCGCCTGTGCCCGCAGGGCCATGTGTTCGCCATCGAGAAGAACGAGGCCGACCACGCCATCGCCCGGCGCAACCACGCGGCCTTCGGTGTCAGCAACTACAGCCTCCACCTGGGCAAGGCGCCCGACGGCCTGGACACCTGGCCCGACCCCGACGCGGTGTTCATCGGCGGCTCCGGCGGCGAGCTGGCCGGTCTGATCGCGCAGGTGTTGCGGCGCCTGCGGCCGCAGGGCCGGCTGGTGATGAACTTTGTGACGCTGGAGAACCTGGCCACCGCCACCCAGGCCCTGCAGCAGCTGAACGCCGACTGGGACGTGCTGCAGCTGCAGGCCGCGCGCAGCCGCCCCATCCTGCACATGCACCGCATGGCCGCCGAGAACCCGGTGTGGCTGGTGTGCGCCGGCGTGGGCCCCATGGGCCACGGCGAACACGGGCCGGTGGTGGTGGCGGCGGAGGAGGCGGCGCATGGCTGACGCCACGCCTTCCACTGCCCCCCGCATGGGCGCCCTGCACGGCATCTCGCTCGGCCCGGGCGACCCCGGCCTGATCACCCGCGCTGCCTGGGCCGCGCTGGAGCGCCGCGACGCCATCTGGGTCTACCCGGTGCGCAGCGGCAAGACGCCCAGCTATGCGCTGGACATCGTGCAGCGCGCCGGGCTGCCGCTGCCCGAGACCCACACGCCGCTGCTGTTTCCCATGACCCACGACGGCGAGAAGCTGGCGCGCGCCTGGCTGAAGGCCGCGCAGACCGTGCTGCCCTGGCTGCAGGCCGGGCGCGACGTGCTGTTCCTGGTCGAGGGCGACGCCTCCACCTACGCCACCTTCGGCCACCTGGCGCGCACCCGGCGCGGGCTGGACGAGCGGCTGCCGGTGCGCACCATCGCCGGAGTCAATTCGTTCACCGCGGCCTGTGCCGATGTGGGCGAACCGTTCGCCGAGCAGGACGACACCGTGGCCATCGTGCCGGCGGCCTACGGCGTGGGCGCGGTCGACCGGCTGCTGCCCGACTTCGACACCCTGGTGCTGATGAAGATCAAGCCGCTGATCGAGGACCTGCTGGACTGGCTGGAGGCGCGCGACCTGCTGGCCGGCGCGCACTTCGTCGAACGCGTTGGCGCGCTGGACGAGCGCCGGCTGTCCGGCCCCGAACTGCTCACGCTGCGCGGCAGCAAGGTCAACTACCTCTCGCTGCTGATCGTGAAAAACCCCCACCGCGTGCGCGGCGAGCGCATCAAGGGCTGCCTCAAGAAAACCCCGGAACCTGTTGCATGAGCTCCGACCATCCCCCTTCGCTTCCCCGCACCGTCCTCGTCGCCATCACCAAACACGGCGCCGCGCAGGCCTCCACGCTGGCTCGGCAGCTGCCGCAGGCGTCGCTCTGTGTCGCCGCCAAGTTCGCCGAGGCCTGCGCCGGCCTGCCAAACCCGCTGCAGACCTACGACGGCGCATTCAAGGACCAGATCGGCGAGCTGTTCGCGCAGTTCGACCAGATCGTGTTCTTCGTCTCGCTGGGCGCGGTGGTGCGCCTGATCGCGCCGCACCTGAAGAGCAAGGACGAGGACCCCGGCGTGCTGGTGGTGGACGACGCCGGCCAGTTCGCCATCCCGGTGCTCTCGGGCCATGTGGGCGGCGCCAACGCCATGGCCGAGACCGTGGCCGCGCTGCTGGGCGCCACGGCGGTGCTCACCACCGCGTCGGACGTGGGCAAGACCATCCCGGTCGACATCCTGGGCCGTGAGCTGGGCTGGCAGGTTGAGGCGCCCAAACTCAACATCACCCGCGTCTCGGCCGCGGTGGTCAACGAGGAACCGGTGGCAGTGGTGCAGGAGGCCGGCAGCCCGCACTGGTGGACCCGCCCCACCCCGCTGCCGCCGAACATCCACCGCCACACGCGCCTGGAGGATGTGGATCTGGCCCGCTACCGCGCGGTGCTGTGGATCACCCACCGCCCGGTGGACGACACGCTCTGGCAGACACTGCACGAGCGGCTGGTGGTGTACCGCCCGCCGCTGCCGGCGGGCAACGACGCCACCACCGGGGCCGCGGCATGAAGGTGGCCCTGGGCATCGGCTGCGACCGCGGCACGCCGCTGGTCACGCTGGCGCGAGCGGTCGACGAAGCCCTGGCCGTGGCCGGCCTTCAACGCGGACAGGTGACCGGCGTGGGCAGCATCACGCTCAAGGCCGACGAACCCGCGCTGCTGGCGCTGGCCGCGCAGGCCGGCTGGCCGCTGCACTTCTACCCCGCCACCCAGCTGGCCGAGGTGGTGGTGCCCCACCCGTCGGAGACCGTGCGCCGACACACCGGCACGCCCTCGGTGTCCGAAGCCGCCGCCTTGCTCGCCGCCGGCACCACCGAGGCCTCAGCCCTGTGGGTGGAGAAGCACCGGCTGCGCGGCGGCGACGGGCGCAACGCCACGGTGTCGGTGGCGCGGGTGATGCCGCGCACAGCCATCCCGCCCTGTGTCGCCAACCCCGATCCGGCGCGCCGCTTCACGGCCTGCGAACGCGAAGCCGTGTTGTCGCTGATGCAGGTGCGGCGCGACATGCGCCACTTCACTGCCGGTGCGCAGGTCGCTGAAGACGTGCGGGCCCGCCTGCAATCGGCGCTGCTCGCCGCTCCTTCGGTGGGCCTGATGCAGCCGCTGCGGGTGCTGCGCATCACCGACCCTGTATTGCGCGACCGGCTGGCCGCCGCCGTGGACCAGGAGCGCATGCGCACCGCGCAGGCCCTGGGGCCCCGTGCGGCCGAGTTCCTGGCACTGAAGGTGGAAGGCCTGCGCGAATGCGCCGAGCTGTGGGCGCTGGTGCTGGCGCCCGACGACGGCACGGTGTTCGGTCGCCGCACGCTGGCGAGCGAAATGGCGTGGTGCTCGGCCGGCGCCGCCGTCCAGAACCTCTGGCTGGCCGCGCGCGCAGAGAACCTCGGTCTCGGTTGGGTGTCGCTGTTCGAACCCGCTGACCTGCACAGGCTGCTGGCGCTGCCCGAAGGAGCGGCGCCACTGGGCCTGCTGTGCATCGGCCCGGTGGACCGCTTCTACGAAGCACCCATGCTCATCCAGCAACAGTGGCGCCAGGCGCGTCCGGCGCCGGCCGTGTTCACCGAGAACGCCTGGGACCCGTCCTGGACCACCGGCGGTTGCGCCACACCGGAACACCTGCCGCAGGGCTGATCGCCTTGCCATTCAACGCTCGCTTGTCACAAGGAACGAAATGACCACCGACACCTCTGTCACCCCCCCGCACGACGCGGGCACCACCGGCGCGGCCGGCCGCATCAGCCTGGTGGGCATCGGCCCCGGCCACACCGACCACATGACCGCGCGTGCGCGCGCCGCCATTGCCGAGGCCGATGTGGTGGTGGGCTATGTCACCTACATCAAGCTGGTGGCCGACCTGCTGGAGGGCAAGGAAGTCGTGCGCAAGGGCATGACCGAAGAGCTCGACCGCGCCGTGCATGCGCTGGAAGCGGCCCGCGCGGGCAAGAAAGTGGCCCTGATCTCGTCGGGCGACGCCGGCGTCTACGGCATGGCCGGCCCTACCTACGAGGTGCTGTTCCAGGCCGGCTGGACACCGGAGGACGACGTGGCGGTGGAGATCGTGCCCGGTGCGTCGGCTATCAACGCCTGCGCCGCCCTGGTCGGTGCGCCCCTGACGCACGACTTCTGTTCCATCTCGCTGTCCGACCTGCTCACGCCCTGGCCGGTGATCGCCAGGCGCCTGGACGCGGCCGCCGCCGCCGACTTCGTGGTGGCGCTCTACAACCCCAAGAGCGGGCGCCGCACGCGCCAGATCGTCGAAGCGCAGCGCCTCTTCCTGCGCCACCGCCGCGCGGACACGCCGGTGGCGATCGTCAAGAGCGCCTACCGGCGCCGCCAGCACATCGTGCACACCACCCTGGACCAGATGGCCGAACAGGAGATCGGCATGCTCAGCACCGTGCTGATCGGCAACAGCAGCACCTTCCTGCGCGTGGGGCTGATGGTCACCCCGCGTGGCTACGCCAACAAGTACGACGTGGACCAGGGCTTCGAGACCCGCGAAGGCGAGAAGGCTGGCCGCTCGCTCTCCAGCGGTCTGCTGGGCTGGATCGAGGGGCTGCGGGCCGAGCAAGCGGCCGGCGCGGGCCTGGCCGAACTCGCCAGCCGACACCGCCTGCCCGCCGACTACATCGAACAGGTGCTGGCGGCACCCGACGAACACGCACCGGCCGAGGCCAGTACCGAGGAGACCGAGGCATGAGCAGCACGGAAAAACCCCGCATCGGCGACTACCGCCGGCACCTGCTGGTCTGCACCGGCACGCGCTGCACACAGGACGGCGCGGCGCAGGTGCTGTTCGACAGCCTGGGCGAGAAGTTCAAGGCCGCCGGGCTGAACGAAGGCGCGCTGCGCGTCAAGCGCAGCCGCGTGAGCTGTTTTGCTGCCTGCAAGGGTGGTCCCATCCTGTGCGTGCAGCCCGACGGCACCTGGTACCACGGCGTGACCCCCGACAACATGGAGCGCATCATCGGGCAGCACCTGGTGGGCGGACAGGTAGTCGCCGATCTGGTGTTCCACCAGGGACCGGGGGTCATCGATGGTGAGTGAGACACCGGCTGCGGGCTCGGTCTGCATCGTTGGCGCCGGGCCGGGACCGGCCGACCTGATGACGCTGCGCGCGCTGAACCGGCTGAAACAGGCCCAAGTGGTGGTGCACGATCGGCTGATCGCCGAGGATGTGCTGGCGCTGATCCCGGCCGCCGCCCGGCGTGTGTACGTGGGCAAAGCGCTGGGACACCACGCGGTCCCGCAGGAAGAGATTCATGACCTGCTGGTGGGGCATGCGCGCCAGGGCCTGCGCGTCGTTCGCCTCAAAGGTGGTGACCCCTATGTGTTCGGACGTGGTGGCGAGGAAGTGCTGGCGCTGCAGGCTGCCGGCATTGCATTCGAGGTGGTGCCCGGTGTGACAGCCGCCAGCGGCTGCTCCGCCGCGGCTGGCATTCCGCTGACTCACCGCCAGCTTGCAGCCAGCTGCGTGTTTCTGCCCGGCCATCTGGCGGACGACCAGGCCAGTCACGACTGGCAAGCCCTGGCGGGTGCGGGGCAGACCCGGGTGTTCTACATGGGCGTTCAGCGTCTGGCGCAGATTGCCCAGGCCTTGATCGCCCATGGGCTGCCGCCCGACACACCCGCGGCCATCGTCCAGGACGGTGCCCGACCCACACAGTCCGTTCTGGCCCACCCATTGCGCCGTTTGGTCGAGATCGCTCCCCCCTACGGTCCTCGACCGGGCTTGCTGATCATTGGCGAAACGGTGCGACTGAGCCCGTCATTTGAAGAATGATGCGAGTGTCTGAGCCGACGGCAAGGGCGCTGACTCTCCTTGGCGACTGATTTTCGATTTTCGGTTGTGAAAACGCCCGTTCAACAGAGGCTCTGACAAATTCATTCGCACCCAGGGCATTGAGTGCTTCCATCATTCTTGAATGGTCTTCCGGCCCATCCGATTTGAAAACCCCGTCCTTGAGATTGATCTCGTAGTTCGACCTGTTCCAGTTCCAGCCCGTCATACACCACCCGCATTGGATTCCAATGCAGTCATTGTGCATGACTGTTCCCAGTCTGAACGAGATAGAGGGGTCGAAATCGGCGGATATTTTGGACCTGCTGGTCAGCAGCCCAGCAAGTCAACTTGGAACGTGCTCAGGCTGTCTTGGCCCCAGAGCGATTGATCAAAACTTGGCGCCGCGCAGCACGCTGTCGCAATGCTTCTGCCGCCTGTAGGTGACTCAAGTGGTGATCGAAATACGACTTGAACTCCGGATCGGGGAGCTTGAGCAGCGCCGGTTCCAGCCCTTCGTGCTTGATCACTTGGATCGTCTCGGCTTGGACCGCGAGATTGATTGAGCGCACATACTTGCCATGTACACCGGAAACCGCCGTGGTTGTGTGGCCCGACACCCGGTGAATGGCCGCTGCGTTGGCACCGCGGTTGTGCAGGTCAGTGATCACTGTCGAGCGGATCGAATGAAAGGACTTGTTTGCTCCGTTTTTCAGGCGGCGCTTCACCCACACTGACCAACTTCGTCCAGCCATTTTTTCGGACTTCAGTTCGGGGCGATGGGGAAACAAGCGATCGCAGCCACGGGCCTTGAGTGCTTCAACGTACTGCCAGAACCCAAGGTCGAGCAAGTCGCTGTGCAAGGGCACGGTCCTTCGGCCACCGCGGGTCTTGGCGTCGGGGATCAGCATGACTTTGTAGCCTTCGATTTCTACGAAATCGTCGAGCTTGCGATGCGCTATTTCAGACAAGCGCGCGCCGGAGTACATGGCTACCAGCGGGGTCCAGTACCAGTCCGGGGCTTTCATTTCCTGGCGATAGTCCTCCGAAAATAACAGCTTGATGTCGTCACTGGTGAACTCTTCGTACGGCTTTTCGTGCCGTCGAATCTCGCTTTTGCCAGCCATTGCCACAGCCATCGGATTTTCACCCCGGTAGCGGCCCGTCTGGATAGCCCAAGCAAAGAGCCGGTGAATGTACCCCCTGCGCTTTTCGAGCCGAGCCAGGCTGGTCGCCCGGCCCTGATGCTTGCCGTTCTCGCGTGAGTACTCCGCAGGCCGCCAACGCGTGTTGATGTCGACAGACGTGACGGATTGAATCTCTGCGTTGTTGAAAAACGCCACGAACTCAGCAAAGATCGAACGCTTTTCATTGATCGTCGTGGCGCCTGGCTTCAAGCGGCGCGCTTCTTCGACAAGATGCATCTCGATCACCTCGGCCAGTCGAATCCCTGCAGACGGCAGTCCTTGCGGGCTACCCGTTATCGGCCTTGCGACAGAAGGATCGGTTTGCGGTTCCACCACAGCCGCTAGAGCAAGCTCTGGAGAACGATTAAACGCCGGTGCACCCAAGGAACCACACTTGGCTGTAACAGACGCGGCTGCAATCTGATCCTGCAAGCGGGAGCTCTGTGCACCCGCGTATTCCGCTTCCCGCCGAATGAGTGACAGCGAAAACTCCAGCGCGGCAATTTTGGCCGCGGCTGGATCTTTCGTGAGGAGGGAGCGTTGAACGACTTTGCGCCGTCCTGCACCGTCAAGTACTGGGTACCTGAGGTAGAAGACCCCGTGCCTGTTGGCACCGAGACGGGGGACTTTGATCTTCGTTGCTTTGAGCTTCATGCGTGACACCAAGTAGTGACACCGAAGCACAGAAAAAGCAAAAAACTATTTGAAAATCAAAGACTTGCAAACTTGGGGTGGCTGATGGGACTCGAACCCACGACAACAGGAATCACAATCCTGGACTCTACCAACTGAGCTACAGCCACCGTAGCCTCAAATTATAGCGCGATAGAAGCTGGTTTTGGGGTTTTCAGCCTTCCACGCCGGATTTTTTGTTGAGCAGTTTGACGTTGTAGCGCGCGCGCAAGCTCTGGAGGTAGGCTTGCGTCTCGGCCTGCGACCACAGCTTGGCCAGCTGCTCCCGCTCTTGCTGAGCACGGGCTGCATCCACGGCACCGCGCTCGATCACGCGGTTGACACGGACCACCGCATACCCGTCGGCCCCCAGGTCCACCCCGGTCCAGGCCGCCGTAGTGGTGCCGGCGGGGGCACTCAGGGCGGCGGTGATCAACGCCGGCGGCAAACCCTGCGCGTCTTCGCGGGACACCACAACCGCCGGGCGCAACGAGGCCGTTGCAGGCGCCGCCTGCCAGGCCGCCAGCCGGGCAACACCTTCTTCGCGCGCGGCCGCTTCGGCGCGCTGCTGGCGCAGCCGTTCGCGCACGGCGCTTGCCACCTCATCGAAAGGCCGCACAGCCGCCGGGCGATGTTCCAGTACACGCACCGACACCAGCTGGTTGGCACCCAGTTCGATCGCTTCGCTGTTGCGCCGCTGCCGCAGCGAGTCCGCCGAGAACAGGGCGGTCAACACCCTCGGCTGGGCCAACGGGGCATCGGCCGATGCGTCGGCCGGCCCAGTACGCAGCACGGCTGACGCGCGGCGCGGGGTCAAGCCCAGTTTCTCGGCCGCAGGGCCGAAACTGTCGGCATGCTCGTACACCAGGTTGGTGAACTCCTCGGCCACTTCGGCGTACCGGCGCTGCGCCATCTGCTTGGACAGTTCGGCCGTGAGCTTCGCCCGCACCGCCTCGAAGGGCTCGGGCGTTGGCCGACGGATGTCGGTCACCTGGATGATGTGGAAGCCGAATTCGGTTTCCACCACGGGGGAAATCTCACCCTTGGCCAACGCGTAGGCCGCATCCTCGAACGGCTTGACCATGGCGCCGCGGCCAAAGTAATCGAGGTCGCCGCCTTGCGCCGCCGAACCCGGGTCTTGCGAACGGGTGCGCGCGAGTTCGGCAAACCGATCGGGCGACTGACGCAACTGGGCCAGCAGCGCATCGGCTTGCGCACGCACCTTGCCCTTGTCGTCGGCGCTCGCACCAGGGTCCACCGTCAGCAAGATGTGTCGGGCCCGCCGCTGCTCCTGCTGGGCCAGGGCCGCGTTGTTCTGCTCGTAATAAGAGCGCAACTCGCTGTCGCTCGGCCGCACCGTGCGCGCAACCGCCTCGAGGTCGAGTACTAGGTACTCCACATCCACCTGCTCAGGGGTCTGGAAGGACTGGGCGTTGTCGTCGTAAAAACGGCGCACCTCGTCGTCGGACACCGTGATCGCGGCCTTGAAATCGGCCGGACGGAACAGGCTCCACTGGATCTCACGCCGTTCGAAGAACGCCTGCAACGCGGTGCGGGCGGCGGCCTCGGTCACAAAACCCGAGCCTTCGACACCCTGCAGCACCTGGCGCCGGGCCAAGTCGGCCCGCACCGAGGCTTCGAACATCTCCGGGGTCATGCCTTGTGCGCGCAACAACTGCTGGTAGCGCTCCACATCCAGGCTGCCATCTGGCTTGCGCAGGGCAGCGATCGTGGGGTCCTGGGTCAGTTCGCGGGCCAAACGCTGATCGGTGGCGAGGAACAGGCCATCCTGCGCCGCCAGGGCCAGCACGCGCTCATTGACCAGCCGCTCCAGCGTGGCATCGCGACTGGCCGCGTTGTCCAGCAGGCTGCGGTCCACCCCGGGCAGCGACGCCGCTAGGCGGTCCACCTCGTTGCGGTGCGCCGCATCCCACTCCTGGCGGGTGATCTCGACCTTGCCCACCTTGGCCACGACGTCCTTGTTCTCGCGGAAACTGCTGTAGCCCTCGATGCCAAACAGCACGAACGACGGGATGATGAGCAACATCAGCAGCCCCATGAGGAACTTGATGTTGTTACGGAAAAAGTCAAACATGAGCGCGCTGCCTGAAACAGAAAAGGCGAACCCGTGTTCGCCTTCTGTGTGGGAGGGTGGTGGGTGCTAACGGGATCGAACCGCTGACCTACGCCTTGTAAGGGCGCCGCTCTACCAGCTGAGCTAAGCACCCCTCCGGAACCTGTCTACCTTTCACATGATAGCGTCTTTCAGCCCTTTGCCAGGCCGAAACTTCGGAATTTTAGCGGCTTCGATGCGCACTTCCTCGCCAGTCTTGGGATTGCGCCCGGTGCGTGCGGCGCGCTGGGCCACCGCGAACGAGCCGAACCCCACCAGCGACACCGTACCGCCCTCCTTCAACGTCGCCACGATGGCTTCCAGCGTCGCATCCAGCGCTCGGGTGGCCGAGGCTTTGGAGATGTCCGCACGCTGGGCAATGTGTTCAACGAGGTCGGCTTTGTTCATGGTTGGGCAATCTGTGAGATGTGGTGGGTTACCGCCAAACGGGGGATTCTAGTCGGTCGCTCAGGCCTTGGGCGCACGCACGACCAGGCTCACGCCCAGCGCGGTGAGCGCGGTACCCGCCACCGTGATGGCGTTGATCGGCTCGCTGAACAGCACCCATGCGATCAGCGCCGTGCACGGCGGCACCAGGTACATCAGGCTGGAGACCGACGCCGCCGCCCCACGCTGGATCAGCAGGTAGAGCAGCGAGCTGCCGCCGAGCGTGAGGCCCAGCACCGACCACGCCAACGCGCCCACGAGCTGGCCATTCCAGCCCATGCCTTCGGACTCGAGCAGCGCCAGCGGCAAGGTCACCGCAAAGGCCGCCAGCAACTGGACCGTGTTGGCGCTGCGCACATCGCAGGGTTGCACGAAGCGCTTCTGGTACAGCGTGCCGATGGTGATGCTGAACAGCGCAATCACGGCAAACGACAGGTTGAGCCAGGTGGCGGTATCGCCTGGCCCGCCGGCGCCGAACTTGCGCGACACCACCAGCACCAGACCCGCAAACCCCAGCGTCAGGCCCAGCCACTGGCGCCGCGTCACATGACCGCCGGTGGCCGAGAGCCACACCGCGGTGAGCACCGGTTGCAAGCCGACCACCAACGCCGACAGCCCAGAGCCCATGCCAGCCTTCACCGCCGCCCACACGCCCCCGAGGTAGCCCGCGTGCATGAGGACGCCCAGCACCGCCAGGTGCAGCCACTGCCGCCGGTCCTTCGGCCAGGCCACCTTGGCCAACCAGATCCAGGGCAGAAAGCACAGGATGGACAGGGCATAGCGCCAGGCCAGGAAGGTCATGGGTGGCGCGTACGGCATGCCGTAACGCGCCACGATGAAACCCGTGCTCCAGATCAGCACGAACACCCAGGGCATGGCGCGCAGCCAGCCGTTGTCGGACGCAGAAGCCACCATTGCAGAAAAATGAAGTGCCGTCAGCGCGCCTTGGCCCGGATCTCGGGCAGCGCCTTTTGCAGGTAATAGACCATGGACCAGACGGTCAGCACCGCCGCCACCCAGATGAGCAGCGTGCCCCACCAGCGGGTATCGAGCAGGCCCAGCACCATGCCGTCAAAGAGCAAAAACGGAATGGCCACCATCTGCACCGTGGTCTTGAGTTTGCCCACCATGTGCACCGCCACGCTCTTGTTGGCGCCGATCATGGCCATCCACTCGCGCAGGGCGGAAATGGCGATCTCCCGCCCAATGATGATCAGGGCCACGAACACGTCGGCGCGGTCGAGGTGCACCAGCACCAGCACGCAGGCACAGACCAGGAACTTGTCGGCCACGGGGTCGAGGAAGGCCCCGAACGACGAGGTCTGGTTGAGCTTGCGGGCCAGGAAGCCATCGGCCCAATCGGTGATGGCAAACACCACGAACAGCACCGTGGCAATCAGGTTCTGCAAGGGCTGGCTCAACCCCGGCCAGTAAAACACGGCGACGATGAGCGGGATCGCGGCGATCCGGGCCCAGGTCAGCAGGGTGGGCAGGTTGAAGAACATGGCCGTCATTATGCGGGGCTTTTGGGGCGTGTCCGGGGCGGCGCACTGTCGCCATCGCGGCTCAGTGCAGCGCGCGGTAAATGGCGTCGGCCAGCTCGGCGGAAATGCCATCGACCGTGGCCAGGTCCTCGGCGCTGGCCGCCGCTACGCCGCGCACGCCGCCGAACCGCTGCAGCAGGCGCGCCCGCTTCTTGGGCCCCACGCCCGGAATGTCTTCCAGCTGGCTGCCGCCGGTGCGGGTCTTGGCGCGCTGCGCCCGCATGCCGGTGATGGCGAAGCGGTGCGCCTCGTCGCGGATCTGGGCCACCAGCATCAGCGCGGCCGAATCGGCGCCCAAGTAAATCTTCTCGCGGCCGTCGGCAAACACCAGTTCCTCCAGCCCCACCTTGCGGCCCTCGCCTTTTTCCACGCCCACCAGACGGCCCAGGTCCAGCCCCAGCGACTCGAACACCTCGCGCGCCACGCCCACCTGGCCTTTGCCGCCATCGATGAGCACGATGTCGGGCAGGCGGTGCTGGCCCCCTTTGGGCGAACCGTCGTCCTCGCGCAGCGCCTGCGCCAGTTTGCCGTAGCGCCGCTGCAGCACCTGCCGCATGGCGGCATAGTCGTCGCCGGGGGTGATGCCGTCGATGTTGTAGCGCCGGTACTGGGCGCTCTGCATCTTGTGGCCCTCAAACACCACGCACGAGGCCACGGTCGATTCGCCCGCGGTGTGCGAGATGTCAAAGCACTCGATGCGCAACTGCTCCAGCGCGTCTTCGGGCAGATCGAGCGCCTGGGCCAGTGCCCGGGTGCGCGCCTGCTGGGACCCCTCTTCGGCCAGCAGCCGCGCCAGCTGGATCTCGGCGTTCTTCTGGGCCATGTCCAGCCAGGCGCGCCGGTGCTCGCGCGGGTTGAACACCGTGTGCAGCCGTATGCCGCTCTGCTCGGTCAGCAGGTCGATCAGGTGATCGTCCACCGCCGCGCCCAGCACCAGTACGGGCGGGGGTGGCACGCCGGTGTAGTGCTGGGCCATAAAGGCCTCCAACACCCGCTGCTCCACCGTCGCCGCGGCGTTGGACACGTCCTCTTCCAGTGCGGCGAGCACCGCGCCGTCTTCCACATGGGTGGGGAAATACGGCCGGTCACCCAGGTGGCGCCCGCCGCGCACCATGGCCAGGTTCACGCAGGCGCGCCCGCCCTGCACCTTCACCGCCAGAATGTCCACGTCCTGGTCGCTGGTGCTTTCCATCGTCTGCTGGTGCAGCACCTTGGAAAGCGCGGCGATCTGGTTGCGCACCTCCGCCGCCTGCTCAAAGGCCAGCTGTTCGGCGTGGGCCAGCATGCGCTGCTCCAGCTCGTCGAGCACGGTCTGGGTTTCGCCGCGCAGGAAGGCGCTGGCGCTGCGCACGTCGGCCGCGTAATCGGCCGGGCTCACAAACCCCACGCACGGGCCGCTGCAGCGCTTGATCTGGTACAGCAGGCAGGGGCGCGTGCGGTGGTTGAACACCGTGTCTTCGCACGTGCGCAGGCGAAACACCTTCTGGATGAGCTGGATGGTTTCCTTCACCGCCCAGGCGTTGGGGTACGGGCCGAAATACTGGTGGCGCTTTTCCACCGCGCCGCGGTAGTACGACACGCGGGGGTAATGCTCCGGGCGGGGCGTGCCGGTGGCGCCGTCGGGGCTGGCGGCCACCGCGGGCGTCCAGTTGCTGGCGCTCAGCCTCAGGTAGGGGTAGCTTTTATCGTCCCGAAACAGGATGTTGAAGCGCGGCTGCTGCGTCTTGATGAGGTTGTTTTCGAGCAGCAGCGCCTCGGCCTCGGAGCGCACCACGGTGGTTTCCATGCGCGCGATCTTGCTGACCATGTGGCCGATGCGCGTGCCGTCGTGGCTGCGGGTGAAATAGCTAGACACGCGGCGCTTGAGGTCGCGCGCCTTGCCCACGTACAGCAGCAGGCCGTGGGCATCGAAATAGCGGTAGACGCCCGGCAGCGACGGCAAGGCGGCCACTGCCTTGAGCAGGTCTTCGGGGTGCGGACTCGTCATGGTGTGACGCGATTGTGGCACCAAGCCGGCGACAATTCCGCCCATGCAAAACGACGGACCGCCTCTGCGCTGGGACATTTTCTGCCGTGTGATCGACAACTTCGGCGACGTGGGCGTGTGCTGGCGCCTGTCGCGCGAACTGGCAGCACGGGGCCAACGGGTGCGGCTGTGGCTGGACCAGACCGACACGCTGCACTGGATGGCCCCCGGTGCGCTGGAAGGCCGATACACGGGCATCGAGGTGTTGGCCTGGGAGAGCGAATGGCCCACCTCGACGCACGCCCACCTGCCCCGCTCCGACGTGTGGGTCGAGGCCTTTGGCTGCGAGCCGCCCGACGGCTTCATTGCCCAGCAGCGTCCACTCTGGGCTGGCGACGAGGCCCCGGTGTGGATCAACCTGGAGTACCTGAGCGCCGAGGCCTACGTGGAGCGCATGCACCGCCTGCCCTCGCCCCTGATGCGTGGGCCGGGCCAGGGCTGGACCCGCTGGTTTTTCTACCCTGGGTTCACGCCGGCCACGGGCGGCCTGCTGCGCGAAACCGACCTGCACGTCCGCCAAGCGGCCTTCGACCGCCTCACGTGGCGCCAGGCGGCACATCGGTCAACCAACACGGCGGACCTTTCGACGACTGGCACCGCGTCCAGCCGCCCCTCTGACCTCCTCCCTTCCCTCTGGATCAGCCTGTTTTGCTACGAGCCCCCCGCACTGCCCTGGTTGCTTGGGCACTTGCGGCAGACGCCAGACACCGCCTTGGCCATCACGCCCGGCCGGGCCGATGCCGCCGTTCGGCAGTGGCTGGCGCCACGGCCGCTGCCCCGCCACTGGCTGCGGCGGCCCTTCGTCGACCAGCCCGCCTTCGACGAAATGCTGTGGGCCTGTGACCTCAACTTCGTGCGCGGGGAAGATTCGCTGGTGCGCGCCCTCTGGGCGGGACAGGCCTTTGTCTGGCATATCTACCCCCAGCACGACCGCGCACACCACGACAAGCTCGTCGCCTTCCTGGACTGGCTGGACGCCCCGGCCGACCTGCGGCAGCTGAACCTGTTCTGGAACGGCTTGGGTGGCGAGCCACCGCCGGACCTGTCGCCGCAGCGCCTGCACGCCTGGGCCAGCGTGACCCGCACAGCCCGTGACCGCTTGTGGCAACAGCCCGACCTGAGCACACAGCTGCTGCGCTTCGTCATGGAAAAACGGTAAAATGCTGGGTTTTGCGACACGTTCGCCCACCGCCGCGCGCAGAGGTTTCGCCCTGGCTTGAGCGGCAACAACTCACGGAAACACCATGAAAATCGCTCAAGAAATCCGCGCCGGCAACGTGATCATGCACGGCAAGGACCCGATGATCGTCCTGAAAACCGAATACGCCCGTGGCGGCCGCGGCGCCGCCACCGTGCGCATGAAGCTCAAGGCCCTGCTGAGCAACATGGGCACCGAAGTGGTGTTCAAGGCCGACGACAAGATCGACAACGTCATCCTCGACAAGAAGGAGTGCACCTACTCCTACTTCGCCGACCCGATGTACGTGTGGATGGACACCGAGTACAACCAGTACGAAGTGGAAGCCGGTAACATGGGCGACGCCATCAACTACCTCGAAGACGGCATGGCCGCCGAAGTGGTGTTCTACGACGGCAAAGCCATCTCGGTGGAACTGCCCACCAGCGTGGAACGCGAAATCACCTGGACCGAGCCCGCCGTCAAGGGCGACACGTCCGGCAAGGTGCTGAAGCCCGCCAAGATCGCCACCGGCTTCGAAGTGGCCGTGCCCCTGTTCGTGGACCAGGGCGACCGCATCGAAATCGACACCCGTACCGGCGAATACCGCAAGCGCGTCTGAACGCGGCACGCGTTTTGCTGTCAAAAAGGCTCTGCGGAGCCTTTTTTTGTGCCCGCTTTCCAGGAGCCCCTCGCATGGACACCCACCAGAACAACAAAACCCACCAACTCAGCGCGCAACGGCTGGCCGATGCCGCCGTCGAGATGCACCTCATGTCGGACGAGCACCCCAAACTCGAAGCCGACGCCTACCGCCTCGCTTTTGCCGACCCCGAGTTCCTGCTGCGCCGCGAAACCCGCGGCATCCGCTTCCAGCTCGAACTGCTCAAGCCCGACCTGGCCCAGCAGGAGCATGGCATCGAGAACACCATTGTGGTGTTCGGCAGCGCGCGTTTCCGCGAGCCGACCGAGGCGCAACGCCAGCTGGACGAAGCCCGGGCCAGCGGAAACGCCCACGCCATCCGCCGCGCCGAAGCACTGCTGCGCAACGCCCACTACTATGACAAGTCACGCCGCTTTGCGCAGCTGGTGGCCGATTACAGCCTCACCTGTCCCAAGGCCGACCAGCTCTACATTGCCACCGGCGGCGGGCCAGGCATCATGGAAGCCGCCAACCGTGGCGCCCACGACCGGGGTGTGCTCAACGTCGGCCTCAACATCCTGCTGCCCCACGAGCAGGAACCCAACCCCTACATCAGCCCGGAGCTGTGCTTCAAGTTCCACTACTTCGCGCTGCGCAAGATGCACTTCCTCATGCGCGCCAAGGCGCTGGTGGCCTTCCCGGGCGGCTTTGGCACGCTCGACGAGCTGTTCGAGGTGATGACCCTGGTGCAGTGCAAAAAGGCCAAACCCGTGCCCATCTTCCTGTTCGGCTCCGAGTACTGGAAACGGCTGGTCAACTTTGACGTGCTGGTCGAAGAAGGGGCGATTTCACCGGAAGACCTGGAACTGTTCGAATACGTGGACGAACCCGAGCAGGCCTGGGAGGGCATCAAACGGTTCTACAACCTGCCCGACGCCTGTCCGGTGGCCTGAACCGGCTGGCTGGGGGCAGGAGCCCCCTGCCTGGTCAGCGGCGCTCCGGCACCGCATCGCGCGGCACCGGGGCCTGCGAGCGCAGCTTCAGGTGCAGCGCAGCTTGCCCCATGAGGTTGGCCGACACCGGGGCCGTGACGAACACGAACAAGGTGATCAACAGCTCGGCCACCCCGGGGCGGCCGTGTGCCAGCGTCACCAGCATCGATGCCAGCAGCACCCCGCCCACTCCCAGCGTGGAAGCCTTGGTCGGGGCGTGCAGGCGCATATAAAAGTCGGGGAAGCGGACCAGCCCGATCGCGCCCACCAGCAGGAAAAACGACGCCAGCAGGACCAGCAGGGCTGCGGCGTTCTCAAGCCATTGCGTCATGGTTCGTTCTCCTCTCGTTCACTCGATCACGTCACCACGGGTCACGTAGCGCGCCAGGGCCACAGTGGACACGAAACCCATCATCGCCACCAGCAAGGCGGCTTCAAACAGCAGCTCGGTGTCCCAGCGGATGTCCAACAGGATGACAAGCGCCACCATGTTCATGTAGAGCGTGTCGATCGCCAGCACGCGGTCGGGCAGCTCCGGCCCACGCAGCAGACGCCAACTGCAAAGCACCACCGCAAGCGCCACCGCCACGATGCCGACGTTGAGCGCCATGTGAAGCCATACCGTCATGTGGACCTCCTGAAAGCGGTGCCCGCGTCATCGATCCGGAAAATCCGGATCAGCGGGGCCTCGTAACGGTGTTTCATGTCGCGCACCATGGCCGCGGCATCATCGCAGTTCAGGGCATGGACCAGGATCTCGCCCTTGACGTCGTCCACTACGATGGAGACCGTGCCCGGCGTGGTGGTGATGATGCTGGCAAAGAAGGCATTGACGCGCGGGTGGGTGGTGGCCAGCGGCACCCGCAGCCAGGCTGGCTTGGGCTTGCCCATGGGGCCCAGCGTGATGCGCGCGACGGTGACGTTGGACACCACGATGTCCCACAGCACCACCCCCACGAGGCAGAAGGCCTGCCCCCAGCGCACGCGGCTGGCCTGGTCCAGGAACGGGGCCAGCAGGTGGGGCAGCCCCCACGCCATCAAGAGGGCCGACAGGACGTGCACCAGCGCCAGGCTGTGCGACAGCACCAGCCAGGTCACCGTCAGTTGCAGCGACAGCACCGGGTGGGGAAACACCCGGCGCCAGCCGCGTTCGGCTTGGGGCGCGCTCATGGTTTGTTCTCCTCGATGGACGGTGCAAGCGGTGACTCGGCCGGCGCCGCATCACCGCGACGGAACGGCCCACGGCTGCCGTCGTAGGGCAAGGTGGTGCGCAGGTCGACGCCCCCCTGGCGGCCGAGCACAGCGGCCGCGTAGCCCGCCTTGTCGGTGAGCTGCTGGGCCGCCGCGTCTGTGTAGGCCTTGATGGGGGCAGCAAACACCGCCATGGCCACGGTCACGGCCATGAAGGCCCAGGCCGAGGCCAGCAACTTGGGGCTGGAGCCCGAAGCATGGACATTTTCATCGGGCTGGACGTGCCAGAACACGACCACGCCCGCGCGCGCCAGACCGACGATAGTGAGGAACCCCACCACCAGCACCACCGTCCACACCCAGGCCTGGCCAGGGAGCCCGGCCGAACTTTCCAGGATCATCAGCTTGCCCAGAAAACCAGGCAGCGGGGGCAGGCCAGCGGCCGAAGCGGCACCGAACAGCATCATCACCCCGAGCAGCACCGGCTCGCGCACGGCGGGGGCCGGCTGCAAGCGGTCGTAGGTGGCACCGCGCTGCGAGGCCATCAGTTCGACAAAGAGGAACAGGCCCGCGATCACCACCGTGCTGTGCAGGGTGTAGTACAGCGCGGCCGAGAGCGTTTCGGGCGTGAACAGCGCCACACCCGCCAGGATGGTACCTACCGACGACACCGTCAGGTAGGCCACCAGCCGGCCCAGGCTGTGCGACGCGAGCGCGCCGAACACGCCCAGCACACTGGTGATCAGGGCCAGCGGCAGCAGCCAGTCGGCGGCCGTCAGGCTCGCGGCCCCGGCGTCCACCCCGAAGATGACCCAATGCACCCGCACGATGCTGTACACCCCCACCTTGGTCATGATGGCAAACAGCGCCGCCACGGGCGCACTGGCCGCAGCGTAGGTGCCAGGGAGCCAGAAGTACAAAGGCACCAGTGCCGCCTTCAGGCCGAACACCACGAGCAGGACCAGCGCAGCCGACTGGGCCAGCCACAGGGCATCGCTGTCCAGCCGGGCCACGTGCAGGGCAGCATCGGCCATGTTCAGCGTGCCGGTGGTCGAGTACACCATCGCCAGGCCGATCAGGAACAGGGCCGACGCAGTGAGGTTCAGCACCACGTAATGCACCCCCATGCGCAACCGCTCGCGCCCCAGCCCGTGCAACAGCAGCACATAGGAGGCGATCAGCAGCACCTCGAAGAACACGAACAGGTTGAACAGGTCGCCAGTGAGGAAGGCGCCGCTCAGGCCCATCAACTGGAACTGGAACACCGCATGGAAGTGGCGACCGCGTGTGTCCCAGCCGCCACAGGCGTACCACAGCACCGGCAGCGCCACCACGTAGGTGAGCGTGAGCATCAGGGCCGACAGCCGGTCCACCACCATCACGATGCCGAACGGCGCGGGCCATTCGCCCAGTTCATAGACCGTGAGTTCGCCCCCGTGCGCCCGCCACAGCAGGCCGATTGCCATCACCAGGCCGAGCGCCGTGGACGCCAGCCCCAGCCAGCGGCGCCAGCGCAGGCGCCCGTGGTGGTGCCCCCCGCCCAGGGCCGACAGCCCCGCGTGATCGCCCAGCAGCAGGTGCGCCATCGCCGTGAACGACGGCAGCAACACCGACAGCACTGGGGCATGCTGCCCCCAGAAATCGAGCAAGGCTTGCAACATCAGGCACGCCCCCCGCGATCGCCGGCCCCGGGGGCCGTGCCGCCCGGCGCCACGTAACCCACGGCATGACCAGGCTCATGGCCGTCGACATGGTCGCTGCCCGACTCGTGGCGGTTGCGCAGCGCCAGCTCGATCACGAACCCGGTGGTGGCAAAACCGATCACGATGGCGGTCAGCACCAGCGCCTGCGGCAGCGGATCGGCCACCAGTTCCTGCCCGACCAGGATGGGGTGGGCATCGGTCCACAGGCGGCCCATCACGAAAATGAACACGTTGACCGCGTAACCGATGAGGGACAGACCCAGCACCACCGGAAAGGTGCGCCCACGCAGCAAGAGGTAAATGCCACAGGCGGTGACCAGCCCGATGCCGCTGGCCAGAAGAAATTCCATGCTGATCATGCGTTGCTCCGGTCGGCCACGGCAGGGCCCTCGACGCTGGCCGTACCCAGCACCGAGATCGTCAACAGGGTGGCGCCCACCACGGTGAAGTAGACGCCCAGGTCAAACAGCGCCGCCGACGCCAGCGGCAATTCGCCCAGCCAGCCCACATGGGGGTGGCCATGGGCACTGGTCAGGAAGGGGCGCCCGAACAGGAACGCCGCAGCGCCGGTGAGGCCAGCGATCGTGAGGCCGGAGCCGATCCAGCGCACGAAACGGCGACCGCCCTCGGCACGCAGGTAGGTTTCGGCGCGGTCCTGGCCCAAGGCCATGAACTGCAACACCAGCGCCACCGCGGTGATCAGGCCCGCAATGAAACCGCCACCGGGCATGTTGTGGCCACGCATGAAGATGTAGACCGTGAACACCATGGCCACCGGCAACACCACCGAAGCGGCCACCCGCAGCAACAACGGGTGCTGGGCAAACGTCCAGTTGCGCCCCTCGGGGTCGACCGATGGCCGGCGCGTACGCATGCCCTCCATCAGCGCCAGCACGCCAACGGCGGCAATGCCCAGCACCGTGATTTCGCCGAAGGTGTCGTAGCCCCGGAAGTCAACCAGGATGACGTTGACCACGTTCGACCCGCCGCCCAGGGGCAAGGCGTTCTCCAGGAAGTACCACGCGATGGAGCTGTGGTCGCGGGTCATCATCACCCAGGCGATCCAGGCCACGCCCGCGCCACCGGCCAGGGCGATGGCGGCATCGCGCACCCGCGTGCCAGTGCTCGATTCGCGCGGCGTGTGGTTGGGCAGCAAGGCCAGGCCCATGAGCAGCAGCACCGTGGACACGAGCTCCACCGACAGCTGGGTCAGCGCCAGGTCGGGGGCCGACAGGCTGACAAACGACCGCGAAGTGACCAGACCGACCACGCCCACCAGCACCACGGCCTGGAAGCGGCGGTGGTGCGTCACCACCAGCGCCACGCAGGTGGCCAGCAGCAGCAACCACACGGCCATCGACAGGGGGTTGGCCGGCAACAGTTCACGCGCCCCGCTGCCAACGGAGCGTCCCAGCAGCGGCGCCGCGCCGACCAAGATGACCGCGCCCAGCATCCAGGCCAGGTAACGCTGCAACGAGCCACTCTCGAACAGGCTGGTGACGCGGCCCGCCATGGCGAACAGACCATCGATGGTGGCCTCGAACAGCTGGCGGCCCGTGGCGCGGCCGAACCACGCCTCGGAGCTGATGCGGTGCAGCCGCTTGCCGCGCGCCAGCACGGCGTACAGGGCGATGCCCGCCACCAACGCGATCGCGCTCATCAGCAGCGGCAGATTGAAACCGTGCCAGAGGGCCAGGTGGTAGTCCGGCAAATCACCGGCCACCAGGGCAGTGGCCGCCACGTGCACCAGCGGGCCGAACGTGACCGCGGGCAGCAGACCGACCACGACGCACAGTATCACCAGCAGGATGGCCGGCAACTTCATGCCCAGCGGTGGCTCGTGCGGGTGGGTGTTGGGGACATCGCCCAGCGGGCCGTTGAAATAGGTGTCGTGCACGAAGCGCAGGGAATACGCCACGCTGCAGATGCCCGCCAGCGTGACCGCCACCGGTACCAGCCAGCCCCAGACGCCGCTGGTACCCACCACCGCCTCGGTGAAGAACATTTCCTTGGACAGGAAGCCGTTGGTCAGCGGCACACCGGCCATGGAGGCCGCCGCCACCATCGACAGCGTCGCCGTCCACGGCATGAGCGACCACAGCCCACCCAGCTGGCGCATGTCGCGCGAGTGGGTTTCGTGGTCCACGATACCGGCAATCATGAACAGCGAGGCCTTGAAGGTGGCGTGGTTCAGCACGTGGAACACCGCCGCCACCGCGGCCAGCGGCGAGCCCAACCCGACCAGAAAAGTCACCAACCCGAGGTGGCTGACCGTCGAATACGCCAGCAGGCCCTTGAGGTCGTGTTTGAAGATGGCGATGAAGGCCGCGAACAGCACCGTCACCAGCCCGGCCGCCGTCACGATGGCCTCGAACCAGCCCGAGCCAGCCAGTACCGGGTACATGCGCATCAGCAGGAACACCCCCGCTTTCACCATGGTGGCCGAGTGCAGGTAGGCCGACACCGGCGTGGGCGCGGCCATGGCGTCGGGCAGCCAGAAGTGGAACGGGAACTGCGCGCTCTTGGTGAAGGCCCCCAGCAGAATCAGCAACAACGCGGGCACAAACAGCGGGTCGGCCTGGATCTCGGCCGCCCGGCCGGTCATCTCGCTGAGCTCGAAGGTGCCCGCGATCAGCCCCAGCAGCACGAAGCCCCCCAGCATGGCCAGACCACCGCCGCCTGTCACCGCCAGGGCCTGGCGGGCGCCACTGCGGGCATCGGGCCGGTGGCTCCAATAGCCCACCAGCAGGAACGACGACACACTGGTCAGCTCCCAGAACACCACCAGCAGCAGCAGGTTGTCCGACAGCACCACCCCCAGCATGGCGGCCATGAACAGCATCATCACCGCGTAAAACTTGGCCACCGAATCGGTGGGGCTCAGGTAGTAGCTGGCGTACAGGATGATGAGCAGGCCGATGCCCATGATGAGCCCGGCGAACATCAACGACAGGCCGTCGAGTCGGAATCCCAGGTTCAACCCGATTTGCGGCACCCACGGCAGGAACTCGACGACGGTTTGCCCGTCGAAGATGGCAGGCGCATGGGACAACAGCAGCAGGCTGGCGGCTGTCACTGTGGCGGCCGCGAGGGCCGTGAGGGGGCGTGAACGCGGCCCCAGCCACCATGTGACCAGTGTGCCGACCAGCAAGGGCAATAAAACGATCAGCAGCAACACGGCGTTTGTCTTCTTTGTTGTGAACGGGGCGTGCACCCAGCACACGCCCCTGGCCCGGTGCGGGCCGAAAGAGAAACGCCGATTGTAGTGAAGCCGCGCTCAGCGCTGCGCCGGGGCCTTGGCGGCCGGATCGTCACCCACCAGAGGGGCCTGGGCCACCGTCGCCTCGCCACCCGCTTCACGCACTGCCGCCCGCGCCAGCAGGTGCGATGCCACAGGCAAAGTGGCCAGCAGGAAGCCCAGCACCAGCAACAGGCGCCAGGTCCACTCGCCATCGCGCGCCACCAGCATGGCCCCCACGCACACCAGCGCCAGGGCCAGCGTACCGGCCTTGGTGGCGGCATGCTGCCGCGCCAGGGCGTCTGGCAACACGATCACGCCCCAGGCCGCCACCACCAGCAACAGACCGCCCAGCACCAGGCACAACGCTGCCAACACCGTCATGTCCGCCCTCCTTTGTCCACCAGGCGCGCCCAGCCGACGGTGGCGACAAACCCAACCAGCGCCAAGCCAATCGCCACGTCCAGGAACACCGTCCGGCCGGTGGTCAACGATGCACCCACACAAAGCGCCACCGCCGCCGCCAGGAAAATGTCCAGCGCCACGATGCGGTCGGCATGCAGCGGCCCCTTCACGATGCGCACCGTGGCCAACGCCGTGGCCACCAGCGCCGCGATCACCAGCACCACCATGGCCGCCGCGATCATGCTCGCACCCCGAACAAGGCCACCAGGCCGGGCTCGAAATCGCGCCGGATGCCCTGCACCAGCGCATCGGTGTCAGAGGCGTCAAGCACGTGCAAGAGCAACTCGCGTTTGTCCATGTCGATGTCCAGTGTGGTGGTACCAGGCGTGAGCGTGACCATGCACCCCAGCAAGGCCGCACCCTGCGCCGTCATGGGGGCAAAACGCACGCGCAGGAAAGCCGCGGGGGGTGGTCGGCGCTCCCCCAGGCCGCTGCGCAAGATGACGGCCACGGTCTGCACCCCCGAGACAACCACGGCCTTGACGAATCGCAGCAGCAGCACCAGCGCCGCCCAAGGTTTGAAGGTTCCTGATCGCATCTCAGCGGGCTCCCAGGGTCTGTGCAGCTGCCAGGCTGTAATCCAGCAGCGCCTGCGGGTAGAAGGAAATGGCCAGCGTCACCGCCGCCAGGCCCAACGTGGCCAGCCAGGCGGGCCACAGGCGGGTGGCGGCGGGACATTGCCAGCCGTCATCGGGGTGCGGCTTCCAGAAAGCCTCCATCCAGATCTTCATCATGGAGTACAGGGTCAGCACACTCACCAGCAGGGCCACCACCGTCCAGGTCACGTGCCCCTGGGCGATGGCCTCCTGCAAAACCAGCAGCTTGGACCAGAATCCAGACAGCGGCGGAATGCCCACCAGCTACAGCGCCGGGACCAGGAACAGCACCGCCAGCGCCGGGCGCACCTTGTACAGCCCACCGATGCGGCGCAAGTCGTAACTGCCGGTCAGCCGCCAGACCATGGCCGCAATCAGGAACAGGTTGGCCTTCACCACGATGTGGT
>JAUWAE010000189.1 GCA_030602185.1 Comamonadaceae bacterium
GTCGAGCCAATGGTAATCGTCTGTAAAAAATCGCGCTGCCCCGTTTGTCACCGGCCGCGCCCAGGACCATAATGGGTGCATTCATATCAATTTCAGGAGAAGGTCATGCGTACTCCCGCAGTTGTGGCGTCGGCCCTGGCCGTCGCGCTGTTGGCTGGTTGCGCCAACATGTCTGAAGAACAGAAAAGCGGTACCGCCCGCGGGGCCATGATCGGGGCCGCGGCCGGCGCCGTGCTGGGGGCGGTCACCGACGGCAGCTCGGGCGCCGTCAAGGGCGCCGCCATTGGCGCCGGCGTGGGCGCGGTGGGCGGCCACGTCTGGTCCACCCGCATGGAAGAGCAGAAGCGCCAGATGGAGGCGAGCACCCGTGGCACGGGTGTCGAAGTCACCCAGACGGCCGACAACCAGCTCAAGCTCAACATCCCGAGCGACGTGTCGTTCGATGTCGGCCGGGCCGACATCAAGCCCAATTTCCGGCCCATCCTCGACACCTTTGCCCAGGGGTTGGTCAGGAACCCCGGGGCGCGCGTGACCATCATCGGCCACACCGACAGCACCGGCTCCGATGCGATCAACAACCCACTGTCGGTCAACCGGGCCGCGAGCGTGCGCGACTACCTGACGGCACGGGGTGTGCCGGCGAGTGTGATCAGCATCGATGGCCGTGGCTCGCGCGAACCCATCGCCAGCAACGACACCGCCGAGGGCCGCGCCCGCAACCGCCGCGTCGAGATGTTCATGGCCGAGCCGGCACGCTGAGCCGCTGCCCGATAATGCGCCCATGCAGGTTTCCTTCACCAAAATGCAGGGCGCGGGCAACGACTTTGTCGTGCTCGACGAAACGCGCGGTCTGCTGGGCCTGAGCCCGGCACAGTACCGCTTCCTGGCCGATCGCCACTTTGGCGTGGGGGCCGACCAGATCCTGAGCGTGCGGCCCGCGCCGCACCCGGGGGTGGACTTCGAATACGTCATCCACAACGCCGACGGCGGGCAGGTCGAGAACTGCGGCAACGGGGCCCGCTGTTTCGTGCGCTATGTGCATGATCGCGGCCTGACCGACAAGACCACGGTGCGGGTACAGGTCTCGGGGGGCGAGATGGCCCTGAGCCTGGACCCCGACGGCCGGGTGACGGTGGACATGGGGCCGCCGGTGTTCGAGCTGCCCCGCATCCCGTTCGACAGCCAGGGCCAGTCGCCGCTGGCCGAGGGCGACTGGCCGCGCTGGCCGTTGACCCTGGACACCCCTGCCGGTGTGCAGACGGCGCAGGTGGCGGTGCTGTCCATGGGCAACCCCCACGCGGTGCTGCGGGTGGACGACGTGGACACGGCACCCGTGGCCGAGTGGGGTCCGCTGATCGAGCGGCACCCGTGCTTTCCCCGCCGCGTCAACGCCGGCTTCCTGCAGGTGCTGGACCGTGGCCACGCCCGTTTGCGGGTGTACGAGCGCGGCGCCGGCGAAACCCTGGCCTGCGGTACCGGGGCCTGTGCCGCGGTGGTGGCCGGCATCCGCCTGGGCTGGTTGGACGAGCGGGTGGACGTCGAGCTGCGCGGTGGCCGATTGACCATCGCGTGGCCGCTGAGCCAGGGCCTGGGCGCGTCGGTGCGCATGACCGGGCCGGCCGACACCGTGTTCGAAGGCCGTATCGACGTGCCCGACCTGCCCTGATTTTTTCCCTGTTTGCCCGCCTGGAGCCCCCACTTGGACACCCGCGACACCATCCCGCCGATCACCGAAGACGACATTGCGCAGTTCCTGGTCAACACGCCCGACTTTTTCGAGCGCCATGCGGAACTGCTGGCCAGCGTGCAACTGACCAGCCCGCACGGCCAGCGCGCGGTCAGCCTGCAGGAGCGCCAGGCCGAGCTACTGCGCGAGAAAATCCGCCACCTGGAGCTGAAGGCGGCCGAGATGATCCGCCACGGGCAGGAAAACGTGCAGATCGCCCACCGGCTGCACCGCTGGACCCGTGGGCTGTTGCTGGTGTCGGCGCCGGCGGAGCGCCCCTTGGCCATCGTGCGCGGCCTGGAGGCCGAGTTCCAGGTGCCGCAGGCCGCGATGAAGGTCTGGGGCGTGGCCGAGGCCTGGGCCGACCAGCCCTTTGCCCAGGGGGCAAGCGCCGATGCACGTGCCTTTGCCACCTCGCTCACGGTGCCTTACTGCGGTGCCAACCCCGGGCTGGAGGCGGCGCGCTGGCTGGCCGACCCTCAGGCCGCGGCCTCGCTGGCCCTGGTGCCGTTGCGCCTGGAGGCGGGCCAGCCGGCCTTCGGGCTGCTCGTGCTGGGTGCCAGCGACCCGCGCCGCTTCTCGGCCGACATGGGCACCGACTTCCTCGAGCGCATCGGCGAGCTGGCGTCGGCGGCCCTGTCGCCCCTGCTGCCGGCCTGATGCCCGCTGGATGCCCCCAAGGCGAGCGCGCCCATGACCCCGGCCCCAACCGACGATGCCTGGGTCGAGCGCTACCTGGCCCATGTGCGGGTGGAAAAGCGCCTGGCGGCGCGCACCCAAGACCTGTATGCACTCCATTTGCAGGACCTGCTGCAACGCTGCACCGGCGCTGGCCTGGCACTGACGGAAGTGCGGGACGCCCACCTGCGCCAGTGGCTGGTCCAGTGGCGTGCGCAGGGACGCAGTTCGCGCGGCATGGCGCTGGTGCTGTCGTGCTGGCGGGGGTTTTACACCTGGCTGGGGCGGCAGGGCGCCGTGCCGTTCAACCCGGTACAGGGCGTGCGGCCGCCCAAAGCGCCGCAACCCCTGCCCAAGGCGCTGGCGGTGGAGGAGGCGCTGCGTCTGGTCGATGCCCCTGAAGCGCCCGAGGGCGGCGAGTCCGCTCTGGCCGCGCGCGACCGTTGCATGGCCGAGTTGCTGTATGGCTGTGGCCTGCGGGTGGCCGAACTCGTGGGCCTGGACCTGGTGGCCAGTCCCGCCGCGCAGGGCTGGATCGATGTGGCCGAGGCCGAACTGCGGGTGTTGGGCAAGGGCAGCAAATGGCGCAGCGTGCCGATCGGTGGGCCGGCGCTGGAGGCGCTGCGCCACTGGCTGGCCTGGCGGCCGGCGTTCGCCGGTGCCGACGAAACGGGCCCGCTGTTCGTGGGTCGCCGGGGCGAGCGCCTGAGTACCCAGTCGGTGCGCTTGCGGCTGCGGCGGTTGTCGCAACAAGTCGGTCTGTCGACCCCGGTGCACCCACACATGCTGCGCCACAGCTTTGCCAGCCACCTGCTGCAGTCCAGTCACGACCTGCGGGCCGTGCAGGAGTTGCTGGGCCATGCCCACATCAGCACCACCCAGGTGTACACCCGGCTCGATTTCCAGCACCTGGCCCAGGTGTACGAAGCGGCGCACCCGCGGGCCCGAAAGTCGGGTGGTGGCTAGGGTCTAGGGAAACCCCCGGGTGTGTCCGGGTGCGGGGCGCCCGACAATCCACGCTTTGAGTCATTCGCAACAGGAGTCATCCATGAAATCATTCATCGCTTTCATCCAGGCCTGCCTGCTGGGCTGGATGGTGTCGTCGTCCGCGCTGGCGTCCGACGCCATCAAGGTCGTCTACCACATGAGCGAAGGCATTCCCCAGGCTTCGCGCGCCATCAACAACATCCGCAACCACCTGGCGGCCGATCCGTCGGCCAAGATCGTGGTGGTGACCCACGGCCTGGGCATCGATTTCCTGCTGGATGGCGCCACCAACCAGATGGAGCAGCCGTTTGCCGGTGCGATCGGCGAGCTGGCTGGCCGTGGGGTCGAGTTCCGCGTGTGCAACAACACGCTGGTGTCGCGCAAGATCGACGCGGCCAAGCTGGCGATGGAAGCCAAGATCGTGCCGTCGGGCGTGGCCGAAGTGGCCAAGCTGCAGGCCAAGGAAGGCTTCGTCTACCTGCGCCCCTGACGGGATCGCCGCTCCGCCACCGGGCCGGGTGTTCCCCGGCCTTTTGTTTTAATAGCGCCCCATGAAAACCATCCGACTCAAGCCGGGCAAGGAAAAGTCCCTGCTGCGGCGCCACCCCTGGGTGTTCGACGGCGCCATTGCCAAGGGCGGCGGCGATGCGGGCGAGACCGTGCGCGTGGAAAGCCACGACGGCGCCTTTCTGGCCTGGGGCGCGTACTCGCCCCAGTCACGCATCCGGGTGCGGGTGTGGAGCTTTGACCAGGCACAGCGCATCGACGCGGCTTTCCTCGCGTCGCTGGTGCAGCGGGCCGTGGCGCTGCGCGCTGGCTGGAACCTGCCCAGCGACGGGATTCGGCTGGTGCACGGCGAATCGGACGGCCTGCCCGGCCTGGTGGTGGACCGCTACGGCGACACCCTGGTGGCGCAGTTCACCAGCTGTGGCACCGAGCGCTGGAAGGCGGTGCTGGCCGACGCCCTGCTGGAGACTACCGGCCTGCAGCGCCTGTACGAACGGTCCGACGCCAGCGCCCGTGCGCTGGAGGGCCTGCCCGAAGTCACCGGCTGGCTGCGCGGTGGTGGCGACACGGCGCTTGTCATCCACGAGCACGGCTGGCGCCTGGGGCTGGACGTGGCGCACGGCCACAAGACCGGCTACTACCTGGACCAGCGCGACAGCCGCCGCGACTGTGCCGACTGGGTGCGCCGCCTCGGGCTGCGCGAGGTGCTCAACTGCTTCAGCTACACCGGTGGCTTCACCGTGGCCGCGCTGGCGGGCGGCGCGCAGCACGTCACCTCCGTCGATTCGTCCGGCCCGGCGCTGGCCCAGGCGCGGGCCAACGTCGAACTCAACGGCCACGACGTGGCGCGTTGCACCTTCCTGGACGCCGACG
>JAUWAE010000275.1 GCA_030602185.1 Comamonadaceae bacterium
GTGAAAGGGGTGAGCGACATGAACTCGCTGGCGTCGTGGACCAACGAACAGTTCGACCCGCGCCTGAGCTGGGCCGATGTGGAGTGGGTGAAAGAGCAGTGGGGCGGCAAGCTCATCCTCAAAGGGATCATGGAGGTGGAGGACGCGGTGCTGGCCGCCCGACACGGAGCCGACGCCATCGTGGTGAGCAACCACGGCGGGCGCCAGCTGGACGGCGCCCCCAGCAGCATCCAGGCCCTGCCGGCCATCGTCGAGGCGGTGGGCGACCAGCTGGAGGTGTGGATGGACGGCGGCATCCGCAGCGGCCAGGACGTGCTCAAGGCCTGGGCCCTGGGCGCGCGCGGCACGATGATCGGCCGCGCCATGGTCTATGGCCTGGGCGCCATGGGCGAAGCCGGCGTGACCAAGGCGCTGGAAATCATCCACAAGGAACTGGACGTGACGATGGCGTTCTGCGGCCACACCAACATCCAGAACGTGGACCGGCAGATCCTGCGCCCCGGCACCTACCCGACCGCCTGACGCACCGGCCCGACCACAAAAAAACCCCGCCGTGGCAACTCGCCTCGGCGGGGTTTTTTGCCAGCGTCAGTCTACTCAGGCGGCGATGCCGGGGTTGCCTTCCGTGCCGATGAGGGTCGGCTGGTTGATCTTGACCTGCTTGATGACTTTCTTGTCCTTCAGGTAGGTCGAGACCACGTCCCAGATCGGTGTGCCCTGCACCCCTTCCTGGACCGAAGCCCAGCCAGCCACCTTGTACTTCTTGTCGGCGTCCATTGGCTTGCCCTTGAGCGTCAGGTTGTTGATGCGCTGCCCCATGGGCGCCTTGGGGTTGCAGGTGTACTGGATGCCGCCGACGCGCACCATGTCGCCGCCCTGCTGGTAGTAGGGATCGGGGTTGAAGATGTTGTCGGCCACGTCTTCCATGATCTCCTTGATCTGGGCGCCGGTGAACTCGTTGAGCGTGGTGGCCGGGTAGGTCAGCGCCATCTGGTCCATCATGCGCTCGTAGGTGATCACGTCGCCCGGCAGCAGGCTGGTGCCCCAGCGCACGCCCGGCGAGAACGCCGCGTCGGCGCCCTTCACTTCCATCAGCGCGTCGCAAATGACCTGGTCCCACGAACCGTTGAAATTGCCGCGGCGGTACAGCGCGCCTTCGGACACGGCGAGCTTCTCTTCGAGCTTGGCCTTGTAGGGGGCGCGGTGCTTGTCGATCAGGGCCTGCATCTCGGCGTCGGCCTTGAGCAGGTTGGAGAACACCGGCATGAGCTTGTAGCGGAAGTCCTGGATCTTGCCGCCGCGTACGTCGAAATCGAGCACCGCCAGGAACTTGCCGTGCGAGCCGGCGTTGGTCACCAGCGTCTGGCCACCGGCGTTCTTCACGATCACCGGTGCGGGCATGCCGTCGTGGGTGTGACCGCCCAGGATGGCGTCGATGCCGCGCACGCGCGAGGCCATCTTGATGTCCACGTCCATGCCGTTGTGCGACAGCACCACCACCACCTGCGCGCCCTTGGCCCGCACCTCGTCCACCTGCTTTTGCATGTTCTCGTCCTGGATGCCGAAGCTCCAGTCGGGCACGAAGTGGCGCGGGTTGGCGATGGGGGTGTAGGGGAAGGCTTGGCCAATGACAGCGATCTTGACGCCGTTTTGCTCCTTCATGACGTACGGCGCAAACACCTGGTCGCCGAAGTCGGCGGTGGTGACGTTCTGTGCCACGAAGTCCACCTTGCCGGCGAAGTCCTTCTCGACGATTTCCTTGACACGGTCGGCACCGAAGGTGAACTCCCAGTGCGGGGTCATGATGTCCACGCCCAGCAGCTTGCAGGCGTCGACCATGTCCTGGGCGTTGGACCACAGCGAGGTGGCCGAGCCCTGCCAGGTGTCGCCACCGTCGAGCAGCAGCGCGTGCGGGCGGTTGGCCTGGATCTGCTTGACCAGCGTGGCGAGGTGCGCGAAGCCGCCGACCTTGCCGTAGGTCCGGGCGGCCTGCTCGAAATTCAGGTAGGTGTAGGCATGGGCCGCCGCCGTGCCGGGCTTGATGCCGTAGTACTTGAGCAGCTGCTCGCCCACGATGTGGGGGGGGCGACCGACCGCCTCGCCCACGCCCAGGTTGACGTTGGGCTCGCGGAAGTAGATCGGCATCAGCTGCGCGTGGCAGTCGGTGAAGTGCATGAAGCTGACGTTGCCGAACTTGGGCAGGTCATACAGCCGCTCGCCGGCGCCAGGGGCGGCCGCGAGCAGGTCCTTGTGGGTCAGGGCCATGCCGGAGGCGCTGGCCACCGCCAGCACCTGCATGAACTCACGGCGACTAAAGCTCATAGGAAATCCTTGTGCGTTGGGGTCTGGACAAAAAAGGCCAGCAGTGCTGGCCCTGTGGAAGCGCTACCGGCTCAGGCGACGGCGGCTTCGTCGGTGCGGGTCTCGCCTTTGTTGTCCACCCACTTGACCTGCACCTTGTCGCCCTTGGCCGCGCCCTTGAACTTGAACAGCAGGAACGGGTTCTGCGACACCGCCCCGCTCCAGTCC
>JAUWAE010000036.1 GCA_030602185.1 Comamonadaceae bacterium
CGCAAGCCCGACACCGAATACACCTTCGACGTGGACCTGGCCATCCAGCAGAACAACGACAACCCGGTGTTCTACGTGCAGTACGCCCACGCGCGCATCTGCTCGGTGCTGGCCAGCTGGGGCGGCGACGTCGCCAGCCTGCAAGACGCCGACCTGTCGGCCCTGGAAGGCCCGCAGGCCCAGGCGCTGATGCTGCAACTGGCCAAGTACCCCGAGATGCTGACCGCCGCCGCGCAGGACTTCGCCCCGCACGACGTGACCTTCTACCTGCGCGAACTGGCCGCCGCGTACCACAGCTACTACGACGCCGAACGCATTCTGGTGGATGACGAGGCCGTCAAGCGCGCCCGCCTGGCCCTGGTCGCCGCCACCGCGCAGGTGTTGCACAATGGCCTGGCGGTGCTCGGCGTGAGCGCACCGCAGAAGATGTAAACGGTGGAAACGGGAAATGGCATGAAACGTCACCTGGGCGGCACCCTGCTCGGATTCATCATCGGCCTGCTGGTCGGCCTGGGCGTGGCCCTGGCCGTAGCGGTTTACGTCACCAAGGTGCCGGTGCCGCTGGTCGACCGCGGCGTGCAGCGCAAGCCCGGGCAGGACGCGATCGAGGCCGAGCGCAACAAGGACTGGAACCCCAACGCCGCGCTGTCCAGCCGGCCGGCGGCCCCTACCCCCGCCGAGGCCACGGCCCCCGCTGGCTCGGCGCCGGCAGCGGCACCGGCCCCCGCGCAAGCGCCCAGCCCAGCCCCCGCGGCCACCGACCCGCTCGGCGAGCTGATCCAGCAACGCACCACCAGCCCGGGGCCGGTGGCCAGCGTGCAGGCCAGCGATCCCTTCACCTATTTCGTGCAGGTGGGTGCCTTCCGCGGGGCCGACGAGGCCGAGGCCCAGCGCGCCCGTCTGGCCATGCTCGGCTTCGACGCCAAGGTCAGCGAACGCGAGCAGGCCGGCCGGCCGGTGTTCCGCGTTCGCCTGGGGCCCTACAGCAACAAGGCCGACGCCGAACAGCAGCAGGAACGCCTCAAGGGCCAGGGCCTGGAAACCGCGCTGGTGCGTGTGCAGCCCTGACGCGGCCTGGGTGTGACCAGACGTTTCCTGCCGGAACTTTGCCGCACCCACCCCGCCCAAACACCACGACGCGGCACCTTGGCCGCACAGGAGTGAACCCGACATGCAACGACGAGACTTTTCCCGTGCCGTCCTCGGCCTGAGCGCCACCACCGCCCTCGGGCTGGGCCTGACGGCTCCTGCACAGGCCCAGATCGCCGGGCTGCGCGAAGGCAGCGACTACCGCCGCCTGGGCAAGCCGGCCCCGGTCGATGCGCCCGCCGGCCAGGTCGAAGTGATCGAGTTCTTCGCCTACACCTGCATCCACTGCTACAACTTCGAGCCGGCCTTCACCGAATGGATGAAAAAGGCCCCGGCACACGTGGCGGTGCGGCGCTCGCCGGTAGGGTTCAACGCCTCGTTCGAGCCGCTGCAAAAACTCTATTTCACCCTGGAGGCCATGGGCCAGCTCGACACCCTGCACGAACGGGTGTTCAAGGCCATCCACAACGACCGCCAGCGCCTCAACAACGCCGACGCCATCACCGCCTGGGTGGCCGCGCAGGGCGTGGACAAGGCCCAGTTCACCCAGGTGTTCAACTCCTTTGCCATCGCCGGCAAGGTGCGCCGCGCCAACCAGCTGCAAGACGCCTACGAGGTCGAAGCCACGCCGTCGCTGGGCATCGCGGGGCGCTACTACGTGCCCGGCCAGGCCGCCCGCACCCTCACGATCGCCAATGCGCTGATCCAGGAAGCCCGCAAGGGCTGACCTCCGCGGGCGGTGGCGCCCGCACACCGGATTGGCCGTGGCAGGCACAGGGGCTACAATTGGCCGAGAGCCAAATGCAATTTTCGTGCCGATCATGACCACCGTTTCCCGACCCCGTCTCCCGGCCTGGGCCCGGGCCAGCCTGTGTGCGGCCCTGGTCGGGGGCTTCATCGCCCCGGCCGCCTGGGCCGAGCGGGCCGACCGGCTTGCCCCCATGAACGTGGAAGCGGACGCGCTGCGCTACGACGACGCCCGCCAGACCAGCGTCTTCACCGGCAACGTGGTCGTCACCAAAGGCACCATCGTGATCCGCGGCCGCCAGGTGGAAGTGCGCCAGGACGCCCAGGGTCACCAGTTCGGCACCGTGCTGGGCAGCCCGGGCCAGCGGGCTTTCTTCCGCCAGAAGCGCGAAGCCCTGGACGAGTACATCGAGGGCGAGGCCCTGCGCATCGAGTACGACAGCCAGGCCGACACGGTGAAGTTCTTCGACCAGGCGGTGCTGCGCCGCTACCGCGGCCCGGCCCTCAATGACCAGACCGCCGGCAGCGTCATCGTGTACGACAACCGCACCGAGGTCTTCACTGTCGACTCGGCCCCGGGCGCCCGCACGCCCGACAACCCGAGCGGCCGCGTGAGGGCCATGCTCACGCCGCGGCCCGACCCGAACGCCCCGGCCACCCCCTCCACACCTGCGACGCTTGGGCCGGCCCTGCAGCCCAGCCCCCGACTGGAGTCGGGCCGGTGACGGCCCCCGGCGGCACGAGCAGCCGGCTGGAGGTCCGTGGGCTGCAGAAGAGCTACGGCCGGCGCCAGGTCGTCAAGGACGTCTCGCTCGACGTCCACTGCGGCGAGGTGGTGGGCCTGCTCGGCCCCAACGGCGCGGGCAAGACGACCTCCTTCTACGCCATCGTCGGCCTCGTGCGGGCCGATGCCGGTCACATCGCGCTGGACGGTCAGCCCATCCACGACCTGCCCATCCACCGCCGCGCCCGCATGGGGCTGGGCTACCTACCGCAGGAAGCCTCGATCTTCCGCAAGCTCACGGTGGAGCAGAACGTGCGCGCCGTGCTGGAACTGCAAACCGACGCCGACGGCCGGCCCCTCACCCCCGCGGCCATCGAAGAGCGCCTGAGCGGCTTGCTCGACGACCTGCACGTGAGCCACCTGCGCCATTCGCCGGCACCAGCGCTGTCGGGCGGCGAACGCCGGCGCGTGGAGATCGCACGCGCCCTGGCCACCCAGCCGCGCTTTGTGCTGCTCGACGAGCCCTTCGCCGGCATCGACCCCATTGCTGTCATCGAGATCCAGCGCATCATCGGCTTCCTCAAATCGCGCGGCATCGGCGTGCTGATCACCGACCACAACGTGCGCGAAACGCTGGGCATCTGCGACCGCGCCTTCATCATCAGCGACGGCCGCGTGCTCGCCCAGGGCACCCCGGCCGAGATCGTGGACAACGCCGACGTGCGCCGGGTCTACCTCGGCGAGCATTTCCGCATGTGAGGCGCTGTCCATGAAGCAGGGCCTGTCTCTCCGCGTTTCGCAGCACCTGGCGCTGACGCCGCAGCTGCAGCAGTCGATCCGGCTGCTGCAGCTCAGCACGCTGGAGATGGCCCAGGAAGTCGAGCAGATGCTCGACGAGAACCCGTTTCTGGAACGCGAGCAGGACGAGGCCGAGCGCGAGGCCTTCGGTGTGGACCACGTGGACGCCCCCGTCAGCCTGGGCGATCAGGTCAGCGAGTGGGCGCAGGACGGCGCCGCCGCGCCACCCACCGACCGCCCGGCCGAGGCAGGCCCCACGACCGACCCCGGCAGCGACAGCTACGAAGACACCCCCTCGCTGGAGCAGAGCTGGGACGGTGACGGCACCGTCGAGTTGCGCCCCGACGACAGCGAATGGGGCGGCGACGCCCCGGCGCGCCAGTCCCGCGACGACGGCGAGGACAGCACCAGCGCCGCCGACCTCGCCAGCGAGCACATCACCCTGCAGGCCCACCTGCACGAGCAGGCCCTGGCTCTGCGACTCAACGACGACGAGCGCGCCGCCCTGTTCTTCCTGATCGAATCGCTCAACGACGACGGCTACCTCGACGAGCCGCTCGAGGGGCTGGCCCAGGCCCTGCTGGCCCAGGAGCAGCGCGAGCGGCCGCGCGCCCTGCCGCCCGACGAGGCCCTGGCGCGCGAAGAAGACTGGGGGCAATGCCTGCGCACCGCCCTGCACTGGCTGCAGCACATGGACCCGGCCGGCGTGGGCGCCCGCGACCTGGCCGAATGCCTCAAACTGCAAATCCTGGAGCTGCGCAACACGCCCGAAGCCCAGACCGCCCTGCTGGTGTGCGAACAGCCTCTGGAGCTGATCGCCAAACGCGATGTCAAGCGCCTGGCCAGCCTGTGCGGCCGGCCCGACGAGCTGGTGCGCGGCGCACTCGCCCTGATCGCCCGGCTCGAACCCAAGCCCGGCCGCCGCTTTGCCGACGTGGAGCGGCAGGTGGTGGTACCCGACGTCATCGTCACTGCCCAGGGGCGCGGCTTCAAGGTGCAGCTCAACCCCGAGGTGATGCCCAAGCTGCGGGTGCAAGACGTGTACGCCAACGCCCTGCGTGGTCAGCGCGGCGACCACGGTGCCGGGCTGCAGCAGCGCCTGCAGGAGGCGCGCTGGTTCATCAAGAACATCCAGCAGCGCTTCGACACCATCCTGCGGGTGGCCAGCGCCATCGTCGAGCGCCAGCGCAGCTTCTTCCTGCACGGCGAGCTCGCCATGCGCCCGCTGGTGCTGCGCGAAATCGCCGACGAACTCGGCCTGCACGAATCCACCATCAGCCGCGTCACCACCGCCAAGTACATGGCCACGCCGTTCGGCACCTACGAGCTCAAGTACTTCTTCGGCTCCAGCCTGGGCACCGAAACCGGCGGCAACGCCTCCAGCACGGCGGTGCGCGCGCTCATCAAGCAGTTCGTCGCCAGCGAAGACCCGAAAAAGCCGCTGAGCGACAACCAGATTTCCGACATGCTCAAGGAACAGGGCATCGAGTGCGCACGCCGCACCGTGGCCAAGTACCGCGAGTCGCTGCGCATCGCGCCAGCCAACCTGCGCAAGGCGCTCTGACCCCCCATGTACGACCTGACCCTGTTCCTGCCCTGCGCCGCCGGCGTGGAAACGCTGCTGGCCGAGGAAATCGCCCAGACCCTGAATGTGCCGCTGGAGCGGCTGCAGACCTCGCGCGGCGGGGTGCAGCTGATCGGCAGCTGGCGCGACGCGCTCCAGCTCAACCTGCACAGCCGCCTGGCCCAGCGCGTATTGGTGCGCCTGGCCCACCAGCCCTACCGCGACGAGCAGGACGTCTACACCGCCGCCCACGCGGTGGCCTGGGAGATCTGGCTCACCCCGCGCCAGACCTTCAAGGTCGATGTCACGGCGCAGCACAGCCCGCTGAAAAGCCTCAACTTCGCCGCCCTGCGGGTGAAAGACGCCTTGTGCGACCGCCTGCGCGACAAACGCGGGGAACGCCCCAGCGTCGACACCGCCCGACCCGACGTGCGCATCTTCGCCCACCTGACGCGCGACGAGGTCTCGGTCTACATCGACACCTCGGGCGAGCCGCTGTTCAAACGCGGCTGGCGCGAAGACAAGGGCGACGCCCCGTTGAAGGAAACCCTGGCCGCCGCGATGGTGGCCGCCACCGGATGGACCGGCTGGGACGCCGACGGCCAGCCGGTGCCGCTGTACGACCCGTGCTGCGGCAGCGGCACCGTGGTCATCGAAGCGGCCCAGCGCGCCTTGAACATCGCCCCCGGCGGCCAGCGCCGCTTCGCCTTCGAGCGGCTGCTGCCCTACCAGGCGCACGTCTGGCAAACCCTCAAGGCCGACGCCAAAGCGGCCGAGCGCCCTGTGCCGGCCCAGCCACTGGTGTTTGGCTCCGACGTCGCCTTCCGCATGGTGGACTTCGCCCGCCGCAACGCCGAACGCGCCGGCGTGGCGTCCGCCATCGAACTGCGCGGCGGCGACGCCCTGCAGCGCCTGCCCCCCACCGACCGCCCGGGCGTGATGCTGCTCAACCCGCCCTATGGCGAGCGCATTGCCGCCGCGGGCGTGGCCGGGCAGCGCGCCGCCCCACGCGCCCAGGCACAGGGCCTGTCGCGCGGCGGGGTGCGGGTGCTGCACAGCGACGGCAGCCCACGGGCGCGTGAAACCGCGTACCTGGCCGACAGCGGCGAAAACGGCGACTTCTTCGCCCAGCTGGCCAGCCACTGGAAGCGCCACTACGCCGGCTGGACCGCCTGGCTGCTCACGCCCGACCTCAAGCTACCCGGCAAGATGCGCTTCAAGGAATCGCGCCGGGTGCCGATGTGGAACGGCCCGATCGAATGCCGGCTGTTCCGCTTCGACCTGCTGGCGCGCCGCGCACCGGCCCCCGACGCCTGAGCCCGGCCCATGGACCAACCCACCCTGGTGATCGACACCAACTGGGTGCTCGACCTGTGCGTGTTCGACGACCCCGGCGCGCGCCCGCTGCTGACGGAGCTGCAAGCCGGGCGATGGCGCTGGCTGGCCTGTGACGGCATGCGCGAGGAACTGGCCCGTGTGCTGGGCTACCCGGCAGTGCGCCGTCGCCTGGACAGCATTGGACAAGACCTCTCCACCGCGCTGGACTGGTTCGACCGGCTCGCCATCCCTGTGCCCGCGGCACCTCGCAGTGCCTGGCGCTGCGCCGACCCCGATGACCAACGCTTCATCGATCTGGCGGTGCAGCACCGGGCGGTGTTGCTCAGCAAGGACAAGGCCGTGCTGCACATGCGCCGCCGGCTGGCGCAGGCCGGCGTCCGGGTCCAGGCCAGCTGGCCCTGACGGCCCAGGCAAAAGTTTCACATTCATCATATACAGGTTTTTTACCTCAGATATGTTGCTTTTTCTGCGTGCTGTCATATAATTCATCCGGGCCGTTTAACCACGGCTCCCCGCTTTTCCTCCCTGAGCGGGTGCCTTTGTGTGTGACAGCAAAAAGGCTTCCATCCCAGTCCCTTTAGGACTGGGATTTTTTTTGTCCATACAGCGCGCATCGGTGGACTATCAGGGTTTGCGAGGATGCACAAACACTAGTGTTTGGACTACAGTGATGTATTACAAAGTCAATGCGGTGCATTGATTATTTGTATCGCTTTACCCTCACTGGAGACGCTCCCCATGAAACTTCGCGCCGTCGCCGTCGCCCTGGGCCTGCTGGGCACCTGCGCCGCATTCGCTCAAACCGTCCTCACCGTCTCGAGCTGGCTGCCGCCCACCCACACCGCCAGCGTGAGCCAGCAGAAGTGGTGCGAGGCCTTGGAAAAGGAAGCCAAAGGCACGCTCAAGTGCAACATCCTGCCCAAGGGCGTGGTGGCCGCACCGGGCACGTTCGACGCCGTGCGCGACGGCCTGGCCGACATCTCCTACACCGTGGACGGCTACACCCCGGGCCGCTTCGTGTTCACCCAGGTGGCCGAATTCCCCTTCCTGGGCGACAGCGCCGAAACCACTTCGGTGGCTTACAACCGCATCTACGAGAAGTACTTCGCACCGGCTGGTGAGCACCGTGGCGTGAAAGTCCTGGGTGTGTTCACCCACGGCCCCGGCGTCATCTTCAACAGCAAGAAGCCCGTCAACTCCTCGGCCGACGCAGCGTCGCTGAAGTTCCGCATCGGTGGCGGCAACATCAACGAGCTGTCCAAGGCCATGGGCTGGAACACCACCCTCAAGCCGGCCCCCGAGTCGTACGAACTGCTGTCCACCGGCGTGATGGACGGCACCTTCTTCCCCGACGAGTCGGTCGCGTCGTTCAAGCTCAACATGATCAAGCACGCCACCACCTTCCCGGGCGGCCTGTACAACACCAGCTTCGTCTTCATGATGAACCAGGACAAGTACCGCAGCCTGACCGCCGAGCAGAAGGCGGCCGTGGACAAGCTGTCGGGCGAGTACGTGGCGCGCCTGTTCGGCCAAGGCTGGGACGCGCTCGACAAGGCGTCGCGTGAGGGCGCCCAGAAAGACCAGGGCGTGCAGCGCATCCGCGCCAGCGAAGCCTTCGTCAACGAGGTGAAGGCCAAGCAGGCCGGCCTGGAAGACAAGTGGGTGGCGGCGGCCGAAGCCAAGGGCCTGAAGAACGCCAAGGCGGTGCTGACCGAGTTCCGCGCCGAGATCGGCAAGGTCAAGTAAGCACGGGCAACCGACTGGCAGCCAGCGGCTGGGGCCTTGCGCCCGCCGCTGGTTTTTTCATCTGTACCATCCCCCACCCCTGCCATGATCACCCTCGTGGACCGCCTGCTGAAGTGGACCTGTGGCCTGCTGTCGGCCCTGGCCCTGTTCGCCATCATGTGGCTGATGCTGTTCGACGTCAGCGGCCGCAAGTTCCTCAGCCACTCCATCCCCGGGGCGCTGGAGATGACCGAGATCCTGATGGTCGTCGTCATCTTCGGCGCGCTGCCGCTGGTGTCGTGGCGCGGCGAGCACGTCGTCTTCGACTCGCTCGACGCCTTCATCCCGCGCGCGCTCAAGCGCCTGCAGCACCGCCTGGTCAGCCTGGTGGCCAGCGCCACGTTCGCCTTCCTGGGCTGGCAGCTGGTCAAGCGCGCCGAGCGCTTTGCCGACTACGGCGAAGTCACCTCGCACCTGCAGCTGCCCATGTCGCCGGTGGCCTGGACCATGGCCATCTTGCTGGGCGTCACCGCCCTGATGCACCTGCTGCAGGTCATCTGGGTACCGCCCGGCGTAGGTGAGCACCACTCCCCGGAGGTGCCGGCATGACCGAAGCGTTCCTGGGTTTCATCGCCGTCTTCGTGATGGCGTTCCTGCGCATCCCGCTGGCGGTGGCCATGACCATCGCCGGCGTGGTGGGGCTGGGGCTGATGCGCGGCTGGACACCGGCCTTTGCCGGCGTCAGCCAGGTGGTGTTCGAGACCGGCTTTGCCTACGTGCTGTCGGTCATCCCGCTGTTTGTGCTGATGGGCAACTTCGTGGCGCGTGCCGGCATGGCGCGCGAGCTGTTCCAGGCCGCCAACGCCTTCGTGGGCCACCGCAAGGGCGGCCTGGCCATGGCCAGCATCATCGCCTCGGGCGGCTTCGGCTCCATCTGCGGCTCCTCGATCGCCACCGCCGCCACCATGTCGCGCGTGGCCTTCCCCGAGATGCGCAAGCACGGCTACAGCGACGCGCTGGCCACCGGCGCCATCGCCTCGGGCGGCACGCTGGGCATCCTGATCCCGCCGTCGACCGTGCTGGTGATCTACGGCATCATCACCGAGACCAACATCGGCAAGCTGTTCGTCGCCGGCATCCTGCCGGGGCTGCTGGCCATTGCGCTGCTGTGTTTGGCGGTGGTATTCGTGACCTGGCGCGACCCGCAGGCCGGCCCACCGGCCGAGCGCCGCAACTGGGGCGAGCGGCTGCGCGCGCTGCGCAACGTGTGGGGTGTGGCGCTGCTGTTCGTGCTGGTGATCGGCGGCATCTACGGTGGCGTCTTCACCGCCACCGAGGGTGCCGGGGTGGGCGCGGCCGGTGCCTTCCTGTTCGCACTGATGCGCCGCGCGCTGACGCCGCGGCTGCTGCTGGAGATCCTGATGGAGAGCGCGCGCACCACCGCGATGCTGTTCACCATCCTGATCGCGGCGATGATCTTCACCAACTTCATCAACTTCACCTCCATGCCGGGGGACCTGAAAGAGTTCGTGCTGCAGTTCAGCCCGCACCCGATCATGGTGGTGGTGGTGATGATGGGCATCTACCTGATGCTGGGCATGGTGATGGAAGAGCTGGCCATCGTGCTGCTGACCATTCCGGTGTTCTTCCCCATCATCACCGGGCTGGGGTTCGATCCGGTGTGGTTCGGCATCCTGATCGTGACGGTGGTGGAGATCGGGCTGATCTCGCCGCCGGTGGGGCTGAACCTGTTCGTGATCAACTCGCTGCTCAAGGACGTCAAGCTCAGCACCATCTACCGCGGCGTCTGGCCCTTCGTGGCCGCCGACGTCGTCCGCCTGGCCATCCTCATCGCCATCCCAGCCATCGCCCTGTGGCTGCCCAGCTTCATGAAGTGAGGGGCTGAGGACCGGTTACACCCATGGTGACAATGCCCCAATAGGTGTCGAAACATCCGTGATATCGTGCCCCTGCTGGGGCACGTTTCATTTGCAAAGTACAACGATCGAGGAGACCCACCGTGAGCCACCCATCCCTGCACCGCCAGACCCTGGGCGACCTGTTGCGTCGCACGCGCCAGCGTTTCCCGCACAAGCCGGCCATCCGCTGCGGCGACACCGCATGGACCTACGCCGAGTTTGACGACACCTGCAACGCCCTGGCCAACGGCCTGGCCGGGCTGGGCGTGGCGGTGGGCGACCGGGTGGCGGTGATCGCGCGCAATTCGCACGCCTTCGCGGCCCTGCGCTTTGCGGTGGCGCGACTGGGCGCGGTGCTGGTGCCGGTGAACTTCATGCTCAGTGCCGAGGAGGCGAACTACATCCTCACCCACAGCGGCGCCAGCGTGCTGTGCACCGACAGCGGCTTTGCCGAACTGGGCCGCGCGGCCAGCGCCGGCACCGCCATCCGCCACCACGTGTGGCTGCCCGGCGAAACCCCCACCGAGCCGGTGGCCGGGCTGTTGCGTTTCGACGCGCTGCTCCAACCCGGCCCAGCCCCCGAGTGCGAGCTCGACGGCCGCATGCTGGCCCAGATCATCTACACCAGTGGCACCGAGTCCCGACCCAAGGGCGCCATGCTCACCCACGAGGCCGTGATCTCCGAGTACGTGACCTGTCTGGTGGACGCCGAGATTGCCGAAGGCGACACGGTGCTGCACGCGCTGCCGCTGTACCACTGCGCCCAGCTCGACGTGTTCTTCGGCCCCGCCGTGTACGTGGGCGCCAGCAACGTCATCACCGGCGCGCCCACGCCGGACAACCTGCTGCGCCTGCTGGCCGAGCACCGCATCAATTCCTTCTTCGCCCCACCCACGGTGTGGATCGGCCTGCTGCGCGCCCCACAGTTCGACCAGACCGACCTGGGCGCGCTGCGCAAGGGCTACTACGGGGCCTCCATCATGCCGGTGGCGGTGCTCAAGGAAATGCAGCAGCGCCTGCCGCAGGTGCGGCTGTGGAACCTGTACGGCCAGACCGAAATCGCCCCGGTGGCCACGGTGCTCAAGCCCGAGGACCAGCTGCGCAAGGCCGGCTCGGCCGGGCGCCCGGCACTCAACGTGGAAACCCGCGTGGTGAACGACGCGATGGAAGACGTGGCCCCCGGCGAAGTGGGTGAAATCGTGCACCGCTCGCCGCAGTTGCTCAGCGGCTACTTCCACGACGAGGAACGCACCCATGCCGCCTTCGAGGGCGGCTGGTTCCACAGCGGCGACCTGGGCGTGGTGGACGAGGAAGGCTACATCACCGTGGTCGACCGCAAGAAGGACATGATCAAGACCGGCGGCGAAAACGTCGCCAGCCGCGAGGTGGAAGAAGCGATTTACCGCGTGCCGGGCGTGTCGGAAGTGGCCGTGATCGGCCTCCCGGACCCGAAATGGGTGGAGGCCGTGACGGCAGTGATCGTGGTCAAGGCCGGCCACAGCTTGACCGAGGCCGAGCTGCTGGCCGGACTGGAAGGGCACCTGGCCCACTTCAAGCAACCCAAACGCGTGATCTTCACCGACGCGCTGCCCAAAAACCCCAGCGGCAAGCTGCTGAAGCGGGAACTGCGGCTACGCTACGCCAGCTGATGCCGAGCCCCCGCACATGCGGGGGCCCTGGCCAAGGTCAGTCAAAAATCTCGCTGAGCCAAGACTTGCGCTTCTTGTAGCCGTAGCCGCCGCGGTGGCGGAAGTCGGAATCGACAAAATCCGGCTGCGGTCGTGGGGGTGCGGCCGCAGGGGCCTGGGCAGGGGCGCCCGCGCTCCGTTCGATCAGCTTGTCGAGTTCGCCGCGATCGAGCCACACGCCGCGGCATTGCGGACAGTAGTCGATCTCCACGCCTTGGCGTTCGGTCATGACCAGGACCACGTCCTGGCAACTGGGGCATTTCATGGGTGGGCTCCTGAGCTGTTCATGCGGCCACCGGCACGGCCATGCGGCCACGCAGCGGGCGGTGACGGCGCTGCCAGCCCTTGCGCAAGGCGTGCACGGCACGGCCCAAGGCGTCGTCGAGGGCGCTGCGCCAGTCGGGTCCATGGGCTTGCACAACCAGCACACCGTGGCCATCAGTCTGCAGGGCGATCTGGCACTGCTTGTCCTGGCCACCGGCGGCACGCAGTCGTACGCGGGCCAGGGGCACCAGCGCCTGCAGCCGCCGCAAGGCAAAGCGCACACGCTGTTCGGACCACTGGCGCCATTCGGCGCTGTCGGTGTGGCGGGCATTCACGATGACTTGCATGATCGGTCTCCGGTCTGTCGTTGAACACAGGCACAGGTTAGGCCCAGCACAGCGCCAAAGAAAGCAGAAAAACCCTCAGCGTGTTTCTGGTAAAAAGGGACAATGAGCATGTCCTACAGTTACCGGCACCTGTACTACTTCTGGGTCGTGGCGCAGGAGGGCGGCATGTCGCACGCGGCGGCCCGGCTGGGCATGGCGGTGCAAACCGTGAGCGCCCAGGTGCGGGAGCTGGAAAAGGCCCTGGGCTGCCAGCTGCTCAAGCCGGCCGGGCGCGGCGTGGCCCTGACCGAAGCCGGCCAGGTGGCGGTGCGCCAGGCCGAGCAGATCTTTGAACTGGGCGAGGCGCTGCCAGAGCTGGTGCGCGGCGCGGTGGACACGCCCACCGTGCGACTGACGGTGGGCATGGCCGACGGGCTCTCCAAACTCGAGGTGCAACGCCTGCTGCAACCGCTGCTGGCCACACCCCACCTGCACCTGGTCTGCCACGACGGCGAGATGGACGACCTGCTGGCCGAGCTCGCCATGCACCGGCTCGACGTCGTGCTGGCCGACCACCCGGTGGCGGCACGGCCGCACCTCAAGGTGCACCACCACCGGCTGGGGGACAGCGGCTTTGGCTGGTTCGCCACCGAAGCCTGGTGGGCACAGGCCCAGGCGCAATTCCCGGCGTCGCTGCAGGCGGTGCCGGTGCTCTTGCCCACGCGGCATTCCACGGTACGGGGCCAGCTCGACCAGTGGCTGGCGCGCCATGGCCTGGCCCCCCGGGTGGTGGGCGAGTTCGAGGACAGCGCCCTGCTGGAGACATTTGGCGGCCAAGGGCTGGGGGTGTTCCCCGCGGCCCTGGCCGTGGAGGAGGCGTTGCTGCGCCGGCATGGCGCCCGGCTGGTGGGGGCCTGCGACGGCGTGACCGAGCAGTTCTACGCGCTGAGCCTGGACCGGCGCGTGGCCCATCCCCTGGTGCGGCAGCTCCTCCAAGCCCACACCTGAGCGCGGACGGGCGGGTCAGCGCTCGTCGAAGCTCACCACCAGCTTGTCGGTCAGCGCCCTGGCCTGGCAGGTCAGCACGAAGCCCTGGGCCATTTCGTCGGCTTCGAGGGTGAAGTTCTTGTCCATCTCGACCTTGCCTTCGAGCACCTTGCCACGGCAGGTGCAGCACACACCGGCCTTGCAGGAATACGGCAGGTCCAGCCCGGCGTTGAGCGCGGCGTCGAGCACGTGCTCGTCCCGGCTCAGGGCCATCTCGTGCTGCTTGCCATCCAGCACCAAGGTCAGCTTGATGCCCTTGGCCGCGTCCACCTTGCTGGGCTTGGCGTCCACGTCGGCCTGCACCTTGGCGGCCATCGCGGCACCAGTGGTGAAGCGTTCGGTGTAGATGCGGTTGGCCGGCACACCCGCTTCCAGCAGGCCCTGTTCGGTGGCTTCGATCATGGCCTCGGGGCCGCAGATGAAGACTTCGTCCATGCTCTTTGCGGGCAGCAGTGCGGCCACGATGTCGAGCACCTTCTGCTTGTCGATGCGACCCTGCAGCAGGTCCACTTCCTGGGCCTGGCGCGACAGCACGTGGATCATGGTGAAGCGGTCGGCGTAGCGGTCCTTCAGGTCCTGCAGCGCCTCGTTGAACATCACACTGCCCATGCGGCGGTTGCCATAGACCAGGGTGAACTTGGACTCGGGCTGCTCTTCCAGGGTGGTGGCGGCAATGGAGAGGATGGGCGTGATGCCCGAGCCGGCCGCAAAGCCCACGCGGTGAATGGCGCGCGCCTTCTTGATGGTGAAGCGGCCGTCGGGCGGCATGACGTGGAGGGTGTCGCCCACCTGGATGGCGGTGGCCGCCCAGTTGGAGAACAGGCCGCCTTCCACCGGGCGGATGCCCACCTCCAGCTCGCCCGTCTGCACGAAACGGCTGCGCGGGCTGCTGATGGAGTAGTTGCGGCGCACGTCCTGGCCGTTGACCTGGGCGCGCAGCGTCAGGAACTGGCCGGGTTCGAAAGCGAAGGCGTCGCGCTGGTCGGCCGGGACCTGGAAGGTGATGGCCACCGAGCCGGCGGCCTCGGGCGTGACGCGCTTGACGGTGAGCGGGTGGAAGCGGGGAGCAGACATGGTCAGTACGGCTTGAAGTAGTCGAACGGTTCCTGGCAATCCAGGCACTTGTAGAGCGCCTTGCAGGCGGTGGAGCCGAAATGCGAACTCTCGACGGTGTGGCTGGAACCACAGTGCGGGCAGGGGACGGCGGGCGTGGCCGCGGCGGCGCCGCGCACGAAGCGCAGCACGTTGGTGGCGTCTTGCTGGCTGGCGGCGTCGCCGGCGCAGCGGCCCTGTGGGGGCGCAATGCCGTAGGCGCGCAGCTTGTCCTTGGCGGCGTCGGTCATCCAGTCGGTGGTCCAGGCCGGCGCCAGCTGGGTGACCACCCGGCCCGGTACGCGCAGGCGCCGCAGCACCTCGCGCACGTCATCTTCGATCTGGCCCATGGCGGGGCAGCCGCTGTAGGTGGGGGTGATGACCACCTCCAGCCCGTCGGCGGCGGCGCGCACGTCGCGCAGGATGCCCATTTCACGCAGGGTGATGACGGGGATCTCCGGGTCGGACAGCGAGTCGAGCGCAGCCCACACCAGCGACAGGGTGTCGGCGTCTGGCGCGGCGCCGGGCGCGGCAGTGGGGGCGGCGTTCATGGCGTGGTCTCCGGGGCTTACCACTGCGCGCCGGGGTGGGCGCGGGCCAGGCTCTGCATTTCGGTGAGCAAATAGCCCAGGTGCTCGGAATGCAGGCCGTTCTTGCCCTGGGTCACGTAACCCACGGCCGACGGGCGCTGCAACGTGGCCTCGGCCAGGGCGTCGTCCACCATCGCGTCCCACTGGGCGCGCAGGGTTTTCACGTCCACACCGGCTTCCACGGCAGCCGCCTCGGTGGCACCGTCGGTCCAGAATTCCTGGGTGTAGGGCATGAGGTGGTCGAGCGCGGCCTGCACGCGGGCGTGCGAATCGTCGGTGCCGTCGCCCAGGCGCACCAGCCAGTCGCGCGAGTGGCGCAGGTGGTAGCGGGTTTCCTTGAGCGACTTGGCGGCGATGGCGGCCAGCTCGGCGTCTGGCGACTGCTGCAGCGCTTCCCACACCAGCACCATGAGGGCGCTGTAGAGGAAGTTGCGCGCGATCGTGGTGCCGTAGTCCATGTCGGTCTTGGCGTAACCCACCAGCGGGCCGGTGTGCGGCAGCTCCAGCAGCGTGTAGTTGCGGAACTCGGTGTCGCCGCGGAAGTAGGCGAGCGAGTCCTCGGTGGCGTCACCCCCGATGCGCTGGGCGGCCAGCTGGTACAGCAGCCGGGCCTGGCCGATCAGGTCCAAGCTGATGTTGGCCATGGCAATGTCTTCCTCGATGATGGGGCCGTGGCCGCACCATTCCGAGTTGCGCTGGCCCAGCACCACGGCGTTGTCGGCCAGGTGCAGCAGGTAGTCCACGGAGGCGTCTTGAACGGCGGCGCTCATCACATGTGCCCCACTTCTTCAGGGATGTCGTAGAAGGTCGGGTGGCGGTAGATCTTGTCGGCCGCCGGCTCGAAGAACTCGCCCTTTTCGTCGGGCGCGCTGGCGGTGATGGCCTTGGACGGCACCACCCAGATGCTCACGCCTTCCTGGCGGCGGGTGTAGACGTCACGCGCCATCTGCAGGGCGTGCTGCGCGTCGGAGGCGTGCAGGCTGCCGCAGTGCTTGTGCTCCAGGCCCTGCTTGCTGCGGACGAACACTTCCCACAGGGGCCAGTCTTTGAGTGCCGGGGTGGTGGCGGGGGTGGCGGTGGTCATGCGGCCTCCTTCAGGGCACGTTGTTGCTGTTTGCGGGCGTGGGCCAGGGCGGCGTCGCGCACCCACTGGCCGTCGTTGTGGGCTTTCACCCGGGTGGCCAGGCGCTGCTTGTTCATCGGGCCGTGGCCGTTGACGGTGTTCCAGAACTCGTCCCAGTCGATCTGGCCGTAGTCGTAGTGGCCGCGCGCTTCGTTCCACTTCAGGTCGGGGTCGGGCAGGGTCACGCCCAGCACCTTGGCCTGCGGCACGGTGGCGTCCACGAACTTCTGGCGCAGGTCGTCGTTGGAAATGCGCTTGATGCCCCAGCGCATGCCTTGCGCGCTGTTGGGGCTGTCGGCGTCGGGCGGTCCGAACATGGCCAGGCACTTCCACCACCAGCGGTTCACGGCGTCCTGCACCATGTCTTTCTGCGCCTGGGTGCCCTTCATCATCACCAGCAGGGCCTCGTAGCCCTGGCGCTGGTGGAAGCTCTCTTCCTTGCACACGCGCACCATGGCACGGGCGTAGGGGCCGTAGCTGCAGCGGCACAGCGGGATCTGGTTCATGATGGCCGCGCCATCCACCAGCCAGCCGATCACGCCCACATCGGCCCAGTTGAGGGTGGGGTAGTTGAAGATGGAGCTGTACTTGGCCTTGCCGCTGTGCAGCGCATCCAGCATCTGGTCGCGGCTGGTGCCCAGGGTTTCGGCGGCGCTGTACAGGTAGAGGCCGTGGCCACCCTCGTCCTGCACCTTGGCGATCAGGATGGCCTTGCGCTTGAGGCTGGGCGCGCGGGAAATCCAGTTGCCTTCGGGCAACATGCCGACGATTTCGCTGTGCGCGTGCTGGCTGATCTGGCGTACCAGGGTCTTGCGGTAAGCCTCGGGCATCCAGTCCTGCGGCTCGATGCGGCCGTCGGCGTCGATGCGCTCGTCGAATTTGGCCATCAACTCGGGCGGCTCGGTGGCCTTGAGCGGCTGGACGGTCTTGCCGGCGTCGTCCGGCACACTGAAGGATTGCGTGTACATGGCGGCTCTCCTGGAAAAAATCAGACTTGCTTGGGGCGGTTGTCCACCACCCGCCGGGCCTTGCCGGTCTGGGTGCGGGGAATGCTGTCGGCGTCCATCACGGTGACCTTGGTGGAAATGCCGATGATGGTCTTGATGTGGTGCTGCAGTTCCTTGGCGATCTGCTGGCGCTCGGCGGCGTCGATGCGGCCGGTGAGGTCGCGCTGCAACTCGCACTGCAC
>JAUWAE010000087.1 GCA_030602185.1 Comamonadaceae bacterium
GCTGGCCGACGCCCAGGCCTCGCTGGCCCCGGGCCCTGTCGATACGGCCGCGCGTGGCCGGGTGTTGCGCCAGGCCGTCGCATTGATGATAGCGCACCGTCGCCCCTCGTGGAACCGGGGGCAGGGCCGCCAGGACCTCAACGCCACCACCGACGCCTACCTGCGCCTGATGGCCGCCGAAGGCCTGATCCCCCCTGACTGGCGCGATGCCGCGCTGGCCGAGCCGCTGGCTTTCCGCGACATGGCCCGCAACCCGCCGCTGGCACCGGTGCAAGCAGGCAAGGGCACCGTGGCGGTGCGCAACCGCCTGGCCGGCCTGCTGGGCACCTCCCTCTACAGCCTGGACCGCCTCGACGCCGAGCTGGGCGCTACCTTGCACGGCCCGCTGCAGGCGGCCGTGTCCGGCTACCTGGAGAGCCTGGCCGACCCCGCCTTCGCGCGTGCACAGGGGCTGATGGGGGAGCGGATGCTGCAGCCGACCAGCATGGCCGACGTGCGGTACAGCTTCACGCTCTGGGAGCATACGCCACACGGCAACCTCGTGCGTGTGCAGACCGACACCACCGGCCAGCCGCTCGACATCAACGAGGGCAGCAAGCTCGAACTGGGCTCCACCGCCAAGCTGCGGGTGCTGGCCACCTACCTCGAGCTGGTGGCCGAGCAGCACGAGCGCCTGTCGCCGTTGCCACCGGCCGAACTGCGCGCCCTGGCGGTGGACCGCCAGGACACCCTGGGGCGCTGGGCCGTGGAGTACCTCGCCACGGCCGACGATCGCAGCCTGAGCGCCATGCTCGAAGCCGCCCTGGAGCGGCGCTTTTCCGCCAGCCCGGCCGAAACCTTCTTCACCGGGGGGGGCGTCCACACCTTCGGCAACTTCAACCGCGACGACGATAGCCGCCAGCCCACCTTGCGCGAGGCGATGCAGGCCTCCATCAACCTGCCCTTCGTGCGGCTGATGCGCGAGGTGGTGCGCCACACCATGTACCAGGTGCCGGGCAGCACCGCGCGCCTGCTCGAGGATTCCAGCGACCCGCGGCGCGGCGACTACCTGGCCCGCTTCGCCGACCGCGAAGGCCAGACCTTTCTGCGCCGCTTCTGGCGCAAGACCGAGCAGCACACGCCCGAAGAATGGCGCGCCATGCTGTTCGACGGCCTGGGCAATTCGCCCGACCGGCTGGCCGCGGTGTTCCGCTACCTGGAGCCCGACGCCTCGCCGCAAGCGCTGGCGGTGTTCCTGTCCGACCGCTTGGGCGACCGGGCGCCGGGGGCGGCGCGCGTGATCCAGCTGCACCAGCGCTACGCGCCCGACGCCATCGACCTGCCCGACCGCGGCTTTGTGGCCCGGCTGCACCCGCTCGAGCTGTGGCTGGTGACCTACCGCCTGCGCCGGCCCGACGCGACCCTGGCCGACGCCCTGGCGGCCAGCCGCACCGAGCGCCAGGCGGTGTACCGCTGGTTGTTCCAGACCCGCGCCAAGAACGCGCAGGACAGCCGCATCCAGACCATGCTGGAGGTCGAGGCCTTCGGCGAAATTCACCGCCGCTGGGCGCGCCTGGGCTACCCATTCGGGCAACTGGTGCCGTCGCTGGCCACGGCCCTGGGCAGTTCGGGCGATCGGCCGGCGGCGCTGGTCGAGCTCATGGGCATCATCCTCAACGATGGGGTGCGTTGGCCGCAGCGGCGCATCACCGACCTCCGGCTGGCCGCCGATACCCCCTGGGAGACGGCCTATGCGCCGCTGCCGGCCGAAGGCGAGCGGGTGATGGCGCCCGAAGTGGCGGCGGCGCTGCGGCGCGCCCTGTCGGAGGTGGTGGAGCGGGGCACCGCACGCCGGTTGGCCGGCAGCTTTCGCACCCAGGCCGGCGACGACCTGTCGCCCGGCGGCAAGACCGGCACCGGTGACAACCGGGTCGTCATCGGCGGGCGCAGCGCCTATGCCCTCAACCGCACCGCCACCTTCGTGTTCTACCTCGGGCCGCGCCACTTCGGCAGCCTGACCGCCTACGTGGTCGGTCCCGAGGCGGCCCGCCACCGGTTCACCTCAGGCCTGCCGGTGCAGATCCTGCGGGCCATGGGCCCGATCCTGATGCCACACCTCGACCCGGCGCAGGGTGGCGGCTGCCCTTGACGGCGCGTTACTGCAGGAAGCCGATCCGCGCTTTGCCGCTGCCGGCCCGCGGCAGGTCCCTCACCTCGATGGCGTCGCGCCGGTCCAGCCGCGCGTTGCCAAAGCCGGTCATCAGGGCCCGCCGCATCTCGCGCGGCGCCAGGGTGGCGAGCTGGTCGAGCACGTCGCCCGCCGGCTCGTCGGCAAAGCGCCGGCCCCAGTCGTGCTCGTCGCGCAGCCCCTGGTAAATCTGCCGGGCAATCTGCCGCGCGGCCTCCGGGCTGGGCGGCTCGATCTGGAACACGTTCATCCGGTTGAGGATGGGTTCGGGGATGGCGCGCTCGTCGTTGGCGGTGGTGATCCAGATGACTTGGCTGGCGTCGATCGGCACCTCGGCGTACTCGTCCACAAAGCGCTGCGCGGTGTCGTGTTCCAGCAGGCTGTAAAGGGCCCCGAGCGGGTCGTACTGGGCGTCGGCGCTGGCCTTGTCGATCTCGTCGACCACCATCACCGGGTTGGCGTACTGGCCGTCCACCAGCGCCTCGAACACCTTGCCGGGTTTGGCGCCCTTCCATTGCGACGAGGAGCCCGACAGCAACCAGCCGGCGGTCATTGAGCTCATGGGCACCAGGCTCATGGTGGTGCCCAGCAGCTCAGCCAGCTTGTGGGCGAAGTGGGTCTTGCCCACGCCTGGCGGCCCGAGCAGCAGCATGGGGGTGAGTTCGAGGTTGTCCTGGCTGTCCTGGCTCAGTGCGACGTGGCGCTTCACGTCGTCGAGCACTTCACCAAAATTGGGCAGCTGGCCGTACAGCGGGGCCATGTCGGGCACGCTCGAGGGTTTGACAGCGAAGCGTTGCGGGCCGCGTTCCAGCATGCGCTCGTAGACGCTGCGCAGGCCCTCGTGCTCGCGCTCATTGGCATGGCCCTGGAGCTTGGCCAGCTGGCGCTCCACGTCGTCGGCGCGGAAGACGCTGCGCATGCGGGCAATCGGCAGCCCGAGGGAGGGGACGGTGAGGCTGGTGCTGCTCATCGGGGGCTCCTTCAAGACACGGTGCTTTCATTGAAGCATACGGCGTGCCAGGGTTCAAGGGTGCCTCCCCCGATGGCGCCTGAGCCGGTGGAGGTGTTGCGTCCCCGCATCACCTCCGGGCCCGGTCACGTCAGGCGGCGTCGCCGCCCAGCAGCTGCTGGAGCTCGCCCGACTCGTACATCTCCATCATGATGTCGGAGCCGCCGACGAACTCGCCCTTGACGTACAGCTGCGGGATGGTCGGCCAGTTGCTGTATTCCTTGATGCCCTGACGGATTTCGGGGTCTTCCAGCACGTTGACGGTGGCCAGACCACGCGGGTCCACGCCGCAGGCCTTGAGGATCTGTACCGCGCGGCCCGAGAAACCGCACATGGGGAAGCTCGCCGTGCCTTTCATGAAGAGCACGATCTCGTGGGATTTGACCAGTTGGTCGATGCGTTGCTGGGTGTCGCTCATGGGGTGTATGTCCAAATCGTGAGGTGACATTATCCCTGCACCGGCGTGTCCCTGTTGGGATGAGGTGTGTCGGGCCAACGCCCGCCGGTGCAGCGGCGGTGGCCACCGAGGTCGAGCCGGTGGGCCACGTCGGCGTAACCCTGGGCCGAGAGCAGGGCGGCGACGGCGTCCGCCTGGTCCCAGCCGTGTTCGAGCAACAGCCAGCCGCCGGGCTTCAGGTGGCCGCCCGCGGTGGCAACGATTTCCCGCAGGTCGTCCAGGCCGTCGGGGCCGCTGGCCAGGGCGCTCAGGGGTTCGTGGGTCAGCCCTGCCAGGTGCGGGTCGTCGGCACGGATGTAGGGCGGGTTGCTGACGATGAGGTCGAACCGGGTGGGCGCCGACTCGCTGGCGGTGGGCGGCCAGCCGCGCAGCCAGTGGCCCTGCGCGAAACTCACCGGCAGGTCGAGCCGGGACGCGTTGGCGCGGGCCACGTCCAGGGCGTCGGCGCTGGCGTCCAGCGCCCAGACGCGGGCGTCGGGTCGGCGGTATTGCACGGCCAGGGCGATCGCCCCGCTGCCGGTGCCCAGGTCCAGCACGGCGGGGGTCGGCCGGTCGTGCAGCACCTCCAGCGCCCAGTCGACCAGGGTTTCGGTGTCGGGCCGGGGGTCGAGCACGCGGGCGTCCACCAGCAGCGTCAGTCCGTGGAAGCCACGCTGGCCGAGCAGGTAGGCCACCGGCTCGCCCTGCTGCCGGCGCGCGCACAGGCCCTGGTAGCGGGCGAGGGCATCGGTGTCGAGCGGGTCGGTGTCGTGGGCGATCAGCCAGGCGCGCCCGGCCTCGCCATGGCCCAGCGCATGCAGCAGCAGCCATTCGGCTTCCAGCCTGGGCAGGCCCGATGCCAGCCCCGCGCGCAGCGCTTCGGCCACCGTGGCCTTGCCGGATGTCGCCGGGTTCATGGCAATCTGCCGTTCACGCCAGGGCGCCGCGGGCGTTCTGGTCGGCCTGTTGTTCCAGCTCGGCCAGCAGTTCGGCGCCGCGCGCCAGTTGCAGGGCGTGCACCACCTCGTCGAGGTCGCCTTCCATCACCAGCGCGAGCTTGTAGAGCGTGAGGTTGATGCGGTGGTCGGTCAGTCGGCCTTGCGGGAAGTTGTAGGTGCGGATGCGGTCGCTGCGGTCGCCGCTGCCGATCAGCCCCTTGCGTTCGGCCGCTTCCTTGGCCTCGCGTTCGCGCCGTTCCTTTTCCTGCAGGCGGGCCTGCAGCACCTGTAGCGCTTTGGCCTTGTTGCTGTGCTGGCTGCGGCCGTCCTGGCATTCGGCAACCAGTCCGGTGGGCAGGTGCACGACGCGCACGGCCGAGTCGGTCTTGTTGATGTGCTGGCCGCCGGCGCCACTGGCGCGGAAGGTGTCGATGCGCAGATCGGCCGGGTTGAGTTGCACCGCCTCTGCCTCGTCGGGCTCGGGCATCACGGCCACGGTGCAGGCGCTGGTGTGGATGCGGCCCTGGCTTTCGGTGGCTGGCACGCGCTGGACGCGGTGGCCACCCGACTCGAAACGCAGCGTGCCGTAGGCGCGTGGGCCCGCCACACGCAGCACCACTTCCTTGTAGCCGCCGAGTTCGGCCGGGGAGGCACTCACGGTTTCCACGCGCCAGCCCTGGCGTTCGGCGTAGCGGGTGTACATGCGGGTCAGGTCGCCGGCGAACAGGGCGGCCTCGTCGCCCCCGGTGCCGGCGCGGATCTCCAGGAAGGCGTGGCGGTCGTCGTCGGGGTCTTTCGGCACCAGCAAGGCCTGCAGTTCGGTCTCCAGGGCCGCGAGTTCGCTGTCGGCCTGGGCGATTTCCTCCCGGGCCATCGCGGCCAGCTCGCTGTCGCTGTCCTGGGCCATGGCCTCGGCCTCGCGGCGGTCGGTTTCGCGCTGCAGGTAGCGCAGGTAGGGCTGCACCACGGCGTCGGTGTCGGCGTGCTCGCGTGTCAGCTGGCGGAAACGGTCCAGGTCATCGACCGCGTCGGGCGCGCTGAGCAGCGCGTCGAGTTCGTGCAGGCGCAGCCGCTGGCGTTCCAGGGTTTCGCGGATGAAGGCCTTCATGGGTGCGCCTTGCCCCGCAGGAACAGGCGCGAAACGGTGTCGGCGGTGGCTTGGCGGCTGCGTTCGTCGCCGGCGTGCAGCTCGGCCAGCGCCCCATGCAGCATTTTCTGGGTCAGGCCGCGGGCCAGCGCGTCGAGCACAGCGTCCACGTCCTCGCCTTTGGCCAGCAGCTTGCGGGCGCGGGCGATCTCGGCGCTGCGCCAGGCGTCGGCCTGGGCATTGAGGTCCCGGATCAGCCCGACCACCCCGGCGCGCGGGTCGCGCTGGCTGAGCCAGTGCATGAAGCTCTCCACCCCGGCGTCGATGATGGCTTCGGCCTGGGCCACGGCCGCCTGGCGCTGGTCCTTGCCGGTCTGCACCACGCTGGCGAGGTCGTCCACCGTGTACAGGTACACGTCGTCCAGGCCCTTGACTTCGACCTCGATGTCGCGGGGCACCGCGAGGTCCACCATGAACATGGGGCGGTGGCGGCGTTTTTTCAGGGCGCGCTCCACCGCCCCCAGGCCGATCAGCGGCAGGGTCGAGGCGGTGCAGCTGATGACGGCGTCGAATTCATGCAGGCGGTCGGGCAGGTCGGCCAGGCGCATGACTTCGGCGCCGAAGCGGCTGGCCAGCTTCTCGCCGCGTTCCAGCGTGCGGTTGGCAATTGCCATGCCCTTGGGGTGTTTGGCGGCGAAGTGGGTGGCGGCCAGCTCGATCATTTCTCCGGCGCCCACGAACAGCACGCGGATGTCCTGCAGGTTCTCGAACAGCTGGCCGGCCAGGCGCACGGCGGCAGCCGTCATGCTGATGGAGTGGGCGCCGATCTCCGTGCTGCTGCGCACCTGCTTGGCCACCGAAAACGAGCGCTGGAACAGCTGGTGCAGGGTGGTGCCCAGGGCCCCGGCGGCGTCGGCGGCGCGCACGGCGTCTTTCATCTGCCCCAGGATCTGGGCCTCGCCCAGCACCATGCTGTCGAGTCCGCTGGCGACGCGGAAGGCGTGGCGGGCGGCTTCGCCCTCCCGCAGCACATAGGCGTGGTCCAGCAGGTCTTGCGGGCTCACGCCGCCGGTGTGGGCGAGCCAGTGCACGGTGGGCTCGATCGCGAGCTCGTCGGACGCGCAATAGATCTCGGTGCGGTTGCAGGTCGACAGCAGCGTGGCCTCTGGCTCCCGGGCCAGGCTCGCGCGGAAACGTTGCAGCGTGGGCGGCACCTGGTCGAGCGCGAACGCGAACCGGCCCCGCAGGTCGAGCGGAGCGGTCTGATGGTTGATGCCGAGCGCCCAGACTGCCATAAGCGCCCGATTATAAAATCGACGCCCCATCCTCGCACGGCCCCGGGTCGGGGCCCCGTCCATGCACCCTTGGGCTTTCCTCGTCCACCTTGGCAATTTCGTCTGGCCCGCCGTGGCTCTGGCCACCCTGCTGGTACCGGGGGTGGTGGGCTGGCGCGGCCTGGCGTTGCGCGGGTCGGCGGCGCGCCGGTTGTGGCGGGCCTGGATGGTGCTGTGTGGGCTCGGGGTGGCGGTGCTGGCGGCCGGGCTGGCCTACTGGGGCCGCGACGGCAAGATGCTGACCTACGCCGCCCTGGTGCTGGTGGTGGGTACGGCCGCTGCCTGGCTTCAGTCCCGGCGCTGAGTGGCGCGGACGCGGGGCGGCGATGTCGTTGACCCCGAAGCCCTGACGCGAGTGATGCCATGCCGGGGCACCACCGTCGCGCATGTTGCGCTGCGGTAACATCACCCACCCTGCCCCGGCTGTGAATGTCCCGACGATGAACGCACCCACCCCGATCCAGCACCTGCTTGACGCCGCCCCGGATGCGCCGCGCCTGCGCGAGATCCCGTACAACTACACCTCGTTTTCCGATCGCGAAATCGTCATCCGTTTGCTGGGCTCCCGGGCCTGGGATGTGTTGAACCAGCTGCGCCAGGAGCGCCACACCGGCCGTTCGGCCCGCATGCTCTACGAGGTGCTGGGTGACATCTGGGTGGTGCAGCGCAACCCCTACCTGCACGACGACCTGCTGGACAACCCCAAGCGCCGCGCTGCGCTGGTCGAGGCCTTGCACCACCGGCTGGGCGAGGTGGAAAAGCGCCGCCGTCCGCAGGAAGACGGCGAGCGCGATGCCCTGGTAGGGGAATTGCTGGCCGCCGCCCAGCAGGCCGTGCGCGAATTCGCCCGCCTGTTCGACGACATGGCGGCCCTGCGCCAGCGCGTGGCCAAAACCCTGCGCCGCCACACGGCCAAAGACAACATCAAGTTTGACGGCCTGAGCCGCGTCAGCCACGTGACCGACGCCACCGACTGGCGCGTGGAGTACCCCTTTGTGGTGCTGTGCCCCGACACCGAAGCCGAAATGGCGGGCCTGGTGAAAGCCTGCATCGAACTCGACCTGACCATCATCCCGCGTGGGGGTGGCACCGGTTACACCGGCGGCGCCATTCCGCTCACTTGGAAGAGCGTGGTCATCAACACCGAAAAGCTCGAGTCCATGACCGAGGTCGAACTGATCGACCTGCCGGGGCTGGACCACAAGGTGCCCACCATCTGGACCGAAGCGGGGGTAGTGACGCAACGCGTGGCCGACGCCGCCGAGCGCGCCGGTTACGTGTTCGCGGTGGACCCGACCAGTGCCGAGGCGTCCTGCGTGGGCGGCAACATCGCCATGAACGCCGGTGGCAAGAAGGCCGTGCTGTGGGGCACCGCGCTCGACAACCTGGCCAGCTGGCGCATGGTCACGCCCGACGCCGAATGGTTGACCGTGACCCGCGTGGGCCACAACCTCGGCAAGATCCACGACGCCGAAGTCGCCAGCTTCGAGCTGCAGTATTTCCAGGCCGACGGCAAGACGCTGCTGCGCACCGAACGCCTCGACATCCCTGGCAAGACCTTCCGCAAGGAAGGCCTGGGCAAGGACGTGACCGACAAGTTCCTGAGCGGTCTGCCCGGTGTGCAGAAGGAGGGCTGTGACGGCCTCATCACCAGCGCGCGCTGGGTGGTGCACCGCATGCCCGAGCACACTCGCACGGTGTGCCTGGAGTTTTTCGGCAACCCCAAGGACGCCGTGCCCTCGATCGTCGAGATCAAGGACTACATGTTCGCCGAGCAGAAACGCTCGGGCACCCTGCTGGCTGGCCTGGAGCACCTGGACGACCGCTACCTGCGCGCCGTGGGCTATTCCACCAAGAGCAAGCGCGGCGGCTTTCCCAAGATGGTGCTGATCGGCGACATCGTGGGCGACGACCCGGATGCCGTGGCCCGCGCCGCCAGCGAGGTGGTGCGCCTGGCCAACGGCCGTGCCGGCGAGGGTTTCACCGCCGTCAGCCCCGAGGCGCGCAAGAAGTTCTGGGCCGACCGCAAGAAAACCGCCGCCATCAGCAAGCACACCAACGCCTTCAAGGTGAACGAAGACGTGGTGATCCCGCTGCCGCGCATGGGCGAGTACACCCTGGGCATTGAGCGCATCAACATCGAGCTCAGCCTGCGCAACAAGGTCAAGCTGGCGAACGAACTCGAAGCCTTTTTCCAGCGTGGCAGCCTGCCCCTGGGCAAGGTGGAAGAGGCCGGCGAAATGCCGGGCCCCGACACGGTGCAGGAGCACATCGACCGGGCGCTGGATGTCATCCGTGGCGTGCGGGCCCAGTGGCAGCAGTGGATGGACGGCCTGGACGTGACCCAGCCCGACACCGGCCGCACCTTCTTCGAACAGCTGCAGGACTACTCCCTGCGCGCGAGCTGGAAAACCCAGATCCGCGAGCCGCTGCGCGACATCTTCACCGGCAGCGTCTTTGCGCCGGTGCTGGAAGAGTGCAAGGCCATCCACAAGCGGGTGCTCAAGGGCCGGGTGTGGGTGGCGCTGCACATGCACGCCGGCGACGGCAACGTGCACACCAACATCCCGGTCAACAGCGACGACTACGAGATGCTGCAGACCGCGCACGAGGCGGTGGACCGCATCATGGTGCTGGCGCGCAGCCTCGACGGCGTGATCTCGGGCGAGCATGGCATTGGCATCACCAAGCTGCAGTACCTCACCGACGAGGAACTGGCCCCCTTCACTGGCTACAAGCAGAAGGTGGACCCGCACGGCCGGTTCAACAAAGGCAAGCTGTTGCGCGAGGGCGCGCTGTTTGACCAGCCCGACCAGCGCCGCGCCGACCTGAGCATGGCCTAC
>JAUWAE010000214.1 GCA_030602185.1 Comamonadaceae bacterium
GACACGCTGATGTGGCGCTGGTACACGCTGCTGTCGTTCAAGTCCGAGGCCGAAATCGAGGCGCTGAAGGCCGCCGTGGCCCAGGGCGCCAACCCCAAGGACGCGAAGGTGGCGCTGGCCAAGGAAATCACCGCGCGTTTCCACAGCGCGGCGGCGGCAGACGCGGCCGAGCAGGACTTCATCAACCGAAGCAAGGGTGGGGTGCCGGACGAGATTCCCGAGCTGGCGCTGGGGCTCGCCGAGGGTGGGGCGCCGCTGGGCATTGGCGCACTGCTCAAGCAGGCCAACCTGGCGCCGTCCACCAGCGAGGCCAACCGCCTCATCGACGGTGGCGGGGTGCGGGTCGATGGCTCGGTGGTCAGTGACAAAGGCCTCAAGCTCGCGGCCGGCACCTATGTGGTGCAGGTGGGCAAGCGCAAGTTCGCCCGGGTGACGCTGGCGTGAACCAGCACCTGCTCGAACGCCTCACGCCGCAGCGCCTGCTGATGGTGTCGGTGGCAGTGGCGCTGGTCACCATCGCGCTCAAAACCGCCGCGTGGTGGGTCACCGATTCGGTCGGCCTGCTGTCGGACGCGATGGAGTCGCTGGTGAACCTGGCGGGTGCGGTGTTCGGGCTCATGATGGTGACGGTGGCGGCGCGCCCGGCCGACGAGGACCATCCTTACGGCCACCACAAGGCCGAATACTTTTCCTCCGGGTTCGAGGGGGTGCTGATCATCGTGGCCGCGCTGGGCATCGTGTGGGCGGCGGTGAGCCGGCTGGTCACTCCCCAGCCGCTGGAACAGCTGAACTGGGGCCTGGGGCTGTCGATCGCCAGCTCGGTGCTCAATGGCTTGCTGGCCTGGGTGATGTTGCAGGCGGCCCGGGTGCACCGCTCCATGGCGCTGGAAGGCGATGCCCGCCACCTGTTTACCGACGTCTGGACTTCGGTGGGCGTGGTGGCCGGGCTGGTGCTGGTGATGCTGACCGGCTGGCTCTGGCTGGACGCGCTGGTGGCCATCGGGGTGGCGCTGAACATCCTGCGCGAGGGCGGGCGGCTGGTGTGGCAGTCGGCCCAGGGGCTGATGGACGAGGCGGTGGACGCCGAGGTGCAGGCGACCATCCAGGCCACGCTGCAGCAGTTTGAGCACCGGCGCGGTGAGGCCGCGATCGTGCGCTTTGACCACTTGCACACCCGCAAGGCGGGACACCGCTGTTTCGTGGACGTGCACATGCACATGCCCGGCAACTGGTCGCTGGGGCGGGCCGCGGCGCTGCGGGTCAGCGTCGAGCAGGCTCTGATGAGCGCCGTGCCCGGCCTTCGGGCCACCATCCAGCTGTTGCCCCACAACGTGGAAGCCCACTTTGGCGATGAAAGCGACCTGAAATGAAAGCGGTGCTGCAACGCGTGCGCGAGGCACGGGTGGAGGTGGCGGGCCAGGTGATCGGCCAGATCGGGCCGGGCCTGCTGGTGCTGCTGTGCGCCGAGCGCGGTGACACCGACGCGGTGGCCGACCGGCTGCTGGCCAAGGTGCTGAAACTGCGTGTCTTTGCCGACGAAGCCGGCAAGATGAACCGCAGCGTACAGGACGTGGCCGGTGGCTTGCTGGTGGTGAGCCAGTTCACTCTGGCGGCGGACGTGTCGGGCGGTAACCGGCCCAGTTTCACCGGTGCCGCGGCGCCCGATGAAGGTCGGCGGCTGTACGAGCATTTTGTCGCCCAGGCGCGCCGCCAGCACCCGCAGGTGGCGACCGGCGAATTCGCTGCCGACATGCAGGTGCACCTGGTCAACGACGGCCCGGTGACCATTCCCCTGGAGATGGGGGCGGCATGAGCGGGGTGTTCGCGCCGCTGACCGCCCAGGGGCTGTCGCTGCACGCGGTGCTGGACCTTGCCAGTCTGCCGGCCGACGTGCAGGCCTCGCTGGCGCTCACTCCGCAGGAGCGGGCCAGTTACCGCCAGCTGATCCTGATCGGCCACCAGGGGCGGGGGTTCTGGACAGCGCTGCAGGCGCGCGGATGGCACGGCAGTGACCCGGTGGACACCTTCGTGGGCGAATGTGTACGGGCCTGGATGAACGGGCCGCTGGCCGGCCATGCCTGGGTGCAGGTGTTCCCGGGCCCACGCACCGTGGGCCTGCAGCGCTTGGGTGAGCTGGCCGGCTGGCACCATCCGTCGCCGTTCTGGGTGGGGGTGGATGCCGAGTGGGGCAGCTGGTTTGCCTACCGGGCCGTGGTGCTGGCCGACACCGTCTTGCCCCTTACCCCGAGGCGCGCCCTGCCGTCGCCCTGCCTGGACTGCAGCGGGCAGCCATGTGTGGCGGCCTGTCCGGCACAGGCCCTGTCGCCCATCGGTGCCCGGGGTGCCCAGGGTGTCGATACCCGACCGCCTGCTGCAGCCGGTTTGCGGGCCTGCGTCGAGTACCGCTTGCAGCCCGGCTCGGCCTGTCAGGACCGTTGCCTCGCGCGCACGGCCTGCCCGGTCGGTGCGGTCCACCGGTACGACGATCCCCAGCTGGCCTACCACTACCTGCAGTCCCTGCCTGCCATCCGCGCCTGGAAGGCCAACGTCCCGTGATGGGGCGCCTCTGGTGAACGCCCGGGCGTTCGCTCAGGCGAACATGTCGGGCTGGGTGCGCACCAGGTGGTCCCAGATGGGCTGGAAGTGCAGCCAGCCGATGTAGTCGCTGCCCACGTGCTCGCGGCTGTAGCGCGAACGCTGCTCCGACACCAGCACGGGCTTGGTGCCCGTGGCTTCCACCAGCAGCTGCTGGCGGCAGCAGCGCTCGAGGGCGATGAACCAGAAGGCGGCCGATTCGATGCTGTGGCGGCTCGCCGTCAGCAGGCCATGGTTCTGGTGGATGGCCGCTTTGACGTCCTTGAACCAGTCGGCGACCTTGGGGCCGGCCTTCTGTTCCACGGCCACCTGCCCGGCTTCGCTCTTGATGACCACATGGTCTTCAAAGAAAGCGGCGGCGTCCTGGGAGATGGGCTCCAGCGGGCGACCCAGGGCCGCGAACGCGGTGCCGTACACCGTGTGGGCGTGGCACATGGCCATGATGTCGGGATGGGCTTCGTGCACGGCAGCATGCAGCACAAAGCCGGCGCGGTTGACCGCGTAGTCGCCTTCGCGCACCCGCCCGTCGTGGTCGACCAAGATCAGGTTGGACAGGTTCACCTGGGCGAAGTGGACCGCCATCGGGTTGGTCCAGTACAGCTCCGGGTGCTCGGGGTCGCGCACCGTGAGATGGCCGGCGAAGCCGTAGTCAAACCCTTCCAGCGCGAAGGCGCGGCAGGCGGCCACCAGCCGCTGCTTGCGGTGCGTGCGCTCCTGGTCGACCGACTTGAACTCCGGGATTTCGGGAAAGATCAGACCGGGCTGTTCGGGCTGGTAGATCGAGATGCGTTTTGTTTTGTCGAGCACGTGGGTCTCCTTGGGTTGGTGCTCGGCGATTGTTGCTTTGAGGCAAATCAAGGACAAACGATCTTTTTTTGGCTAAGGGTGAATTTCATTCATGTACCATCCGGGTCATGCGCCAGTTACCGCCGATGTCTGCCGTGATCGCCTTCGAGGCGGCCGCCCGCCACGTGAGCTTTCAGGCCGCCGCCCAGGAGCTGCACCTGACGCCGTCGGCCGTGAGCCACCAGGTCAAGAACCTGGAGACCTGGTGCCGCTGCCGCCTGTTCGTGCGGGCGCCGCGCCGTTTGTCGCTCACCGAGGACGGGCGGCGCTTGTTGGCCGAATTGGCGCCGGCCCTCGACGCGGTGCACGAGGCCTTTGCGGTGCTGCGGCCGGTGGCCGGCCGGTCGCACCTGGCGGTTCATTGCACCCCCAGTTTTGCGGCCAAGTGGCTGGGCCCGCGGCTGCCCCAGTTCATGCAGGCGCACCCGTCGCCGGCCATCCGCCTGTCGTCGGGCCCCGATCCGGTGGATTTCGCCAGGCGGTCGGACGTGGACGTCAACATCGCCTACGGCGCGCCGCCCGATCTGCCGGGGGTGGTGGTGGAAGACCTGGGCCCGGAAGTG
>JAUWAE010000156.1 GCA_030602185.1 Comamonadaceae bacterium
TTGACCAGCAGCCAATCGACGCCGTTGACGCTGACCGCCACCGACGACTGGGTACGCGGTCGGGCATTCACGCTGCCCGCGCGCACGCCGGCACAGTTGGGGCAGTTGCAGTTCCACTGCGGAAACCCGCCGCCCGCGGACGAACCCAGCACTTTCAAACGCATGTAAGAGCACTCTCAAAAAACAACAGGCGCACCCGACTCAACGCCGCATGCGCCTGCCTGGAACCCGGCCTGCGTCACCGCAGGCCAGCGGGTTTCAGCGGTTGGCGATGTACATCGTGATTTCGAAACCGAAACGCAGATCGGTGAAGCTCGGGGTGGTCCACTGCATGGTGTATCTCCTGGTTGGAAGGGTGGTAAGCTGGCACACATCTGGCGTCAGCTTGAGTGGAATAATGCAATATAAGTGCCACCGCGTGTGACTTCTGCCCCCCGTATTTACCCTGACTTCCAAACCCCGAGGTACCTCGATCTGGGTGCCGGCCAACGCATGGCCTACCGGACCCTCGGCCCCAGCGGCGCACGCGACGTGTGGCTGGTGTTGCACGGCGGCCCAGGCAGTGGGGGCAACCTGGGTCTGGCGCAACCCTTTGACCTCAAGCGCCAACGGGTGATCTTGCCAGACCAGCGGGGCAGCGGCGCCTCCCGCCCCAGGGGCAGCACACGCAGTAACACGCTGGGGCACCTCGTGCGCGACCTCGAAGCACTGCGCCTGCACCTTGGCCTGCGCCAGTGGCACGTGCTGGGTGGCTCGTGGGGGGCGACGCTCGCCCTGGCCTACGCGGCGAGCCACCCGACCTCGGTGGGCAGCCTGGTGCTGCGGGGCGCTTTCGACGCCAACGGTGGGACGGTGCGCCGACTGTTCCAACGCTTCTGGCCCGATCGCCCTCCCCTTCGCGCTGGTCTGGGCGGTCGTCCGATGTGTCACCGGCTGTCTCAACTGCTCCACGGTGGAGCACTCGGTGTGACACAGGCGCGGGTGCTGACACAGTGGCAAGGCATGGAGCTGGACGCGGCACTGGCCGGCGCGCGGCGCTCGGCGCGGACGGCGACCGACCACCCACACCGCCTGCAAGCCCACCAGCACTGGCAGGCGCTGCAACGCCAGCGGCGGCAGCTCACCGCCCGCGCCCCCAGCCAGCGGCAACTGCTTGCTCTGCGGCCCAAGTACCGCGTCCAGGCGCACTACCTGGCCCGTGGATGCGGGGTGGCACCCGGGGACTGGACGCGCTGGCTAGACCGTGCGGCAGGCGCCGGTATCGGCGTGCAATGGGTGCAAGGGGGCCTTGATGCGGTCTGCCCCCGCGGCATTGCCAGCACCGCCCATGCCCGTTGGCGCGCGTTGGCGCCTGCAGCTTCCCAACTGCACCTGGTCACCGGCGGTCACCTGGGCACCGACCCTGGCGTGCTGGCAGCCCTGCGGGCCTGCGTGGCCGCCATTTCGCAGGCCGCACCGTGAAACCAGTCCTGCGCCGCGCGTCGTGGGGCCTGGTGGCGGCGGCCCTGGCGTGGCATGGCGCAGCAACGGCCCTGGACTGCCGCAGCGCCCCAAGGCTGCAGGCGGTGGCTCCCGGCGTCTGGGTCTGGCCCGGGCACAACGCCGAAGTCCATCCGGCCAATGGCGGGCACGTCGCCACCGCCACCGTGCTGGTGGAGCCGCGGGCCGGTGAGCCCGGCCACGCCACCGTCATCGATCCCGGGCCCAGCCTGCGCCACGGCCAGCGGCTGGACCAAGCGGTGCGCTGCCAGCTCAACGCGCGCGTGGTGCGGCTGGTCAACACCCACGCCCACGCCGAAAACGTGCTGGCTAACGCCGCCTGGGCCGATGCTGCCACCGGCACACCCAACGTCCCGGTGCTGGCCACGGCGCGCACCCAGGCGCAGATGGCGGAACGCTGCCCCGATTGTCTGGACCACCTCACCCACACTGCCAGCGCTGCCGCGCTGCAAGGCACGCGCATCGTCCTGCCCAACCACCGGCTGGCGCCGGGCGAGCGCGTGCGCTGGACCACCCTGCCCTGGTTAGTGGGGGAAGAACGCGACGCCCACACCCACAGCGACCTGACACTCTGGCAAGCCGACCAGCGGCTGCTGGTGGCGGGCGGGCTGGTCTATGCGCAGCGCTTGCCCGAGCTGGCGCAAGGCAGCCTGGCCGGCTGGGTCGCGGCGCTCGACCGGCTGGCCGCGCTGGCACCGCGTTGGGTCATCGGCCAGCAGGTGAGCGGCCCCCAGGCCATAGCCACGACGCGGGCCTACCTGTGCGATCTGGCCGCGACAGTCTGGACGGCAATGGAACAGGGACTGTCGGCCAGCGAGGCCGAAACCCTGGTGCTGCCGCGCTACGCCGGCTGGACCGGCTACGCCGAGCGGCAGGGGTTCAACGCCCAGCGCGCGTGGCGGGAACTCGAGCCGCTGTGGATGGCCGGCGGTACCCCGCCCTGCGGCTCAACCGCCCCAGACGTCGTCCGGTAACTGCGTCTTTTTGCGGTAGATGGTGTTGCGCGACACCCCGAGCATTTTGGCAGCTGCCGACACGTTGCCGTGGCAACGCCGCAGTGCATCGGCCATGGTCTGCAACGCCACGTCCTCCAACTTGTGGGCGTCGGGGCGCTCGGTCGGCACAACCGCAGGCAGCCCGCCTGTGGGTACCACGACCGGGGCCGACGCCGCCTGCCGCGCCAGTGGCGAGTCCATGGAAGACGCCGGGGCACACACCTCGTCCAGAAAATCGTCGGGCAAATGGCCCATGCCGATGCAGCCGTCACACCCCACCATGGCCGCCGCCGTGCGCAGCAGGTTGTGCAGCTGACGGAAGTTGCCGGGCCAGTGGTAGCGCTGGAACAGCGCCATCACCTCGGGCGAGATATCGATCTGATGACCGCGTTCGCACAAAGTCGCCAGGATCTTGCGGGCCACCACCTCGAAGTCGGTGCGGTCTCGCAAGGCCGGCAGGCGCACCACCAAGCCATTGAGCCGGTAGTACAGGTCTTCGCGGAACTGGCCGCGCCCGATAAGGTCCTTCAGGTTGCGGTGGGTGGCGCACACGATGGCGATGTCCACCTCGTACTCCTTGTTGGAGCCCAAAGGGTTGACCCGGCGCTCCTGCAACACCCGCAGCAGCCGCGCCTGCAGCTGCGTAGGCATGTCGCCAATCTCGTCGAGGAACAAGGTGCCGCCGTTGGCTTGCAGGATCTTCCCCACCGCGCCCTTGCGGCGGGCACCGGTGAACGCGCCCTCCTCGTAGCCGAACAACTCCGACTCGATCAGCGTTTCGGGAATCGAGGCGCAGTTGACCGAAACGAAGGGTTGTTCGGCACGGTCCGAGTCGTTGTGGATGGCCTGGGCGAGCAGGTCCTTGCCGGTACCGGTTTCGCCCAGGATCATGATCGGGATGCCCTTGCCCTGCACCATCTGGACCTTGCGCAGCACCGCCGAAACTTGCGGATCGCCCGTATCAAGGTAATGCAGGCCCGACAGACCCGCACGCGCTGCCAGCCGCCCCACCGGCGTGGCCGCTGGCGTGGCCGTGGGCTTTTCCCAGCGGCGGGCCGCCGGTCGCACCGCTTCAGATTCCACGGCTCCCCCACCGTCGGTCACTGCCAGCGCCGAGGGCACCACCCACTGGTGCGGCTGGCGCAAACGCGCCTGGCACCAGACGGACACACCGTTGTGCAGGCACAACATCACCGGCTTGCCGGCCGAGCCGCGCAAGCGGTCGAAGAACTGGGAGATCGCCTGCCCGAACAGCGACGAAAACGTGTGCGCCCGCAAGCTGTTGACCGATTGCCCGAGCTGGAACTGGGCGCTGCGGTTGGCCGAGAGAAAACGCCCGTCCTGGCTGAACACCACGATGCCTTCCATCAGGGTGCCCAAAAACTCGGAGCGCGAATGGAAGTGGATGCGGACCGCGTCGGGGAACACGTTGCCGAACATCTGGTTTTCGATCATCTGCGCCGACATGCGCACCAGCGCCATGGTGTGGTGGTGGTAGCTGCGCTCGTCGCCGGTCACGTCCAGCGCCCCCACCACCTTGCCGTAGGGATCGAAGATGGGCGTGCATGAACACGCCAGAAAGTGGTTGGCAAACAGGTAGTGCTCGCTGCCGTGCACCACCACCGGCCGCTCTTCCACCAGTGCCGTGCCCACTGCGTTGGTGCCCTTGCTTTTTTCGGACCAATCCACCCCCGGCACCAGCGCCACCTTCGCGGCGCGCTCCAGGAAATCGTTGTCGCCCAGCGAGTGCAGGATCAGGCCATCGGTGCCGGTGAGCACCACCATGCTGTGGGTGTTGGCGATCTGCTCGTACAGCGTCTCCATCACCGGCGCAGCGTGCTGGAACAGGAAACGGTTCTCGTCCAGCACCTGGTGAAAGTGGCGCTGCGACAGACAGGAATAGTCCGGCTTTTCCTTCACATCCAGGCCATGCCCACGGCTGCGCTGGTGCGATTCGTCGATCAGCGCCCGGTGCTCGTCGTGCGTAGGCAAGCCAGGCCATCCGGCGTGGCCAGCGTCCACCGCCGCGTGGGTCTGCGTCGCAGGCATGTATTCGTCTCCTGTGGCCCCGGCACTCCACCCCCAATCACCGACCACTGTGGCATCGATGCGGGCCTGTGGCGGTGACCGCTCTGCTCCCATATCGTCTTTTCGGTCTTCGTGTGTCATATTGTCCCGTGGTTCAAGTGAGCCTTCAATACATGCAAGGACTTCGCCAGTGCAGGAAAACCCTCGGTCGGCGCAGGCAAGCACCGCCTCACAGGGCAAACCCCAGGTCGTGAACCCGGTCTGAGGACGCCACTGTCACAACATGGAACACACGCTGTCAGTGGTGCAACAGTTCTGCCCCGAAAGGCCGCACTGGCGAACGGTCGACCCCCGGTCTGGCTCGATGGCACGCATATTGCCCAGTGACACGGGAACCCACATCAAAGGAGACTTGGCCCATGCCCACCCCCCGCACTTCCCTGTTCCTGCGCCGCGCTGCCACGGCCCTGACCCTGTCCATCGCCGCAAGCGCGGCCTTCGCGCACGGCGACGTGGTGCCGCAGTCGGTCGACACCAGCACGCTGCCCCAACTGGGCAGCAAGTGGCTGGAGAGCAACCCTTACAGCAGTGGCCCGGCCAAGACCGAGGCATTGCGTATCGGCACCTCCGCCTACAACCAGAACTGCGCGCGCTGCCACGGACTCGAAGCGATCTCGGGCGGCATAGCACCCGACCTGCGCACATTCGACCGCGACTGCACCGGCCTGGCCGACGTCGATAAGAAGAACGCCTGCTTCAAGGAGATGGACGACTACTACATGGCCACCGTGCGCCGCGGCCGCACCCGCGACGGCCGCGTCTACATGCCACCGTTTGAAGGCACACTCACGCAGGAAGCCATCTGGGCCATCCGGACCTATCTGGAGACGCGCCGCACCAACGATTGAGCCAAGGAGACCCCATGCCCATCCGACGCCCCCTGTCCTCTGATCCGGCCCGTGTCGCGACCGGCTTTGGCCGCCGCACCCTGGTTGCCGCACTGCCGGCCGCTCTTGCCGCGGCCTGCCTGCCCAGCTGGGCCGAGGAATTGACCGACCTGCCCAAGGTCAAGGCCAGCGGCACCCTCAAGGTCGCCGTGTACAAGGACAACGCGCCTTACTCTGACGGTCCGGGCCAGGACCTCAGCGGCGTGGATGTCAGCCTGGCCCGCGCACTCGCTCGCGAGCTGGGGCTGCAGCTCAGCCTGCTGCCTTTTGACGCCGGCGAGAAAATGAACGACGACCTGCGCAACATGGTCTGGCGCGGGCACTACCTGGGCTACGGCCCCGC
>JAUWAE010000069.1 GCA_030602185.1 Comamonadaceae bacterium
GTCGTGCCCCCACTGGCTCACGCAGTGCGCCTCGTCGATGGCGAACAGGCTCAGCAGCCCGCGCTCGTAGAGCGACTGCAGCTGCGCCATGAAGCGCGGGGTGGTCAGCCGCTCGGGCGCGGCGTAGAGCAGCGTCAGCTCACCACGGAAGAGGCGGCGCTCCACATCGGCGCCCTGGTCGCTGCTCAGGCTGGAATTCAGGTACGCCGCTTCGACGCCGGCCTCCAGCAAGGCCCCGACCTGGTCGTGCATCAGCGCGATGAGCGGCGACACCACAATGGCCACCCCCTGCCCGGCGCGGTGGCGCACGATGGCCGGGATCTGGTAGCACAGCGACTTGCCGCCGCCGGTGGGCATGAGCACCAGGGCGTCACCGCCCGTGGCCACGTGCGCGACGATGTCAGCCTGCGGGCCGCGGAAGCGGTCGTAACCGAAGACCTCGGCCAGCACCGCCGCGCAGGCGGCCGCGGTGGCGTTGCTCACATCTGTTCCCAGGGCAGCCCCTCGAAACGCCAGCCGTTGACGGTGGAGCGGTGGAAGCGCTCGTCGAGTTCGCCCTCGAAGCCGTGGACCACATGCGCCACGTCGGTGAAGCCGGCCGCCTCCAGGGCCTGCCCGGCCTCCAGCGTGCGTTTGCCGCTGCGGCAGATCAGCAGGATGGGGCGTTGCTTGCCCTCGGCTTCGGCCTCGACCTGGCGCGCAAAGCGCGCCGCGTCGGCCTGCAGGTCGGGGTATTCGTACCAGGGCACGTTGACCACGCCGGGCGGACGACCGACATAGAGCGACTCGATTTCCATGCGCACGTCAACGAACAGCGGCGCCTGCTCGGGCGGGTCGTCGGCGTGGGCCTGCAACCAGGCCCAGGCTTCTTTCGGTTGGAGGTGCTTCATGGCTGTATTGTCGCGCCTGTCGGTCGTGGCACCGGTCTGCGGCAGGGCGCGCTCAGCGCCCGCGCTCCAGGTAACGCTTGCGCCAGAAATACACGCTCAGCCCCGCAGCGGTGACGCCCATGCCAACCAGCGCCAGCCAGAAACCGGCGCGGACGTGGAGCAGCGGGATGAACTCGAAGTTCATACCGAAGATGCCGGCGATGAGGTTGAGCGGCAGGAAGATGGCGGTGAGCACCGTGAGGGTGCGCATGATGTCGTTGGTGCGGTGGCTCTGGGCCGAAAAGTGGATCTGCACCGCCGTTTCGGCACTCTGCTCCAGCCGGCGCACGTGGTGCACCACCCGTTCGATGTGCTCGAGCACGTCGCGGCTGCGCACCTGCAGCAGCTCGCGTTCGCGCCGCGCGGCCGGGGTGTCGGGGGCCGGCCAGTCGGCCAGCGCGGCGGTCCAGTCCAGCAGGGCCACGCGCTGGTCCTCGCTGATCTCGTCGAGCTGGTGCAAGGCCAGCCGCGCGTCCAGCAGGCTGCTCCAGTTGCTGAAGCGGGTGCGGGGGTTGAGCAGTTCGGCCTGCCAGTGGTCGAGCTGGCGGGTGAGCTCGCGGCGCAGCTCGAGGTAGGCGTCCACCATCTGGCCCACCAGGCGCAGCATCAGGTCGGCGGGGCTGCTGGGCATGGCGCGCACCGGGGCGCTACGGCCGGGCTCGCGGGCTTCGTGCTGGGGCAGGCCGGACAGCCCGAGCAGGCGGGCGGCGTAGGCGTCCAGGATGCCGCACGCCGTCGGGTGCACCGTGAGCAGCAGGCGATCGAAGCGCACCAGGCCCACCGGGCGGGTGTCGATGCGGCGCAGCACCGGCATGCCGCCCCGCTGCCGCTTGCGCGCCCCGCCCGCTTGGGGCTCGGAAGGGGGTTCGGCTGCGGCGGCCTGGGCCAGCCGGCGGAACACCAGCAGGTCGTAGCGCTCGGTGCTGTCGAAGGTGGAGGGCAGCGCGGGGTTGAGCAGGTCCGACACGTGCAGGTCGACCAGGGCCGCGCCGCACAGCCGCTGCAGGGCCGCCTGAACGTCGCCTTGGCGCGCCTCGAATTCCGCCTGCTCCAGGGCGACCCAGACAAAGCCGTCTGCGGGCAGCGCCTCCGGCCAGCCCGGCAGCTCCCGGACCTGCGGCCCCTGCAAAAGGAAGGTGCGCATGGGCGCCGGCAACCGCGCGTCAGCCCTGGCGCAGCAGGCGCGCCGCGTCGCGGGCGAAGTAGGTCAGCACGCCATCGGCCCCGGCACGCTTGAAGGCGAGCAGGCTTTCCATCATCACCGCGTCGTGGTCGAGCCAGCCGTTCTGCGCCGCGGCCTTGAGCATGGCGTATTCGCCGCTCACCTGGTAGGCGAAGGTGGGCACCTTGAACTCGTCTTTCACGCGGCGCACCACGTCCAGGTAGGGCATGCCGGGCTTGACCATCACCATGTCGGCGCCCTCGGCCAGGTCCAGCGCCACCTCGCGCAGGGCCTCGTCGGTGTTGCCGGGGTCCATCTGGTAGACCTTCTTGTCGGCCTTGCCCAGGTTGGCGGCGCTGCCCACCGCGTCGCGGAAGGGGCCATAGAAGGCGCTGGCGTACTTGGCGCTGTAGGCCATGATGCGGGTGTGCACGTGGCCGTGCGCCTCCAGCGCCTGGCGGATGGCGCCGATGCGGCCGTCCATCATGTCGCTGGGCGCGACGATGTCCACGCCAGCCGCGGCCTGGCACAGGGCCTGCTTCACCAGCACCTCGACCGTCGGGTCGTTGAGGATGTAGTTGTGCTCGTCGAGCAGGCCGTCCTGGCCGTGGCTGGTGTAGGGGTCCAGCGCCACGTCGGTCATGATGCCGAGGCCGGGCACCTTGGCCTTGAGTTCGGCCACCACCCGGGGGATGAGGCCGTCGGGGTTGTGGGCCTCGCGGCCGTCGGGGGTCTTGAGCGACTGGTCGATGACGGGGAACAGCGCCATCACCGGAATCCCCAAATCCACGCACTCCTGGGCCACCGGCAGCAGCAGGTCCAGGCTCAGGCGCTCGACGCCGGGCATGGAGGCGACCGCTTCGCGGCGGTTCGCGCCTTCCAGCACGAACACCGGGTAGATCAGGTCGTGCACCGTGAGGTGGTGTTCGCGCACCAGGTTGCGGGTGAACACATCGCGGCGCAGGCGGCGCGGGCGCGACAAGGGGTAGGGGGCGGGGGGCGTGTGCATGGTGCTATTGTGGCAAAAGTGCCCGCAGGGTCTTGTCAGCCGTGTCCGCAGCAGTACACTGGGCAATCATTCTTATCGACCCTTCGGTCCCGTCGATGCACCCGTGACCACGCCCGACCCCCACCCCACGGCTTCGGCCTCCGACGCAACGCCGCCCGCTGTGCCGCAGACGCCCTCTGGCGACTGGCGCATGGCCGAGCATTGGCCCGAGCTGGTGGTGGCGGTGACCGACCAGGCCCTGGAAACGGTGGACCGGTTGCTGCGCGGCCTGGAGGTGCTGGTGCAGCGCGGCCGCCTGAGCGACGCCGAGTTCCAGGTGCTGGCCACGCCGGCCCAGCGGCTGAAGCATTGCGGCGTGCACGCCCAGCAGATCGTGCGCTTCCAGAGCGGCCGGGTGCGGCAGTCGCACGAGAAGATCGACCTGGCCTACGTGGTGGAGTCGGTGCTGCAGGAGCGCCGCAACGACCTGGCCATGATGGGCATCACGGTGCGCCGCAAGTTCCACCCTGCCCAGCTGCTGATCGACCCCACACTGGGCTACAGCCTGGCGCAGGCCATGCTGGACTGGTGCAGTCCGCTGGGCGACCACATCGACCTGCGGCTGGACCTGGACGGCACACCGGCCCGGGCCCGGCTCTGGATGAAGGTGCAGACGCACGAACCGCCGGTGCAAAGCCAGGTGTTCGAGGACAACCTTCAGTGGCTGCTGTTGCGCCAGATCGCGGCCACCGACGGCGGCATCGAGCTGACCCGTGAGGTGCAGACCGACGGCGTGGAGCTGACGGCGGTGTTCCGGCGCACGCTGGCGCCCCAGATCACGGTGACCGACGACGCCACCCCCGCCGATGCGGGGCCTTCGACCACCTTCAAAACCGTGACGGGGGCCTACGTGCTGGTCTGTTCGGCCGCGGCCGACACCCGGCTGCAGGCCCTGGGCATCGTGCGGCAGCTGGGTGCCACCGCCGACGGGGTGGCCAGCGGCGCCCAGGCGGTGGCCGCGATGCGCGACCGCGACGTGCACCTCCTGGTGCTCGACGAGGTGCACCCGCCCGCCGACGTCGCCACCCTCCAGCTGGACCTGGCCACCCAGCACCCCACCTTGACGGTGTTGCGGTTGACCGCCCCCGGCAGCCCGGCGGTGGCCGCCTCACCCGGGCAGGCCGCTCGGGTACCGGTCGATGGGCTCGACGCCGCGCTCGGCTCGGCCGTGATGTTCACCCTGTCCAACGTGCTCTGAGCGGCCCCACTGGCCGCCGGCGCACCGCCGACGCTGTCCTTGGAGACCCGCATGAGCGCCCCCTGGTTCGACGGCTTTGAATCCCACCGGCTGCAGCTGCCGGGCCGCACCGTGCACTACCGGCTGGGCGGCGCACTCGACGGACCCGCGCTGTTGCTGTTGCACGGCTTTCCGCAGACCTCGGCCATGTGGCACCGCGTCGCGCAACGGCTGCGCGGCCGCTACCGCCTGGTCCTGCCCGACCTGCGTGGCTACGGCCAGTCCCAGGCCGAGGTACCGGATGCGCCCGACCACGCGCCGCACAGCAAACGCGCCATGGCCGCCGACGTGGTGGCCCTGATGGACCACCTCGGGCTGGACCGCGCCCACGTCTGCGGCCACGACCGCGGCGGCCGGGTGGCACACCGGCTGGCGCTCGACCACCCCCAGCGGGTGCGCACGCTCTGTGTCATCGACATCGCCCCCACGCTGGACATGTACGCCCGCACCGACATGGACTTTGCCCGGGCCTACTACCACTGGTTTCACCTGATCCAGCCCGCACCGCTGCCCGAAACCATGATCGGCGGCTGCGCACGCGCGTACCTACATGCCAAGCTGGGCGGCTGGGGCAGCGGCGGACTGGGCCACATCGAGCCCGAAGCGCTGGCCGAATACGAAGCCGCCTTCTGCCGGCCCGAAGCCATCCACAGCGCCTGCGAGGACTACCGAGCCAGCGCCGGCATCGACCTGGAGCACGACACCGCCAGCCGCGCCCAGGGCGAGAAGATCGCGTGCGACACCCTCGTGCTGTGGGGCGAGCGGGGCGTGGTGCACCGCCTGTTCCAGCCGCTGACATTGTGGCAGGCCCAGTGCGCCGGGCGGGTCAGCGGCCACGCCCTGCCGGCGGGGCATTTCATCCCCGAAGAGCTGCCGCAGGACACCGCACACGCTTTGCAGGCCTTTTTTGCCTGACCTCTACTGTTGCATTTTTTTGAATGTTGCGACAGCTTGAATTCAACCTTTGTCGCAGGGTTGAAGCCTACAGTCGAGCCATCGCAACTTCACCGGAGATTCCACCATGTTCCTGCAACACCCTTTGTTCCCCCTGATTGCCCGCCTGCTGATGGTCGCGGTGTTCCTGCCCGCCGGGCTCAACAAGGTGATCGGCTTCGAAGGCACCGTGGGCTACATCGCCTCGGTCGGGCTGCCGCTGGCCACCGTGGGCGCGGTGGTGGCCATCGTGGTCGAAGTGGGCGCCTCGCTGGCGCTGCTGGCGGGCTTTGCCACCCGCTGGGCGGCGTTGGTGCTGGCGGTGTTCACGCTCGCGGCCTCGGTCTTTTTCCACAACTACTGGGCCATGCCGGCCGACCAGCAGTTCGTGCAACAGCTGCTGTTCTTCAAGAACGTGGGCCTGGTGGGCGGTCTGATCGCCCTGGCAGTGGCCGGTGCCGGTGCCTGGAGCCTGGACGCCCGCCGCGGCGACGCGTGAGCCCACCCCCCACCCGGAGATCGCCATGTCCCAACCCGCTGACCACCCACCCCTGACCACCTTGCAGGGCCATGAGAAAGACCTGGGCGGCGGCTTCCTGGTGCGCCGCCTGCTGCCCCAAGTGCAGCGGCGCGCGGTGGGGCCGTTCGTGTTCTTCGACCACATGGGGCCACTCAGTGGCGTGGGCCAGCGCGAACACGACGTGCGGCCCCACCCACACATCGGCCTGGCCACACTCACCTACCTGCTGGCCGGCGCCATGATGCACCGCGACAGCACGGGGGCGGTGCAGCGCATCGAGCCCGGCGCCGTCAACCTGATGACCGCTGGCCGGGGCGTGGTGCACAGCGAGCGCACGCCCGACGACCTGGTCGGCCAGCCGGTGCACACCCACGGCCTGCAGTTGTGGCTGGCGCTGCCGCGGTCGCACGAAGAAGCCCCGGCGGCTTTTGAGCATGTGGCGGCCGGCCGTTTGCCGCTGGAGCAGCATGGTGGTGTTGGCGTCCGCGTGCTGGTGGGCGAGGCCTTCGGGCAACGCTCGCCGGTGGCCCTGCCCATGCAGACGCTGTACCTGGACCTGCGGCTGGCCCCGGGCGCCTCGCTGCGCGTGCCGCGCCTGGCCCCCGAGGTAGCGCTGTACGCGCCCGAGTCACCGTTCGTGGTGGACGGCCAACCGGTACCGGCGCGGGTGATGGCACTGCCCGACGCGAGCGGTTTCACCCTGAGCGCCCCGGCCGACGCCCCCGCGCAAGTGCTGGTGGTGGGCGGCGAGCCACCCGACGCGCCGCGCCACCTCTGGTGGAACTTCGTGTCCAGCCGGCGCGAATGCATCGAACAGGCGGTGGCGGACTGGGAAGCAGGACGCTTCCCGCCGGTGCCGGGCGAAACCGAACGGATCCCGGCACCGCCGTGGCGGCCGCTGAAGGCGCCGTAGCCGCTCAGGCCTGACCAGCCTTCACCTTCAGGCGCCAGGCGTGCAGCAGGGGTTCGGTGTAGCCGCTGGGCTGCTCCTTGCCCTTGAAGACCAGGTCCAGCGCGGCCTGGTAGGCGCCGCCCTGCGGGTTGGCGACCAGCGACTTGTAAGCCGGGTCGCCCGCGTTCTGGCCGTCGACCTTGGCGGCCATGCGGGCGAAGGTGTCGCGCACCTGTTGCTCGGTGACGATGCCGTGGTGCAGCCAGTTGGCCACGTGCTGGCTGGAAATGCGCAGCGTGGCACGGTCTTCCATCAGGCCCACGTCATTGATGTCGGGCACCTTGGAGCAGCCCACGCCCTGGTCCACCCAGCGCACCACGTAACCCAGGATGCCCTGGATGTTGTTGTCCAGCTCGGCCTGCTTGTCGGCCTCGCTCCAGTTGGGGGTGGCGGTCACGGGCACGGTCAGCAGGCCGGTGAGCAGGTTGTCGCGCTCGGCGTCGGCGTCGATCTTTTCCAGCTCTTTCTGGATGTCGGACACCAGCACCTGGTGGTAGTGCAGCGCGTGCAGGGTGGCGGCGGTGGGGCTGGGCACCCAGGCGGTGTTGGCACCGGCCTTGGGGTGGCCGATCTTCTGGTCCAGCATGGCGGCCATCAGGTCGGGCATGGCCCACATGCCTTTACCGATCTGCGCCTTGCCGCGCAGGCCCATGCCCAGGCCGACCAGCACGTTGTTGCGCTCGTAGCTCTGAATCCAGGCGCTGCTCTTCATGTCGCCCTTGCGCACCATGGGGCCGGCCAGCATGGCGGTGTGCATCTCGTCGCCGGTGCGGTCCAGGAAGCCGGTGTTGATGAAGGCCACGCGGCTGGCGGCCGCGGCAATGCAGGCCTTGAGGTTGACCGAGGTGCGGCGCTCCTCGTCCATGATGCCCAGCTTGACGGTGCTGTCGGGCAGGCCCAGCAGTTGCTCCACGCGGCCGAACAGCTCGGCGGCGAAGGCCACTTCCTTGGGACCGTGCATCTTGGGCTTGACGATGTAGACGCTGCCGGTGCGGCTGTTGCGAATCCCGTTGGCGCCGTTGCCCTTGAGGTCGTGCAGCGCGATGGTGGTGGTGACCACCGCGTCCATGATGCCCTCGGGGATTTCGCGCGCGGTGCCGTCGGCGCCGGTGTACAGGATGGCCGGGTTGGTCATCAGGTGGCCGACGTTGCGCACGAACATCAGGCTGCGGCCGTGCAGGCGCACTTCGCCGCCGGTCGGGGCTGTGTAGACGCGGTCGGGGTTGAGGCCGCGCGTCATGGTGCGGCCGCCCTTTTCGAACGACTCGGTCAGCGTGCCCTTGAGAATGCCCAGCCAGTTGCTGTAGCCCAGCACCTTGTCTTCCGCGTCCACCGCGGCCACGGAGTCTTCCAGGTCGAGGATGGTGGACAGGGCGGCTTCCAGCACCACGTCGGCCACGCCGGCCGCGTCGGTCTGGCCGATGGGGGTGGCCTTGTTGATGACGATGTCGATGTGGTTGCCGTTGTGCACCAGCAGCACCGACTTCGGTGCGGCGGCCTCGCCCTGGTAGCCCACGAGCTGGGCGGCGTCTTTCAGGCCGGTGGTGGCCCCGCCTTTGAGCGTGACTTGCAGGGCGCCGCCCACTATGGCGTAGGCGGTGGCGTCGGCGTGCGAACCGCTGGCCAGCGGCACGGCCTGGTCGAGGAAGTTGCGGGCAAAGGCAATGACCTTGGCGCCGCGCTTCTCGTTGTAGCCCGGGCCCTTGGCACAACCATCGGCTTCCGAAATGGCGTCGGTGCCGTAGAGCGCGTCGTACAGGCTGCCCCAGCGGGCGTTGGCCGCGTTCAGGGCATAGCGCGCGTTCAGGATGGGCACCACCAGCTGCGGGCCGGCCTGCACGGCCAGTTCCGCGTCCACGTTGGCGGTGGTGGCCTTCACGCCGCTGGGCGCGGGCACCAGGTAGCCAATGGTTTCCAGGAACTGGCGGTAAGCCGCCATGTCGGTGATGGGGCCGGGGTGGGCGCTGTGCCACTTGTCGAGTTCGGCCTGCAGGCGGTCGCGCTCGGCCAGCAGGGCGATATTCTTGGGCGCCAGGTCGGCGACGATCGCGTCGAAGCCCGCCCAGAAGGCGGCCTGGTCCACCCCGGTGCCGGGCAGCACCTGCTGGTTGACGAAATCGTACAGGGCGGTGGCCACTTGCAGGCGGCCGGTGGTGGTGCGAGCGGTCATGAGAGAACCTCCAAGATGAACAACATCGGCAGACGCCGGGCCCGACACAGACGGGTGCGACCCAGCTTGCATGAGGCGTACTGTAAGCGACCCCACCGCTGCCATTGCCTGCATGGACACACACTCAGAAATGACTTTTATACACATAATGGCTGAGTTTTTATAGAAAACAGCATCCCCATACACACCTAAACCACCAGCCACCATGGACAAGCTCAAAACCATGGAAACCTTTGTGGCCGTGGCCACCAAAGGCAGCCTGACCGCCGCGGCCCGCGCCGAGGGGGTGGCGCCGGCCATCGTGGGGCGGCGGCTGGACGCGCTGGAAGCACACCTGGGCGTGAAACTGCTGATGCGCACCACGCGGCGCATCACGCTCACCCACGAGGGCAGCGCGTTCCTGGAAGACTGCCAGCGCCTGCTGGCCGATCTGGCCAACGCCGAGGCCAGCGTGAGCGCCGGGGGCGTGAAGGCCAAGGGGCACCTGCGCATCACCGCGCCGGCCGGCTTTGGGCGGCGGCACGTGGCGCCGCTGGTGCCGCAGTTCCACGAACGGCACCCCGAGGTCACCCTCTCGCTCAACCTGAGCGACCGCGTCATCGACCTGGCCGCCGAAGGCTACGACTGCGCGGTGCGCGTGGGGGACTTGCCCGATTCGTCGCTGGTGAGCGTGCGTCTGGCCGACAACCGCCGCCTGTGCGTGGCCACGCCGCGCTACCTGCGCCAGCACGGGCGGCCGCAGCACCCGCACGACCTGGCGCGCTTCGACTGCCTCACGCTGTCGTCGGACGCTTCGCAGACGCGCGGCTGGGCGTTCCAGCTGCCCCCGGGCGACGACGGCAAACCAGGGGAGCTGATCCACCTGCGCCCGGGCGGCCCGCTGGATTGCTCCGACGGGCAGGTGCTGCACGAGTGGTGCCTGGCCGGCTACGGCATCGCGTGGCGCAGCATCTGGGAGGTGGAAAGCGACATCGCGGCCGGCCGGCTACAGAGCGTACTGGACGAATTCGCCGCGCCGCCCAACGGCATCTACGCGGTGTTTCCCCAGCGCAAGCACCTGGCGCTGCGGGTGCGGCTGTGGATCGACTTCCTGCGCAGCCGCTACGGGCAGCCGGATTTCTGGTCACGCCCGGCCGGGGCGGGCTGAGCGCACCCCCAAGGCCAACGCGGCGCCGTCAGACCACCTGCAGCTTGACGCCACCGGGCTGGGCCTCGGCGATCTCACCGACCTCGGCCGCGTCGGCAAAGCCGTGCCGCTGGAAAATGGCCAGCACCTCGGCCACCGCCTCGGGCGCGCAAGCCACCAGCAGGCCGCCGCTGGTCTGGGGGTCGGTCAGCAGCGCGCGGTCCACCGCGCCCAGGTGTTCGGCCAGGGCCACCTCGTGGCCGTAGGCGGCCCAGTTGCGCCCGCTGGCCCCGGTGACCATACCGGCCTCGGCCAGCTCGCGCACGCCGTGCACCAGCGGCACCCGGTCCATGGCCAGGCGCACCGTGGCGCCGCAGCCGCGCGCCATTTCCAGCGCGTGGCCGGCCAGGCCGAAGCCGGTCACGTCGGTCAGCGCGTGCACGCCGGCCAGCGCGGCCAGGTCCGGGCCCGGGGTGTTGAGCTTGGTGGTGTGGGCGATCATTTGCGCGTAGCCCTCGGCCGGCAGCGCGTCTTTCTTGAGTGCCGCCGACAGCACGCCCACGCCCAGCGGCTTGCCCAGCACCAGCCGGTCGCCCACGCGGGCGTCGGCGTTGCGCTTGACGCGCGGGGGGTGCACCAGGCCCAGCGCCACCAGCCCATAAATCGGCTCGACCGAGTCGATGGTGTGACCGCCCGCGATCGGGATGCCAGCGGCGCGGCAGACGCTTTGGCCGCCTTCCAGGATCTTGCCGATGGTGTCGGTGGACAGGACCGAAATCGGCATGCCCACCAGTGCCAGCGCCATGATGGGCGTGCCGCCCATGGCGTACACGTCGGAGATGGCATTGGTGGCCGCGATGCGCCCGAAGTCGAACGGGTCGTCCACGATGGGCATGAAGAAGTCGGTGGTGGCGATCAGCGCCTGCTCGTCGTTGAGCTGGTACACCGCCGCGTCGTCGGCGGTCTCAATCCCCACCAGCAACTCCTTGGGCATGGGCATGGCGCTGGTGCCCTGGAGGATTTCCGACAGCACGCCGGGCGCGATCTTGCAGCCGCAGCCACCACCGTGCGACAGGCTGGTCAGGCGGGGTTGGGCGGCGGGCGTGGCGGGGGCGTTCATGGGGCGGTCCTTCTACAAGAGTTCATCGATCACCGCGCGCAAGGCGGCCCGCTCGGCGGCGGGTTCGAACAGCGCGGCGCGTTGTGCGCATTGTGCTTGCAAGCGCGCCAGCACGCCGTCGGGCGCGCCGATGTCCGCACGGCAGCGGCGCAGCCCGTCGGCCAGCGCCTGCGCATCGCCCGGGGGAAAGTAGCCGGCATAGCCCACGCCCAGCATGCCCACGTTGCCCGGCACGCGCGAGGCCAGCACCGGCGTGCCGCACAGCACCGCCTCCATGACGACGTGGGCGCCCCCTTCCATGCGGCTGGGGTGCACCAGCACGTGCGCGCGCTGGATGCGCTGGCGCGCGGCGGCGTGCGGCAGGCCGCCCAGCCAGCGGTAGTGCGGGCAAGCGGCGGCCGTGGCCCGGGCCTGCTCGCCCAGGGCCGGGTCCAGGGCTTGGCCGATGTGGTCGATCAGGATGCCTTCGTCCGGGTGCAGGAGGCGCGCGGCCTCGAACAGGGTCTGCGGCCACTTTTCATCGCGCAGGTGGCCCACTGCGACGGCCCGCAGGTGCGCGGCGGTTTTGGGCAGGGTGGCGCGCCGGGTGCTGGACTGGAACACCACCCGGCACTTGTCGCGCCACGCGACCGGCACATCGGCCGGCGCCTGCTCCTGCAGCACGATGAGCCGCGTGGCCAGGGCCAGCGAGCGCTGGGCGTCGGCGTCCACCGCGATGTCGCGGTACAGGTCGGTGCCGGTGAGGGCCACCACCAGCGGCCGGCCCGGGCAGGCCTCGGCCCAGGCCGCGATGCTGGCGGCCGAGCGGCGCGCGTGCAGCGCCAGCAGCACGTCGGTGCCGGGGTCGGCCGCACCAGCATCGGGCCACTGCCGCGCCAGCCGCACCCGATAATGGCCGGACAGCAGGCGCGCCCAGCGCCGCGCCGTTTGCCAGTTGCCGTTGTTGGCATTGGCCAGCGCGGGGGTGACAATGCAGAGAGTGGGTTTGGCGTTCATGGACGGGTACTCGATGGGCATTGTGGACGAAACCGGGGCGCGTTGCCTGGACCGTGACGGCTTGGCCGCGGCGCTGCAAGACAGCCGCCGGCGCACCCTG
>JAUWAE010000331.1 GCA_030602185.1 Comamonadaceae bacterium
AGGCTGGCGAGGTTTTCCAGGTTGCCGGCGTAGGTGAGTTTGTCGAGGTTGACGACGGACTCGTCGCACTGGGCCAGCCAGTCGAGCACGAAGTTGCTGCCGATGAAGCCGGCGCCGCCGGTGACGAGGATCATTCCCTGAAGCTCCTGTTGAAGTTGGCTCTCAATTATCGGTGCAGCGACACCTGCCGGGCTGACACCGCCTGCGACCGCGCGGACGCGTTGCACAATGCACGCTCGACGCAACCTATTGACGAAGGAACTCCCCCGTGTCTGACCTGAAAGCCGCCTTTGAAGCTTCTGTGGCCGCAACCAAAGACCTGACCCAGCGCCCCGACAACCAGACGTTGCTGAAGCTCTACGCCCTGTACAAGCAGGCCACCGAGGGCGACAACGCCACCACCAAGCCCGGCTTCAGCGACCTGGTGGGCCGCGCCAAGTGGGACGCCTGGACGGCCCTGAAGGGCACCAGCGCCGACGACGCGATGCAGCGCTACATCGACCTGGTGGACACGCTGGAGTAAACGGCTGGTCAGGCCAGCGCCACCTGCACCAGACAGTCGTAAAAGGTGGGCGCGCGGCCCAGGTCGGTGAGGCGCTGGCTGGTGAGCTCGTTCACGTTGGTGCCATTGAGCCCCAACTTGCGCCACCAGATGCCCAGGCCATTGACCACGCCGGTGCGGGCGCGCTCCGTCACCTGGGCGGTGCAGAGGTAAGTACCGCGGTCATTGAACACCCGCACGGTGGCGCCGTCGGCAATGCCGCGGGCTGCGGCATCTTCGGGGTGGATTTCCAGCAGCGGCTGGCCTTCGGCATCACGCAACGATTTCACGTTCACAAACGTGGAGTTGAGGAAATTGCGCGCCGGCGGCGAGATCATTGCCAGGGGGTAGCGCGGGTCGCTGCCCGGTGCTTCGTGGTTGGGCAAGACCTCGGGCAGGCCGTCGCGCCCCAGCGCGGCCAGCCGTTCGCTGAACAGCTCGCACTTGCCCGATGGGGTGGGAAAACCGCCCTGGGCAAACGGCGCCTCGGGCAGCGGCAGTGTAACGAAACCGTCGCGCAGCAGGGCCTCGAAATCCACCGCGTCGCCAAAGGCCTGGCGGCACAGGGTCTCGTCGTCCTCCAGAAAACACGGGTCGGTATAGCCCATGCGCTGCGCCAGCTCGCGGAACACCCGGGTGTTGGGCCAGGCTTGGCCCTGTGGCGCAATCGCGGGTCGGTTGAGCAGCACGTCGGTGTGGCCGTAGCTGGCGTGCACATCCCAGTGTTCCAGCTGGGTGGTGGCGGGCAGCAGGTAGTCGGCGTAGTCGGCCGTGTCGGTCTGGAAGTGCTCCAGCACCACGGTGAACAGGTCGTCGCGAGCAAAGCCATGCACCACCTTGGCCGAATCGGGCGCCACCGCCACCGGGTTGCTGTTGTAAACCACCAGCGCCTCGATGCGCGGTCCGAATTCGGGCGAGGCAGGGCGCAGCAGGTCGTCGCCAATGGTGCTCATGTTGACGATGCGCGGCGTCTCCTGGCCCGAGGCCGCGAACAGGTCGGGCCGCTGCAG
>JAUWAE010000293.1 GCA_030602185.1 Comamonadaceae bacterium
AGGCCTCCATGGCAAATCCCAATGCTGGGCCGCAACGCCTGGTGCTGCTGGTGGCGACCCGTAAAGGGCTCTGGTTGCTGCACGACGAGGGCGGTCGGACCGCCTGGCGGCTCGATGGGCCGCACTTCCTGGGTCACATCGTTCACCATGCGGTGCTGGACCCGCGCGATGGCCGCACGCTGCTGGTGGCCGCCCGCACCGGGCACCTGGGCCCGACCGTTCTGAGCTCGACCGACCTGGGCGCCCATTGGCAGGAGGCGGCCCGTCCACCGGCATTCGGCCCGGCCGTGAACGGGCTGCCCGCCCGCACCGTGGACCACACCTTCTGGCTCGCGCCGGGGCACGCCTTGCAACCGGGCGTGTGGTACGCCGGCACCTCGCCCCAGGGGCTGTTCCGGTCCGAAGACGGTGGGCAGACCTGGGCGCCGTGGTCGAGCCTGAACGACGACCCCGACTTCCGCACCTGGATGGGCACGGTGCAGGACGGCACGCCCGACGGTCCGAAACTGCATTCCATCCTCGTCGATCCGGACGATCCGCAGCACATCGTGCTGGGCATGTCGGGTGGCGGCGTGCACGAAACCCGCGACGGCGGCCACACTTTCCAGACCCTGATCGACGGCCTGGACGTGGTGGAAGGCTTCGAGCCCGGGGAGCCGACCTTCCACGACCCGCACTGCCTCCGCCAATGCCCCAGCCGGCCGACCCGCCTGTACCAGCAGAACCATTGCGGCATCTACCGGCTGGACCGCCCGGCCACCCGCTGGGAGCGCATTGGCCGCGCCATGCCCCCGGAGGTGGGGGACGTGGGGTTCCCGCTGGTGGTGCACCCGCGCGATGCCGACGTGGCCTGGGTGTTCCCGATGGACGGCACCGACGTGTGGCCGAGGACGTCGCCCGGTGGGCGGCCCGCGGCCTACGTGACGCGCGACGGTGGCCTGAGCTGGTCCCGCCAGGCGGCGGGTTTCCCTGCCGAGCAGGCGTGGTGGACGGTGAAGCGCCAGGCCATGACGGCCGACCGGGAGGCCACCTTGGGCCTGTACCTGGGGCACTCCGGCGGCGAACTGTGGGGCAGCGTGGACGAGGGCGACCATTGGCAGTGCCTGGCGCGGCACTTGCCGGCCATCCAGGCGGTGGAAGCGGTGTACGCCGCGGTGTGAGGCTGCCGGGGTGAACCGATGCGCGTGCTGATACCCAGTGCCTTGCAGTCCTACACCCAGGCCGCGTGGGTGGAGGCCGAGGGCACTACCGTGGGCGAGGTGCTGGCCGACCTGGACCGGCAGTACCCCGGCATCCGCTTTCGCATGGTGGACGAGCAGGGCGCCGTTCGCCCCCACATCCGCCTGTTCGTCAACAGCGCGCAGGTGTTCCGGCTGGACGCGCCACTGGCCGCGACCGACCGACTGCACATCGTCCAGGCCCTGAGCGGGGGCTGACGCCGCCGGGCACGCAGCGTCAGATGCGGTGCGCCACCGTGGTCATGACTTTGGCCGCCAGGCGCATCAGGCCCTGCACGGGGACGGGCAGCTCCACCGCCCCGGCGTGCTGGGCGTCGCGGGCGTGGCGGACCTCGTCGTCTTTCATTTGCGCGACGATGGCGCGCGAGGCGTGGTCGTGGGCGGGCAGGCGGTCCATGTGGCTGTCGAGGTGGGCCTCCACCTGGCGTTCCGTTTCCACCACGAAGCCCAGGCTGACCTTGTCGCCCAGGCGCCCGGCCAGCAGGCCGATGCCAAAGGCGCCGGCGTACCACAGCGGGTTGAGCAGCGAAGGGCGGTCGCCCAGTTCGTCGAGCCGTTGCTTGCACCAGGCCAGGTGGTCGGTTTCTTCCTGACCGGCGGCTTCGAGGTGGCGGGCCAGGCGCTGTTTTTGTGCCGGGGTGCCGGGGCCGAGCCGGGCGGCGAGTGCCTGCGAGGTGTAGAGGGCCTGGGCGCAGATCTCCCCCACGTGGTTGACGCGCATCAGCGCGCCCGACAGGCGCTTGTCGGTGTCGTGGAGGGGGGTGGCGTCGGCCTGCAGGGGCTCGGCCACGGTGGGGCAGGGGCGGCCCGCGCGGTGGGGCGCGAACAGGGTGCGCAGGGCGCTGTCGGCGGCGATCAGGCTGGCGTCGACGAAGGTGGTCATGGCGGTCACTCCCAGCGGTCGTTCATCGG
>JAUWAE010000029.1 GCA_030602185.1 Comamonadaceae bacterium
GCTCGAATCGTGCAAACGCGAGGCCATCAACAGCTTTGGCGACGACGCGGTGCTGATCGAAAAATACGTGCAGCGCCCGCGCCACATCGAAATCCAGGTGTTTGGCGACACCCACGGCAACTGCGTGTACCTGTTCGAGCGAGACTGCTCGGTGCAGCGCCGCCACCAGAAGGTGCTGGAAGAAGCGCCCGCGCCCGGCATGACGCCCGAACTGCGTGCCCGCATGGGCGAGGCCGCCGTGGCCGCCGCGCGCGCGGTGAACTACGTGGGCGCCGGCACGGTGGAATTCATCGTGGAGCAGCCGGGCGGCTACGAGCACCCCGAGCAGATGAAGTTCTACTTCATGGAAATGAACACCCGCCTGCAAGTGGAGCACCCGGTGACCGAAGCGATCACCGGGCTGGACCTGGTGGAGTGGCAGTTGCGCGTGGCATTGGGCGAGCCCTTGCCGCTGAAGCAGGAAGACTTGCGCATCCACGGCCACGCGATCGAGGCCCGCATCTGCGCCGAAAACCCCGACAACCAGTTCCTGCCCGCCACCGGCACGCTCAACGTGTACCGCAAGCCCGTGCACAGCAGCTTTGCCCGGGCCGATGTGCGCGTGGACGACGGCGTGCGCGAAGGCGACACCATCAGCCCGTTCTACGACTCCATGGTGGCCAAGCTGATCGTGCACGGCGACACGCGCGAGCAGGCCCTGGCGCGGCTGGACGAGGCGCTGGCGCAGACCCACATCGTGGGCCTGGCCACCAACGTGCAGTTCCTGCGGCATGTGGTGCGCAGCGCGTCGTTCGCCAATGCCCAACTGGACACGGCGCTCATCCCGCGCGAGCAGGCGGTGCTGTTCCAGCAGCAACCGGTGAACCTGCCCCTCGCGGTGGCCGCTGCCGTGGCGCAGACCCTGGTGCAGGAACGCGCCAGCGAGGGCGCCGACCCCTTCAGCAAGACCGACGGCTGGCGCAGCCACGGCGTGTTCACCCGCCGTTTCGCGTTCGAGGACGGCGACGCGCACATCCCCGCCACGCTGGCCTACCTGCACGACGGTGGCCTGCGCCTGACGGTGGGCGAAGGTGAGGCCGCGACCACGGGCCTGCTTGCCTTTTCGGCCGGCACCCAGGCCGGCCCAGTGGCCGACACCAGCGCCTGGACGCTGGACGTGGCCTTTGCCGGCGACAGCACCCGCGCCACGGTCTACATGCAGGGCGAGCGCGCCCACGTGTTCACCCAGCGCGGCGCGCGCCAGGTGGTGGAGGTGGACCTGCTGGCTCACGCTGGCGACACGGCGGCCGAAGGCGGGCGCCTCACCGCACCCATGCCGGGCAAGGTGGTGTCCTTCGCCGTGCAGGCCGGTGACGCGGTGAAGAAAGGCCAGCCGCTGGCGGTGATGGAGGCCATGAAGATGGAGCACACCATCGCCGCCCCGGCCGACGGCACGGTGGCCGAGCTGCTCTACGCGCCCGGCGACCAGGTGGCCGAGGGGGCGGAGCTGCTCAAGCTGAGCGTGTCCTGAGTTGACCCGGTGGTGCGGCTGGCTGTCACCCGCAGGGCTGCCCCATTGGGCGGGGTCGTGTAGGGTCGGGGGCTGCCGTCATCACACCTTCGCACCATGCAACTCACTTTCTGCTGCGCCCACACCAAACCCGATCCCTGGCTGGCCGGCTTGCGTGCCGCCTTGCCCGACGCCGACGTGTCCGTCTGGACACCCGGCGCGCCCCTGGCCGACCACGCCATCGTCTGGGCCCCGCCCCAGGCCTTCATCGACGAACAGACGCGGCTGCAGACGCTGTTCAACATCGGCGCCGGGGTGGACGGCCTGCTCAAGCTGCGCCTGCCGCCGGGCCTGAAAGTGGTGCGGCTGGACGACGCCGGCATGGCGGTGCAGATGGCCGAGTACGTGTCCCATGCGGTGATCCGCCACTTCCGTGACTTCGACGTGTACGACGCCGCCCAGCGCGAGGCCCGCTGGGCCTTTCAGAAGCCGCGCCGGCGCGAGGACTTCTCCGTCGGCCTGCTGGGCCTGGGTGTGCTGGGCTCGCGCGTGGCAGAGGCCCTGCGTGCCTTCGAGTTCCCGGTGCTGGGTTGGAGCCGCAGCCCCAAGGCCTTGGACGGGGTGCGCTGCCACCATGGCCCGGACGGCCTGCACGACTTCCTGGCCGGCACCCAGGTGCTGGTCAACCTGTTACCGCTCACCCCCGAGACCGAAAACCTGCTCAACCGTGACACGCTGGGGCGGTTGCGCCATGGGGCCTACGTGATCAACGTGGCGCGTGGCGCCCACCTGGTGGACAACGACCTGCTGGCCCTGCTCGACGGCGGCCACCTGGCCGGCGCCACACTGGACGTGTTCCGCAACGAGCCCTTGCCGCCCGAACACCCGTTCTGGCACCATCCCCACATCACCGTCACACCGCACACGGCCGCCCGCACCCTGCGCGACGAAAGCATTGCCCAGATCGCGCGCAAGATCCGCGCGCTCGAGCGCGGCGAGCCCATCGCGGGTGTGGTCGACCCTCAACGCGGTTATTGACTTCCAGCGCGCACAATCGGGAGCTTTTGGTATTTCCTGATCACGCCCATGTCCATGCATTCATCTGGCGAGCTGTCCTTGCTCCAAAGCTTGGGGCAACTGTCCGCCCCTGAGCTGCGCCGCCTGCTGGCCGAACACCTGACCCGCCAGAAACTGGGTCTGTACTGGGAGCGCAACGCCATTGAGCACGACCAGGCCCTCAACGCCAATGTCGTGCTGCCCCGGCTGGTGGCAGACTGGAGTTACACCCCCGAGGGTTGCACCGAGCACCGCAACCTCATCATCGAAGGCGATAACTTCGACAGCCTGCGCCTGCTGCGCGCCACCCACGCCGGCAAAGTCCGCGTCATCTACATCGACCCTCCGTACAACACCGGCAACAAAGACTGGGTGTACAACGACAGTTACGTGGGGGCCAACGACCGCTGGCGCCACAGCCAGTGGCTGGAGTTTTTGTACCAACGCCTCACGCTGGCGCGTGATCTGCTCACCGCCGATGGGGTGATCTTGGTCAGCATCAACGACGAAAACCGCGCGCGGCTGGAGCTGTTGATGGACGAGGTGTTTCCGGGGCGGCGGTTGGGGAGTCTGGTGTGGCGCACCAAGGACACCGGCAACGACCTGACCCAGCGTTTCAGCCATGTGCATGAGCATGTGTTGGTCTACGCCAACAGTGGTTTCGCGTTCAATGGCCGTGCCACGGATCGCAGCAAGTTCCGCAACCCCGACGAAGACCCGCGCGGGGATTGGTCGCCACAGCCGCTGACCAAAGCGCACTCTTATATCGATCGCGAAAACACCTACTACCCTATCCAAGACCCCTCAACGGGCTACTGGTATCCGTGTGACCCAAATCGGGTTTGGGCATACGCATCCGAGGCTGTGATTCGACGACTGTGCAAAGGCGATGAGATGGCCGCACAAACCGCGCTGGCGGCCTTGCGCAGTGACAGCATGGAGGCACTGATTGCCAAGAAGTTGATTTACTTCCCGCCCTGCAAGCCTGAAGAGGTGATGCATTTCGCCACCAAGGCCGAGTTGCTCGCAGCACTGAAAGCGGGCAAGGGTCCTGTGTTACCGAAGAAGAAAACGCCATTGTTGCGCGTCGACCTACCTGACTTGGACTTTTGGGTTGGCAAGCCGATTGCGCCGGGCCGCCCCTCACGCAAAGAGCATTGGACAGCAAAGCCTGAGGCCGAGCGGTTGGCACCCGTCAGCAGTTGGATTGCGGGCATGAACGAAAACAGCGAGGATGACGACGTGGAGTCGGTGTTGTTGCGTTCTGCGCGTGGTGGCGTGGCCACCGAAGAGGTGAAGAACGTTTTGGGTTCCAAGGCATTCCCTTATCCCAAGCCCCTGTCGCTGATAAAGGGCCTGCTGTCCCAGGCCACCCGCCCTGGCGACACCGTGCTGGATTTCTTCGCGGGGTCGGGCACAACCGGCCAGGCGGTGCTGGAACTCAACGCCGAGGATGGCGGCCAACGCCGCTTCATCCTGTGTAGCAGCACCGAGGCCACGGCCAAAGAACCGTACAAAAACCTGTGCCGCGACGTGTGCGCCGAGCGCTTGCGCCGGGTATCGCAAGGCTACGCGGGCAAGCCGGGCTACACCCCGGCCCAAGGGGGCGAATTTGCCTACCTGCAACTCGACAAACTGGACTGGGCCGATGTGGCGTTGGACGCCACGGCCGACCATGCCGCGCTGATGCTGGCCTTGCGCCACGCGGCGGCGGTGCCTGCAGCGCTGAACAGCACTCCGGTGCGCCCTGTGGCCAAGGGGGCAGACTGGTTGATGGTGCTGTGCCCCACCATGGATGACCAAGCCCTGCGTGCCTTGTGTGAGTTGCCCGCGCAATACGCCATCAACCGCTTGGTGGTGTACGCGCCCAGGCCCAAAACCTTGTCGGCTTGGCTGGCCGAACGTGGGGTAGAAGCCCAAGTGCATCCTTTGCGTGAAGCCTTGACGCCAGGGCAAGGAGGCCGCTCATGACCGAACCCATCTCCACCACGTCTTTGCTGCAGTCGTCTTTGGGCCTGCCGGTGGCGGCGGCTTCCTTGCAGCCCGAGGCGTTTCAGTCCACCTTGATGGATCACATCAGCGCCGCTTTGTTGCGTTCGCCGTCGCCGCCCTGCCTGCTGCGTGCACCCACCGGTTCGGGCAAGACGTTTGTGATCAGCCAGGTGTTGCAGCGTGTTGGCACGCAGCGCAACGTGCTGTGGTTCTGGTTTGTGCCGTTCGTCACCTTGGTGGGGCAGACTTTGGATGCCTTGCTGCAGAACGCCCCAAGTTTGTCGCCCACGCTGTTGTCTCAGGGGCGCAACCAAGACTTGGGCGCGGGCGCGGTGCTGATTTCCACCGCCCAAGGCGTTGCCCGTGCGCTGTGGCGCACCAAGGGCTACGACGCCGATGGCGACGACGAGGTGCGCACGCTGGCCGCCTTGGTGGCCCGTGCCCGCGCCAAAGGGTTGCACATTGGTTTGGTGGTGGACGAAGCCCACATAGGCTTGCAAAAAGAAACTGAATTCGGCAAGTTTGCCCATTGGCTGCAGGCCGATTACCTGTTGATGGCAACCGCCACTCCCAAAGACCAGCGCCTGACCGACTTTCTGGCCCATGCCGGTTACAGCGGGCAACAGCATTTTTCAGTCAGCCGCGACGACGTGGTCAAAGCGCGGCTGAACAAGCAATACATCGAAGCAGTGGTGTACAGCTTGGGCGCCACCATGCAACAGGTGACGGACTTACGACGCACCGTGCTGCGCCAGGCTTGGGCGCGCAATGTGTTGATTGGCCAGCAACTGGCCCAGCAGGGTGTGGCGTGCACGCCCTTGTTGCTGGTCCAGGTGGCCAACGGCGAGCGCACAGTGGACGAAGCGGCCGAGGAATTGATGCGCCATTGTCATGTGCCGCCCGAGGCGATTGGCAAACACTCCGCAGATGAGCCCGACCCGATGCTGATGGCGGCGATTGCCAACGACACCACTAAGCAGGTGTTGATTTTCAAACAGTCTGCAGGCACGGGCTTTGATGCGCCGCGCGCGTTCGTGCTGGCCAGTGTCAAGCCGGTGAACGACACCGACTTTGCCATGCAATTCATCGGTCGGGTGATGCGGGTGGCCCGCCAGGTGCGCGAGGCGTTTCCCAAGCCTCAAGCGATTCCGGCGGCGTTCAACACCGCTTATGTGTACTTGGGCAACGCACAGGCCCAGGCCGGTTTTGAGGCGGCGGTGCAGGCCACCAGCGCCGTCAAGAGCCAACTGGAAGGCCAAACCGAAAAGCTCATGACTCGGCACACCGTGGCCGGTGGGGTGGTGTACACCAACCGCCCGACGGACGAGCCGCCATTGACTTACACCATGGGCCTGCCAGGGGCAGTTTTACCACGGCAACCGGCAGTGTCGGATGTGGGCGATGCTTCGATGCCGCAAGCCCTGGTCCAACACACCGATGCTGCGCCGGCCTGGGGCGCAGACCTGTTGGGTGACACGCCGTGGGCGCTGGACACCATGGTGGCCGAAAAGGGCCAGGCGAAGCGTGCTGCCACCAGCGTGCCGCGCACCGCTGGCGACGTGTGGGATCGTTTGGCAGAAAACCGGTTCAAGGTGTTTGCGCGAAAACCGGATTTGCCCACGTTGGGCGCCGCCTTGAAAACTGAGGAAAAGCCTTCGTTGGTGGATTTGTCGCAGATCACCGAGCGGGTGGCGCAACAACTGCCATTGGGTGCCGCCTTGGCCGAAACGGCGGTGAACGCCGCGCTCAACCGCATTCAGCAAAAGGAACTGCACAAAGAGCTGACTCAGGGTGCCAGTTACACGCAAGACATCCAAGTAGTGACTGATCGGGCGGCTTTGGCACGGGAGGCTTTGGCCGCGCTGCAAGCGCTGCCCCATGCCGAGGAAGAGGATTACCGCATCATCGTCACGGTGCTGTGTGAACGGTTGCGCCCCACTTTGATGGCGGCTTTGGCCCTCGTCCCAGCAGATTCACCGCTGACTGACATTGAACACGTTCGCTTGTTGCGGGATGCGGCCCATTGGGTCATTCGGGACAGCGCGCAGGAACTGCGCGAGGCCATTTTTCAAGCCATCGCCGACCAGGCCACCCTGATCGATGCACAGCCTTTGCCCGATGCAATGATCTTTCCGCAAGACATTCCGCTGGAGCCGTCCAGCAAGAACATTTATGGCGTGTTGCCTCCGTCCAGTGAGAACGTGCAGGACGTGGAGGCGGTGTTGTTCATGGATGAACGGCAATGGTGGGCAGACCAAACCTGGTCGTTCGAGGATGGCAAGCGCTTCAGCGTGGGTCGCTACGACGGCGCGGTGAAGATGAATACGCTGGAGCAGGCCTTTGCCCGAGCCTTGGACGATGCCGATTTTGTGCATTGGTGGCACCGCAACCCCGACAAAAAGCCGTATGCGGTGCGGGTGGTGCGTGCCGAACATGAGCATTACTTTTATCCAGACTTCGTGGTGTGCGTGACACACGAAAGTGGTGAAGCGCCGCTCCAACGGTTGCTGGAAACCAAGCAGGACACGAAAGACGCGGCGCGCAAATCGCAGCACTTTCCGGTCAGTTACGGGAAGGTGTTGTTTCTCACGCCCGACGGCAGTCGTCTGCGCTGGGTTAACGGGGACGGTAGTTTGGGGGATGTTGTGAAGTTCACGGACATGCAGCCAGTGCTTGAAAAGTTGCAAGCATCAAAGCCTGTTGTGGTTTCGCAGTGAGCTTTGCATGAGCTATCCCAAACCCTGGCTCAGTCTGGACGAGCAACTCGACAAGCTGCGGTCGCGTGGCATGCAGGTGTCTGACCCGGACAAGGCGCTGAGTTATCTGTACCGCATTGGGTATTACCGGCTCAGCGGCTACTGGTTTGCCTTTCGGGAGCGGTCGGGTCCGTGCTGCGTGTGGGATGCCCGACATGACCGGCGTCAGGGCAAGGTGGAGACGGTCGCGCTGGACCACTTCAAGCCTGGTGCCACGTTTCAGAACGCCGTGGACCTGTATGTGTTCGACAAGGAGCTGCGCCTGTTGGCGATGGATGCACTGGAGCGGGTGGAGATTGCGCTGCGGGTGGATGTGTCGCACACACTGGGGCAGCTGGACCCCTTTGCATACCTGCGTGCCGATCTGTTTCACCACACGTTCAGCCAGACGCTGAACCGCGATAGCGGCTTGACGCGACACCACGAATGGTTGGCGAAACACGCCCTGCTCATTCAGCGGTCCAAAGAGGAGTTCGTGGCCCACAACCGCAGCAAGTACGGCTTGCCGCTGGCAATTTGGGTAGCGTGCGAGGTGTGGGACTTTGGCACCTTGTCCACCCTGTTTGGTGGCATGCGCGAGGCCGAGCAGGACGCGATTGCGGCAAAGTATGGGGTGCGAAACGGGCGGGTGTTTGCCACCTGGCTGCGCAGCCTGAACTATCTGCGCAATGTTTGCGCCCACCACAGCCGCCTCTGGAACCGCAACATCGTGGACCAGCCCAAACTCCCATCGGAGGACGAGATGCCTTGGGTGGCTGCGTTTACAGGGCATCCACATGCCCTGGCCCGGTGCTTCTTGCTGCTGCGGATATTGCGGCAAATGCTGGGGGTGATCAATCCGACGTCGTCTTGGCCTGTTCGCATGCAGGAGCATCTGATGACCTTCCCCGAACTGGGACACCTGGGGTTGAATTTGGCGGGCATGGGTGCCCCTGCCAATTGGCAGGACACATGGGCATGACGACAAAGCGAACGGCAATAAAAAAACCCCCAAGCAACTTGGCTGCCGAAGCAGTTGCGTTGAAGGGGGCCGTGTTGCACATGATTGTATAGAAATTGTTGACGGAGTAAACACATGAGCCTTGAAACCCTGCCGACCAAAGTCCGCCTCATCGACGTTGGCCCGCGCGACGGCCTGCAGAACGAAAAGCAGCCGGTGCCGGCTGCGGTCAAGATCGAACTCGTGCACCGCCTGCAGGCGGCGGGCCTGAAGGAGATCGAAGTCACCAGCTACGTCAGCCCCAGGTGGGTGCCGCAGATGGCCGATAACCACGAGGTCATGGCCGGCGTCCGTCGCCAGCCCGGCGTGCGCTACTCGGTCCTCACGCCCAACCTCAAGGGCTTCGAGGCGGCGTTGCTGGACCGGCCGGACGAGATCGTGGTGTTCGGTGCGGCGAGCGAGGCCTTCAGCCAGAAGAACATCAATTGCAGCATTGCCGAAAGCATCGACCGCTTTGCGCCGGTGGTGGATGCGGCGCTCAAGGCCGGCATCGCCGTCCGCGGTGCCATGAGCTGCACCGTGGGCTGCCCGTACGAGGGCGACATCGCGCCCGAGCGTGTGGGCATGTTGGCCAGGCTGATGAAAGACATCGGCGTGCAGCGGGTGGACGTGGCCGACACCATCGGCGTGGGCACGCCGCTGAAGGTGCAGCGCGCCATCGAGGCCACGCTGGCGCACTACGACATCGACCACATCAGCGGCCACTTCCACGACACCTACGGCCAGGCCCTGAGCAACACCCTGGCGGCGCTGCAGCTGGGGGTGTGGAACTTCCAGTCGTCGGTGGCGGGCCTGGGTGGCTGCCCTTACGCCAAGGGCGCCACCGGCAACGTGGCGACCGAGGACGTGGTGTACCTGCTGCACGGCCTGGGGCTGGACACCGGCATCGACCTGGATGCCTTGGTCGACGCGGGTGCGTTCATCAGCCAGCACCTGGGGCGGCCCACGGGGTCGCGTGTGGCGCGTGCCCTGCTGGCCAAGCGAGCGGCGGCGGATCCGGCCTGAGCCGCCTCCGCCCCGTCAGATGCCCGCACCCAATGGCGAGGCAGGGCCATTGGGCGGTGGTTCGTCGGGGTCGCCATCGTAAAACGCGAAACTGTCGCCGCGCTGCTTGGCTTGGTACATGGCCTGATCGGCCGCTTTCAGCAGCCTCGCCAGGTCTGCGCCGTCACGCGGGCTCAGCGCCACCCCCACGCTGGCGCGCACATCCAGCGTGTGGTCGCCGTAGGCCAGCGGCTGGTTGACGGCCCGACTCAGCCGTGGCACGGTGTGCAACAGCTCGTCTGGTGTGGCCTGCAGCAGCACCACGAATTCGTCACCGCCCAAGCGCGCCACCGTGTCGGACTTGCGCAGCTCGGCGGCCAGGCGCTGTGCCACCGCCCGCAGGACCACATCGCCGGCTTCGTGGCCGTAGGTGTCGTTGATGGCCTTGAACTGGTTCAGGTCGAGCAGCAGCAGGGCGCACGGAGCGGGTTGTTGCAGCACGTGCTCGGCCGCCTGGGCGAGGCCCGCGCGGTTGGCCGTGCCCGTCAACGGGTCGGTGGTGGCTTGCTGGGCCAGGTGCCGGGCATGCACCCGCAACTCGGTCTGCTGGCGCTCCAGCAGGCGGATCCGCGCCCCCAGCGCGATCGCAAATCCAGCCAGTTCCAGGGCGACGCCGGCTTGCAGCGCGTTGGCCTGGATCCAGGGAGCGTCCAGCGCGTTCCAGTTCACCAGCACCAAGGCCACCACAGCCACGAACAGCGCCAGCTGCCCGGCCAGGTACCACAGGGCCGGGCTGTAGCCGCGCCGCCATACCCACAGGGCGGTGGCGGTGATGAGCCACACGCCCATAAACGCCGTGACCTCGTTCACCATTTGCGCCCAGGCCGTGAGGCCGGCCACACCCAGCCCGAGGCCTGCGATGGCGCCCAAGAGCACCGCATGGATGAGCCAGTCCAGTTTCGGCGCCCACACCCGGGTGTTGAGGAACTGGCGCGCGAACAGCCCGTTGCAGCCCAGCCAGAGTGCGGCAAACACGGTGTAGCTGTGCTCGATCCACCAAGGGTGCCCCGGCCAGAGGTAGTGGGCGGTGTGCCCGTTGAAGGTGGCCAGCGTGAGCAGGGCGAATCCGCATGACAGCACGTACAGCGCATACGTCCGGTCCTTGAACACCCCGGCCAGTGCCAGGTTGTACACCAGCAGGGCCAGCAAGATGCCGTAGCAGATGCCGTCGAACAGGCGCTTGTGGCCGCGCCAGTAGAGGAAGGTGCCGGTGTCCCACACCATCGGCTCGACCGCCACCGGGATGTCCGACACCACCCGCCAGTAGATGGTGTACACGCCGGCGTCGGGCAGGCGAAGGTGCTGCACGTAACGCTCGCTGCCCAGCGGACGGCTGGGGTAGGGGTGCGACAGGCCGGTGACCACCGGCTCGGACAGCGCTTGCCCCTGGGCGTTGAAGGGGCCCCAGAACGTCACCTCGCGCGCCGCCGTGCTGGACATCGCCACCACCCAGTCGCCATCCGGTTCGGGTTGCTGGATCTGCAGCTTGAACCAGTGGGCCGCACCGTCCCCCTTGGCCCGGACCTTGCCCGTGGGCGGCTGGAACTGCGGGTCGTGGGTGGGCTGCCAGACCTCGTCGAACGTGGCGCGGCCTGATGCATCCCGCCAATGGAGGAGGTGGCCTGCCGTGCTCAGCCCCGTGCTGCGGGGCTCGAGCACCAGAGGCGAAGCCCAGGCCAGGCTGGGCAGCATTGCCAGCAGCACACACAGGCACCCCAGCCAAGCCCAGCGCCGGAGCCAGTCTGTTTGCCGGGAGCCCGAATGCGTGCTGGGTGTGGGTGGTGGGTTCATGGGAGCAGGTAGAAACGGATTCTATGCACCTGCGATGATGCGTCGGCAAACCAAGGGTTCCGCGCCGATAATCTGAGGCCATGTGTGGAGCCGAACTCAAACCCTTGCCTGACGGGGTACAGCGCGTCATGGCGGCGCTGGACGCCCTGGGCCACCCCCACCTGCCGGTGATGCTGGACGACGCGGCGCGCACGGCGCAGGAGGCCGCGGATGCCCTGGGCGTGGCGCTGGGCCAGATCGCCAAGAGCATCATTTTCAAGCGCAAGCCCGACGAAGCGGCGGTGCTGGTCATCACCAGCGGCGACCGCCGGGTGGACGAGAAGAAAGTGCAGGCGCTGGTCTGTGCCGACGGCCAGAAGCTGGGCCGGGCCGATGCCGAGTTCGTCAAGGCCAAGACCGGGTTTTCCATTGGCGGCGTGTCGCCGGTGGCGCACGTGGAGCCGCCCGTCACGCTGATCGACGAGGAGCTGTTCCGCTTCGACGTCGTCTGGGCGGCGGCCGGCCATCCGCACGGGGTGTTCCGCCTGACACCGCAAGACCTGGGGGCTTTGACCGGCGCGCCGGTGGCCGACGTGACGCTGCGCTAGAGTGCACGCCATGTCCGACACCTCCGTTCCCACCCGTCCCTTTGTGGCCCTGGCCACCGCCGTCTGCAAGCCGGGTCAGACCGTGCCGTCGCCTTGCGTGAACGTGTGCCGCATGTCGCCCACCAGCGGGTGGTGCGAGGGCTGCTGGCGCAGCATCGACGAGATCCGCGCCTGGAGCAAAAGCGACGACGCCGGCAAGCTGGCCATCTGGGCCGAGGTGGAGGCGCGCCAGCGCGCGGCGGGCCTGGCGCCGGCCTGACGGTGGGCGCCTTCAGGCACCGAGCGCTTCGTCCACCCCCAGCACCCGGCCAGTCTGGCTGGCGTCGTAGCCCTTGAGTGCGGCCACCTGGGCACGGAATGCGGGGGCCTGCAGCACCTGCAGAATGGCTTGCAGCCTGGGGCCGTTCAGGTGGCGGTGGTGCACCGCAAAAAAGTAACGCTCCTTCAGCAGCGGAATGAAATGCAGCCCGAAGCGGTGCGCGGCGGTCTGCACACCCAGGCCCACGTCGGCCATGCCACTGGCCACGAAGGCGGCCACGGCGGCGTGGGTCAGTTCGGTGGTGCGGTAGCCGTTGACCCGTTCTGGCTCCAGGCCCAGATCGGCCAGCAGTAGGTCGGTCAGCACGCGGGTGCCAGAACCCACAGGGCGGTTGACGAAGCGCAACTCGGGCCGTGCCAGGTCGCCGAGACCGCGGACGCCCAGCGGGTTGCCCGCGGCCACGAACAGCCCCTGGGTGCGCACCGCCAGGTGCACCAGCGCGTGTTCGCTCTGGTGCAGCCACTCGCGGTAACGCTGCGCCGCGGCCCGCTCGAACCGCCCGAGCGGCACATGAAAACCGGCCAGTTCGCATTCGCCGTTGGCCAGCGCGGCCACCGCCTCCAGGCTGTTGCGGTAGCGGATGTCCACCGCCAGCCCGCGGTGCTGCAGCTGCTCGTGCAGGGTGGCCACCGCGAAACCGTGGCTGGCGTGCAACCGGGCCGGCGGCAGCGCTTCGGGCGCCAGGCGCCCCAGTTCGCCCGCCAGTTCCGACGCCAGCGATGCCATCAGCGGCTGCAGCCGCGCGGCGATGCGCGCGTCCGACCACACCAGCCGCTCGCCCGCTTCGGTGAGGCGCGAACCCCGGCCCCGGCCGCGTTCCAGCAAAGGTTGGCCCAGCAAACGTTCGGCCTGCTGCACCAGCCCCCAGGCGTGGCGGTACGACAGGTCGTTGTCGCGCGCGGCCTGCGCGATGCTGCCGCTGTGCGCAATGGCTGCCAGCAAAGCCAGCAGCCGGCTTGCGTCCAGCGGGGGCGAGGCGTCGTCGCTGAACTGCCAGCGAGGGTGTAGGTGGATCTGCAACATTGGTGGGTAGAAAATTATGCAATGAATTGCATATTTGGCGGGGCCCTTGCTGCTACGCTGGCGGCATGGAGACTTCTTCCCCCGATCGCACGCCGTCCCAGCCCGCCTCGCCCTTGGGCAAGGTCATCCCCATCCAGCCCGAGGCACGCCGCCCGCGCGCCACGCCCAAAGGCCGCCAGGTGCAGCCTGAAGACCGCGAACGGGTCGCGGCGTGCTGTGCCGGGCTGGAGCCCCGTGCCGATCTGCTGATCGAACACCTGCACCGCCTGCAAGACGCCGAAGGCGGGCTGCGCCGGGGGCGCCTGGCCGCCCTGGCCGAACGCCTGCGCCTGAGCCAGGTGGAGGTGTACGAGGTGGCCACCTTCTACCACCACTTCGAGGTGGTGGACGACGCCGATCCCTTGCCGCAGACCACGGTGCGCGTCTGCACCAGCCTGTCGTGCCAGATGGCGGGTGCTGAATCGCTGTTGACCGATTTGCAGCAGTGTCTGGCCCAGGACGGCACCGTTCGCGTGGTGGAGGCCCCGTGCATTGGCCAATGCCACCGCGCGCCAGCGGCCTGCGTGGGCCAGCGGCAGGTGCCCGAGGCTACGGTGGACGGGGTGCAGGCGGTGCTCGCGGCCGGCGACACCGGCCCGCGCCTTTTGCCCGTCAGCGGCAGCCCCTTGACCCCAGACGACTACGCCCAGTGGCGCCGCGTCATGGCGGGTGCCTGGTCGGCCGAGGCGGTGCTGGCGGAACTCAAAGCCTCGGGTCTGCGCGGCCTGGGCGGTGCCGGCTTTCCGGCCTGGCGCAAGTGGGAGACGGTGCGGGCCCAGCCCGGCCCGCGTTACATGGTTGTCAACATCGACGAAGGCGAGGTGGGCACCTTCAAGGACTGGCAGGTGCTGTCCACCGAGCCGCGCCGCGCCCTGGAAGGCATGCTGATCGCGGCCTGGTTCGTGGGCGCGCAGAAGGTGTGGCTCTACCTGCGCGACGAATACCACGACGTGCGCGCCCTGCTGCAGGACGAACTGATCCATTTGCGCGGTCTCATCGAGGTCTGGCGGCGAGAGTTCCCGGCCATCGAGTTTCCCGAGATCGAGCTGCGGCGCGGTGCCGGCGCCTACATCTGCGGCGAGGAATCGGCGCTGATCGAGTCGCTGGAAGGCAAGCGCGGCATGCCCCGGCTGCGCCCGCCCATCGTGGCGCAGGTGGGGGTGTTCGGCCGGCCCACGCTGGCGCACAACGTGGAGTCGCTGTGGTGGCTGCCGGAGATTCTGGAAAAAGGCGGCCCAGCCTGGGCGGCGGTGGGCCGGCGTGGGCGCAGCGGCTGGCGGCGCTTCAGCGTGTCGGGCCGGGTGGCCAAGCCTGGGGTGTACCTGGCGCCGGCCGGCATCACCCTGAACGAACTGGTGGCCGAATACGCCGGAGGCATGGCGCCAGGGCACACGCTTTACGGCTACCTGCCGGGCGGGGCGTCGGGCGGCATTTTGCCGGCCGCGCTGGCCGACGTGCCGCTGGACTTCGACACCCTGGCCGAGCACGGCGCCTTCGTCGGCTCGATGGCCGTGGTGGTGCTGGGCCAGCACGACCGTGCCCGCGATGCCGCGGTGAACCTCATGCAGTTTTTTGAGCACGAATCGTGCGGCCAGTGCACCCCCTGCCGCGCCGGCACCACCCAGGCGGTGGCGCTGATGCAGGCGCCCGGCTGGGACGCTGAACGGCTGGCCGAACTGTCGCAGGTCATGCGCGACGCGTCCATCTGCGGCCTGGGCCAGGCCGCCCCCAATCCTTTTGACAGCGTGTTGCGGTTTTTTCCGCAGGAGGTGCAGGCATGAGCGCGCAAGACCTGCCAGTGATCGACTTCACCCTGAACGGCCATCCCGCCCAGGCCGCCCCCGGCGAGACGCTGTGGCAAGTGGCCCGGCGCGTGGGCGTGGACATTCCGCACCTGTGCCACACGCCCGGCCTGCCCAGTGCGGGCAACTGCCGCGCCTGCGTGGTGGAGGTGGCCGGTGAACGGGTGCTGGCCGCGTCCTGCTGCCGCGCGCCCCAGCCCGGCATGGCGGTGCGCACCGACACGCCCCGCGTGCAGGCCGCGCAGCGCACCGTGCTGGAACTGCTCAACGCCGACGCGCCCGACACCACCCGCCTCAAGCGCGACAGCGAACTCGCCCAGTGGACCGAGCGCCTGGGCGCCCGCACCAACCGCTTTGCGGCGCGCGGCCCGTCCCAGGCAGCGGCGCAGGTACGCGGCACCGACGCCTCCCATCCCGCCATGGCGGTCAACCTGGACGCCTGCATCCAGTGCACCCGCTGCGTGCGCGCCTGCCGCGACATCCAGGGCAACGACGTGCTGGGCCTGTCGTTCCGCGGCGGTCAGGTGCAGATCGTGTTCGACCAGAACGACCCCATGGGCCAAAGCACCTGCGTGGCCTGTGGCGAGTGCGTGCAGGCCTGCCCCACCGGTGCCATCGCGCCCGCCAACGGCGCCTACGCCCGCGCGGCCGACGCCACGGTCGATTCAGTTTGCCCCTACTGCGGCGTGGGCTGCCAGCTCACCTACCACGTGAAGGACGGCCGCATCGACCACGTGGAAGGCGCACTAGGCCCGGCCAACGAAGGCCGGCTGTGCGTGAAAGGCCGCTTCGGTTTCGATTACGTGCACAGCCCGCAGCGCCTGACGCGCCCGCTGGTGCGCCGCGCCGACGCGCCCAAAGACCCGTCCATCCTCACCCAGGGGCCGGACGGACGCACGGACTACGACACCCTGCGCGCCCAGTTCCGCGAGGCCACCTGGGACGAGGCCCTGGACCTGGCCGCCGCCGGCCTGCGCCGTGCCCGCGAGGCCCAGCCGGTGAAAGGTCGGGGCGCGGCCGTGGCCGGTTTCGGCTCGGCCAAAGGCACCAACGAAGAGGCCTACCTGTTCCAGAAGCTGATCCGCACCGCCTTCCACACCCACAACGTGGACCACTGCACCCGCCTGTGCCACGCCTCCAGTGTGGCAGCGCTGATGGAAGGCGTGGGCTCCGGTGCGGTCAGCAACCCGCTGCGCGACGTGGCGCATGCCGATTTTGTGCTGGTCATCGGCGCCAACCCGGCGCAGAACCACCCGGTGGGTGCGAGCTGGATCAAGAACGCGGTGAAGCGCGGCACCAAGCTGGTCCTGGCCGACCCGCGCCGCACCGAGCTGTCGCGGCAGGCCTGGCGCACGCTGCAGTTCCGCCCCGGCAGCGACGTGGCGCTGCTCAACGCCATGCTGCACGTCATCGTCACCGAAGGGCTGACGAACCCCGCCTTTATCGCCGAGCGCACGCTGGACTTCGACCGCCTCAAGGCCCACCTGACCGACGGCCACACCGACTTCAGCCCCGAAGCCATGGCGCCTGTCTGCGGCATCGACGCCGCCACCATCCGCGAAGTGGCCCGCGCCTACGCCACCAGCCGCGCCAGCATGATCCTGTGGGGCATGGGCGTGAGCCAGCACACCCACGGCACCGACAACGCGCGCTGCCTGATCGCGCTGGCCATGGTGACCGGGCAGATCGGCCGCCCTGGCACTGGCCTGCACCCGCTGCGCGGCCAGAACAACGTGCAGGGCGCGAGCGACGCGGGCCTGATCCCGCTGGTGCTGCCCGACTACCACCGGGTGGACGAACCCGCCGCCCGCACCCGTGCCGAAACCCTGTGGGGCCTGCCCCCGGGCGACCTGGACGACCAGCCTGGCCTGACCGTGGTGGAAATCATCGACGCGGTGTACGACGGTCGCATCCGCGCCATGCTCATCCAGGGCGAAAACCCCGCCATGAGCGACCCCGACAGCCAGCACGTGCGCGAAGCGTTGAGCCGGCTCGACCACCTGGTGGTGCAAGACATTTTCCTGACCGAAACCGCCGCCTTCGCCGACGTGGTGCTGCCCGCCAGCGCCTGGCCGGAAAAGACCGGTACCGTCACCAACACCGACCGCACCGTGCAACTGGGCCGCAAGGCGGTGGCCTGCCCCGGCGAGGCGCGGGCCGACGCCTGGATCACCGAGCAACTGGCGCGCCGCCTGGGCCTGAACTGGGCCTACGGCATTGCGTCCGACGGCAGCGGTGCCGAGCCGGACTCCGGCATCGGCCGGGTGTACGAGGAAATGCGGCTGCTGATGGACTCCATCGCCGGCCTGTCGTGGCCGCGGCTGCTGGCGCAGGGTGCCGTCACCCACCCGGTGCTCACGCCCGACGACCCGGGCCAGCCCATCGTCTTCACCGACCACTTCCCCACGCCCACCGGCAAGGCCCGCCTGGTGCCCGCCGAGCTGCGCGAACCGGCCGAACGCCCCGACGCCGAATACCCCATGGTGCTGGTCACCGGGCGGCAGCTGGAGCACTGGCACACCGGCAGCATGACCCGCCGCAGCACCGTGCTCGACGCGCTGGAGTCGGCCCCCACCGTCAGCCTGCACCCATCGACCCTGCAACGGCTGGGCCTGCAGCCAGGGCAGCTGGCCCGCGTCAGCACCCGGCGCGGCAGCATCGCCCTGGCCACCCGGGCCGACGAAGCGGTGCCAGCCGATGTGGTGTTCATCCCATTTGCGTTCGTCGAAGCGGCGGCCAATTTGCTCACCAACCCGGCGCTCGACCCCTACGGCAAGATCGCCGAGGTCAAGTACTGCGCCGCACGGGTGTCGCCTGTGGACTCTACGGAGTTTGAGGGTGCCCCGTCTTGATTAAGATGGGGGTCTTTCCGTTCAACGCACACCGCAAGAGGAGTCGCTCATGTTCAAGAAAATCCTGGTGCCGTCTGATGGCTCCAAGCTCGCCCACAGCGCCGCCGAATTCGCCGCCGACCTGGCCAAGCAACACGGTGCCCAGGTGGTCGGTATCTACGTGATCGACCCCTTCCCCTACATCGGCATCGGCGATGCGTCCGCCGTCGGCTTGCAGGCCTACATGTCCGAAGCCAAGGCCGCTGCCACGCAGTCGCTCGACGACATCCGCCAGGCCTGCGCGGCCCGCGGTGTGGCGTTTGCAGGCGACACCATCGAGCGCAACGTCACCTACGAAGGCATTCTGGAGACGGCCCAGGCCGAAGGCTGCGACCTCATCGTCATGGGCTCGCACGGTCGCAAGGGCGTGCAGGCGCTCATCCTGGGCAGCGTGGCCCAGAAGGTGCTGACGCACGCCAAGGTGCCGGTGCTCATCATCAAGTGACGGTGGACGGGCCGGCCAGGTGGCCTCCAGCCACACGGCCGGCTCAGGCATTGCCGCGCCGGTGCGGGCCGGCGCCGCATCTCCCTAGAATGTTTGCCTTCACCTGAAGGCAGACCATGGCGCAGTCACGCAACACCGCATCTCCCGACGATTCCCCCAACGTGCCTGCAGCAGCCCCTGCCGCAGAGGGCGCCGGTGTGATCCGCATCCGTGGTGCGCGCCAGCACAACCTCAAGCACGTCGATCTGGACATCCGCACTGGCGAGCTGACCGTGGTCACCGGCCCCAGTGGCTCGGGCAAGTCCAGCCTGGTGTTCGACACCCTTTTTGCCGAAGGGCAGCGTCGCTACGTCGAAACCTTCAGCGCCTACGCGCGCCAGTTCCTCGACCGCATGGACAAGCCCGCAGTGGACAAGGTGGAAGGCGTGCCCCCGGCCATCGCCATCGACCAGACCAACCCCGTGCGCTCGTCGCGCTCCACCGTGGGCACGATGACCGAACTGAACGACCACCTCAAGCTGCTCTACGCGCGCGCTGCCCAGCTGTTCGACCGGCGCACCGTGCTGCCCGTGCGGCACGACTCGCCCGACACCATCTACGAAGAGCTGCGCCAGCGGGCCGAGGCGGCGGGCGACCCCAGGCTGGTCATCACCTTCCCCGTGGAGCTGCCCGCCAGCGCCACGCCCGAAGACATCGAACAATGGCTGGCGGCCAGTGGCTTCACCCGCGTGCAGGCCGAGCGCGTGGTGACCCGCCCGGTGCCATACGACGCCGCCAAGGAAACGGGCAAGGCCAAGAAAACCGCCGCGCCCGCCGACCTGCAGGTGCGCGTACTCGACGTGGTGGCCGACCGCTTCCGCTTCAGCGGCGCGGAGCGTGCCCGGGTCGTCGAGGCCATCGAACTCGGCATCAAGCGCGGCAGCGGGCGGCTCACCGTGTACGCCCTGCGCCCGGCGGGTGACGATGGCAATGAACCTGAGCCGGAACTCTGGAAGTTCTCCACCGGGCTGCACTGCCCCGAAAGCGACCTGCGCTACGCCGAGCCGCTGCCGTCCATGTTCTCGTTCAACTCTGCCGTGGGCGCTTGCGACACCTGCCGGGGTTTCGGGCGCGTCATCGGCGTGGACATGGGCCTCGTCATCCCCAACGACAGGCTCACCCTGCGTGCCGGGGCCATCAAGCCCATGCAGACCCCCGCGTGGAAGGAGTGCCAGGACGACCTGATGCGCCACGCCGAGGCCGCAGGCATTCCGCGCGACACGCCCTGGTACCAGCTGAGCGAGGCGCAGCAGCAGTGGGTCATCGAAGGTTCGCCCCATTGGA
>JAUWAE010000128.1 GCA_030602185.1 Comamonadaceae bacterium
GCCGTGGCCGGTGGCCTGCGCCTGCCGCCACAACTGGGCAGCCGCTCCAGCTACTGGCGTGCTGGGCTGCCGGGCCTGCTCGGCCGGGCGCTTCGCCCTGGCGACCTGCTGCCCTGCGGCACCTGGACCTCGTCCGAACCCCGGGAATGGCGCACGCCCAGCCCCTGGTCGCTGCCGGGCGGCCCCATCCGGGTGATGCTCGGCCCGCAAGAAGACCACTTCTCCCCAGAGGCCATCACCGCTTTCCTGAACGCCGAATGGGAAACCACCGCCGAGCAGGACCGCATGGGCCTGCGCCTGCGCGGCACGCCGCTGATCCACACCAGCGTGGCGGGGGCAGACATCGTTTCCGACGCGGTCACACCCGGCGCCATCCAGGTGCCCGCCAGCGGCCTGCCCATCGTGCTGCTGGCCGACAGCCAAACCGTGGGCGGCTACCCCAAAATCGCCACCGTCATCAGCGCCGACCTGCCCCGCCTGGCACATTTGAAGCCCGGCGCGCGGCTGCGCTTTAAGGCCGTCAGCGGTGCGCAGGCCCGTCAGGCGCTGCACAATCAACACACCGACTGGACCCGTTGGCTGGCCACCCGCGTCGCCTTCGTACCACCAGGCTTCATCGACGAAACGGCGCTGTACGGCAGCAACCTCGTCAGCGGCCTGCTACGCGCTGAACCCTGAACGGAACATCACGATGACCCTGATCAACCTGAACGCCGACCTGGGGGAAAGCTTTGGCGCCTGGCGCATGGGCAATGATGAGTCCCTGCTGGAGGTCGTGAACAGCGCCAACGTCGCCTGCGGCTTCCACGCGGGCGACCCGGCCATCATGCGAGACACCGTGCGTCTGGCCCTGGCGCGCGGCGTGAGCATTGGCGCGCACCCCTCCTACCCCGACCTGCAGGGCTTCGGGCGGCGCGTGATGCAGATGTCGGCCCGGGACCTGGAAGCCACCCTCCTGTACCAGGTGGGGGCACTGCAGGCCATGGCTGCGGCCGAGGGCGGCCGTGTGACCCACGTCAAGCCCCATGGCGCGCTCAACAACGTGGCCTGCGCCGACGCGGCCGTGGCCGCGACCGTGGTGCGGGCGGTGCAACGCCTGGACCGCACGCTCATACTGCTGGCGCCCGCGCACTCCGAGCTGGTGAAAGCCGCAGAAGCCGTGGGTCAACCAGTGCGCCACGAGGTGTTTGCCGACCGCGCCTATCTCGACGACGGCCAGCTCATGCCGCGCTCGCAGCCCGGTGCGGTGCTGCACGACGCTCAGACCTGCGTGGCCCATGTGCTTCGCATGCTGGAAGCACAGGCCATCGTCGCCACGAGCGGACACCGCCTGCCCACCCGCATCGACAGCGTCTGCGTGCATGGCGACGGGCCCGAAGCGGTGGCCACCGCGCGCGCCATACGCCAGGCGCTGGCGCAGGCGGGCTACACGCTGGCGCCGCTGGACCGCCTGGGTTGAGGCTAAGATGCAGGGCCGCAACAGGCCGACCGTACCCCGCTGACGGAGGCCACCAAACCAGAGGAATGACGTGTTCAAGAACGTGATGGTCTACCGCATCGGGCCGGACTGGTCGGCCACGGTGGAGCAGATGGAAGAAGCGCTGGCCAAGATGCCGTTCGAGCCCTGTGGCCCGACGCAGGAAAAATCCATGGGCTGGGTGCCCCCGCGCGGCACCCAGCACGGCGCGCTCGTGGAGCTGGTGGGCGGCCACCGCATCCTGCGTTTCGTGCTCGAATCCAAGGGCGTGCCGGGCTCGGTCATCAAGCGCCACCTGGAAGAACGCGTGGCCCAGATCGAAGCCAAGGAAGGCCGCAAGCCTGGCCGCAAAGAAAGCCGCGAGCTGCGCGATGAAATCGTGCACGACCTGCTGCCCATGGCCTTTGCCAAGACCGCCACCATCATGGTGTGGCTGGACCTGCAGGCCGGTCGGCTGGTGCTGGACACCAGCAGCCAGGCCAAGGCCGACGAGGTCATCACCGCCCTGGTGAAAGCGCTGGATGGCCTGCAGCTGAGCCCCTTCAACACGCAGATGTCACCTCAGGCCGCCATGACCGCCTGGCTCACTGGCAGTGCCGACGATTGGCCGGCACACTTTGCCCCCGGCCGTGAAGTCGAGCTCAAATCGGCCGACGAGATGAAGTCGGTCGTCAAGTTCACCCGCCACCATCTGGACGATGAACAGATGCGCCTGCACATCAGCCAGGGCAAGCTGCCGACCAAGCTGGCACTGGACTGGGACGGCCGCGTCAGCTTCGTGCTCAGCGAAAGCACGGTGCTGAGCAAAGTGGCCTTTCTGGATGGCGTGTTCGAAGACAACGGCCAGGCCGAGGAAGGCGGCGGCTTCGACGCCGACGTGGCCATCGCCACCGGCGAACTCGGCGCCCTCATCACCGACCTGACAGCGGCCCTGGGCGGCGAGCTGCTCTGACACACCGGGGAGCCCACATGCTGACCGTTGCCGCCATCTGCCTCGGTGCCAGCGCCGGCGCCCTGGCCCGCTGGCAACTGAACCTGTGGCTCAACGCCGGCGCCCTGCTGCCCTGGGGCACCCTGGCCGCCAACTGGGCGGGGGCCTACGCGGTGGGGCTGGCCCTGGTGTTCTTTCAGCACCACCCGGCGCTGGACCCGGCCTGGCGGATGGCCATCGTCACCGGGCTGCTGGGGGCGCTCACCACGTTCTCCACGTTCTCGCTCGAAACCGTGGCCTTGCTCCAGAGCGGGCGCTGGGCACTGGGCGTGCTGAACACCAGCCTGCACCTGGTTGGCTCGCTGCTGCTGACCTGGGGTGGCATCGCCACCGCCCAGCGGCTGTGGCCGGCAGCGGCTTGAGCCGCCACAACGCTCGCCATCAGCGCGGCCCAGGAACCGTTTGCACCTTTGGCGGATTTGCCTTACACTATCGCGAGTATTGAGTCAATAGACATCAATGCGGGGCTGCCCCGGCAGTGCTGGCCTTCAGGCTGGCGGTGTACGGACGCTTTCAATCGGTTGCAGCCCACCCGGCCCATCTGGGTCTTTCGCGCGGCCAACGCCGCGACCGGCCTGTTCTGTGGGGCCGGCGTCATCATCCGCACCCGTGCCCTGGACCAACGTCTGGACACGTCAAGCCCGCGGACGATTTTTACCAGGAACGGGGCCGCAGAACGCCCCGAGTCACACCATGATCCATACCCACCCACATACGATTTCGCTGGGACGTTACAGGGTTTCGCCCCTGACCCGCCAGACCGACGAAGGCCGCTACACCGCGTCCGTGTCCATCCGCAGCGGCCGCGGCGCCGCCTCGCACGACCGCGTGTTCCGCTTCATGCCCACATTCGCCACCCGCGAGGACGCGCTCGACTACGCCCTCGCCCAAGGCCCCCATTGCCTGCCCGCCTGAGCGCAGCACCTTACTTACCAGTTACCGGAGAACCCCATGGCCAAAGAAGACCTGATTGAAATGCAAGGCAAGGTAGACGAAGTGCTGCCCGACTCGCGTTACCGCGTCACGCTGGACAACGGACACACCCTGATCGCCTACTCGGGCGGCAAGATGCGCAAGAACCACATCCGCATCCTCGCCGGCGACAAGGTGTCGCTGGAACTGTCGCCCTACGACCTGACCAAGGGCCGCATCACCTACCGCCACATCGAAAACCGCGGCAGCGCGGCGCCGCGCCCGGCCTACCGGCCGCGCTGAAGCCAGGCCGCCGCTACGGCGGCGGCTCAGCCCTTGAGCACTGCGCCATCGGCATCTCGCACGGTCACGCCGATCGGGATGCCTTGGCGCACGCTCATCGAAACGGTACAAAACTCCTCGAACTGCGCCAGCACGCGGTCGAGGTGCTCGAACGATGCGCCTGGCCGCTGCAGTTCGAGCTGCACGTCGATCGCCTGTATGCGCAGGCGGTTCTGTTCGTTGCGCCCCACGGTGGCAGTGGCGGTGGCTTTGAGCGCCCCCGGGTCCTGCTTGAACTTGCCGAGCGCAAACACCAGGCTGGCCGACAGGCAGTTGGCCACTGAAGCCAGCAGCAGGTGGTTGGGGGCCGGACCGTCCCCCTGCCCCAGCGGCGCAGGCTCGTCGCTGAGCAGGGCTGGCGTGTCAAGACCGAAATCGATCAGAAACTGGAAACCGGACTGACGGGTCAGCGTCACGGTGGTGGTGGTCTGTGTCATGGCAGGCACTTGCGAGAGGCGACAGGACGTTGACCTGGGTCAACACTGCGTCCGGTCGATGGGTTAACGTGGAACCCTGTGGAGTATCCACAAGAGAGGAGACCCGTTCATGACGCAGATCAACACTTCCCGCCGGCGCTGGCTCAGTAGCATGGCGGCCTGGCCAGTGGCCGCCACACTGGCCAGCCACGCCCCCCAGGCGCAGGCGCGCCTGAAAACCCGTGCCCACATCGTGATCGTGGGCAGCGGGCTTGCCGGCATTGCGGCGGCCAACCGCCTGAGCCAGGCCCTGGACGGCGCCCGCATCACCATCGTCGACGGCAAGGAGGCTCACAACTACCAGCCCGGCTACACCCTGGTGGCCACCGGCGTGTGGCCGGTGGGCAAGGTGGTGGAACGCAACGCCGACTTCCACCCCGCCGGCGTGGAATGGGTGAAAGACTTTGCGGCCGAGTTCGACCCCGCGTCCAACGTGGTGGTGACCCAGGGTGGCCAGCGGCTGCGCTACGACTACCTGATCGTGGCCACCGGCACGCAAATGAACTTCGACCAGATCGACGGCATGGACGTGTCGGCCATAGGCCGCCACGGGCTGGGCTGCGTGTACCCGAGCGCGCAGGCCGCCGAGGCCACCTGGGTGGCACTGGACACTTTCCGCGGCACCGGTGGCCGGGCGCTGATGACACTGCCGGCCACGCCACTCAAATGCGCCGGTGCCCCACTGAAAATGACCTTCATGGTGGTGGACCGGCTGCGTGAGGCCGGCACCCTGGGGCGCTCGACCGTCGAGTTCCATTCGGCCCTGGGCAACGTGTTCGGCGTCAAGGCGGTGAACGACAACGTGCTGGCCCGGTGGGACAAGCTGGGCGTGGGCGTGACCTACCACCACAAGCTCACGGCGGTGGACATCGGCGGGCGCCGCGCCACCTTCTCCACCCCAGAAGGGGCGCAGGAGACGCTGGAGTACGATTTCCTGCACGTGGTACCCCCCATGAGCGCGCCCAACCCGGTGCGCCAGAGCGACCTGGCCTGGAAAGACGGCCCGTTTGCCGCCGGTGGCTGGCTGGAGGTGGACAAGGACACGCTGCAGCACCGGCGCTACCCCAACGTGTTCGGGCTGGGCGATGTGAACGGTACGCCGCGCGGGAAAACCGCGGCCACGGTCAAAAAGAGCACGCCACTGGTGGTGCAAAACCTGCTCGACGTGATGGCCGGCAAGGCCCCGAGCGCCACGTTCGACGGCTACACCTCGTGCCCGCTGATCGTGCGCGAGGGCTCGGCCATGCTGATCGAGTTCGACTACGAAGGCCGGCTCACGCCGTCACTGCCCATGATCGAGCCCCTGCAAGAGAGCTACTTCGCGTGGGTGATGAAGCAGCGCATGCTCAAGCCCGCTTACCTGGCGGTGCTCAAGGGCCGCGCCTGAAGGAGACACACCATGTACGAAATCTGGCTTGGACTCAACATCGTGTACGAAACCCTGCTGCCGGGAGTGCTGTGGTGGCTGCTGCTCGCGCTGGCATGGATCACGCTGCTGGTGGCGGCATGGCGCACCCCGCAGGCCAACTGGCGCAGGGCGTGGCCAGCCACGCTCATCCTCGGCGCATTCGCCGCTCTGGTGGCCTTCGTGTTGCTGCCGGCACTGACGGCGTCCAGCCTGTCCGAGCTCAAGTACTGGGTGGACTGGGTCTTCCTGGGCAGCCTCGCCCTGGGCGCCGGTGCCATGGCCATGGCACTGGGCTGGCCGGCGCTGGCCTGGCTGGCCCGCCGGGCCTGAGTCACTCCGCGGCCTGCGGCCCGGTCAACGACAAAAAGGCGGCCTCCAGGCGGTCGGCCCCAGTGCGCGCCAGCAACCCGGGGGCCGGGCCATCGAAGCGCACCCGCCCCTGGTGCAGCACCACGATCCGGTCCGCCCCCTCCACCTCGTCGACCAGGTGCGTGGCCCAGAGCACGGCAACACCCGTGTCGGCCCGCAAGGCGTGCACGGCCTGCAACAGCTGCTGGCGCGAGGCCGGGTCCAGGCCCACGGTGGCTTCGTCCATCAGCAACACCTTGGGGCGGTGCAACATGGCCCGTACCAGCTCCACCTTGCGGCGGTTGCCGCCCGACAAGGCACGCACCGCCTGCCCAGCCTGTTCCGTCAGCCCCAGGGCCTGCAGCCCGGCCTGGATCCGCTCCTGCGCCAGCGCGCGCGGCAGGCCGTGCAGGTCGGTATGGAACAACAGGTTGGCCCGCACCGACAGGTCCAGGTCCAGCGCCATTTGCTGGAACACCACACCCAGGCCCGCCAGAGCCCGGGGGGCGTCACGGCGCAGGTCGTGGCCCAGCACCTGGATATGGCCTTCGTCGGGCACGAACAAACCCGTCAGCAGCTGCATGAGCGTGCTCTTGCCGGCGCCGTTGGGCCCCAGCAGGGCGACGAACTCGCCGGCGGTCAGCTGCACGTCCACGCCACGCAGTGCCGGCTTGCCGTTGTAGGACTTGACCAGGCCTTGGGCCTGCAATGCGGTATCCACCATGGGGGGTCGGTTTCGGTTCAAGGCGCCGGCGACGCCAGCAGTTTCATGCGCTGCAACAGCCGCCGTTCGGCCGCCTGGGCCTGCAGGAGGGCCAACCGGTACTCGGCCCGCCCGAGGTAGTCGGGGAGCTGGTCGTAGCGGGCCAGCTCAGCCAGGTGGCGCGGGCTGAACATGGCCTGGCGGAAGGCGTCGTGCAACGCGTCCAGTATCTCATGCGGCGTCCCGGCGGGCGCCACCAACCCCCAGGGCGAGTTGTAAACGGCCTGCTCGTGGCCGAGTTCGCGCAGGGTGGGTACCTGCGGCCAGCGCGGGTTGCGCTGCTCGCTGAACATGGCCAGCAGACGCAGCTTGCCCTGCTCCACCCAGGGCGTGAAGCCGGTCGAATTCACGCCGACCATGATGGCCCCCGAGGCCAGCGCCAGCATCTGGTCGGCCGTGCCTTTGTAGGGCACGTGCACGTAGGCCACGCCCTGGCGCTGCAGAAGGTCTTCCATGGCCAGGTGAGGGGTCGAGCCCACCCCGGTGGAGCCAACGGTGAGTTGGCCCGGGTGTTCACGGCCCCAACGCAACAAATCGGCCACGGAACGCCAGGGGCTGTCGGCCGCCACCAGCAGGCCGAAGGTCGTGCCCGACACCTGCAAGATGGGCGCCAGATCGGCCAGCGGGTCCCACGCCACCTTGTGCATCAGTGCGTGCCGCAGCACCGTCACCGGCAACTGCCCGATGGTGTGGCCATCGGGCTCGGCCGCTTTGAGCAAGGGGGCCACCAAGGTGCCCGCCGCACCTGGGCGATTGAGCACCACCACCGGCTGCCCCAGCACCACCGAGGCTTCTTCGGCCAGCACCCGCAAGGTCAGGTCGGTGCCGCCGCCCGGGGGCCAGGGCACGATGAGGTGGATCGGCCGGCGGGGCCATGCC
>JAUWAE010000238.1 GCA_030602185.1 Comamonadaceae bacterium
ATGCACTGGATGCGCGACTGGCCCACCCCCGCCACGCTCTTCGTGCGCCAGGCGTTTGGCGTCACCCTGGAATGTGCCGACGGCGTGCACTACACCGACTTCTGCCTGGGCGACACAGGCGCCATGTTCGGCCACAGCCCCTCCCCGGTGGCCGAAGCCATTGCCCGCCAGGCCGCGCGCGGCCTCACCTGCATGCTGCCCGCCACACAGACGCCCGAGGTGGGCGAGCTGCTGGCGCAGCGCTTTGGCCTGCCCGTGTGGCAACTGGCCATGACGGCCAGCGACGCCAACCGCTTCGTGCTGCGCTGGGCGCGCGCCGTGACGCGCCGCCCCCAGTTGCTGGTGTTCGACGGCTGCTACCACGGCGCCGTGGACGACACCCTGGTGGACAGGGACCCGGCCACCGGCCAGACGCTGCCACGCCCTTCGGTGCTGGGGCAGGTGCACAACCACCACAACTACACGCGCGTGGTGCCGTTCAACGATCTGCCCGCGCTGGAAGCCGCGATGGCCGACGGCCAGGTGGCCGCACTGCTGGCCGAGCCCGCGCTCACCAACTTTGGGCTGGTACCGCCCGAGCCGGGCTTCTGGGAAGCGGCCCAGACCCTGTGCCGCCGTTACGGCACCCTGCTGGTGCTGGACGAAACCCACACCCTGTCCACTGGCCCCGGCGGCTACACCCGCACCCACAGTTTGCAGCCCGACATGCTGGTGGTGGGCAAGGCCGTGGCCGGGGGCCTGCCTTGCGCCGTCTATGGATTCACCGAAGACATGGCCCGGCGCATGCGCCAGGCCAAGGAAAACGCTCCCGAAGGGCACAGCGGCATCGGCACCACCCTCACCGCCAACCCGCTCACGCTGGCCGCGCTGCGCGCCGCGCTGGAACACCTGCACACCCACGAGGCCTACGGCCACATGCTGGACCGTGCCGAAGCACTGGAAACCGGTCTGGTGCAACGCATCCAGGCGGCAAGGCGCCCCTGGACCGTGACCCGCATGGGCGCGCGCATGGAATTGCAGTTCATGCCCCGCACCCCGCGCAGCGCACAGGACGTGCGCGAAATGGGCCAGCCCGAGCTGGAGGCCTTCACCCACCTCTTCATGCTCAACCGGGGCGTGCTGCTCACGCCCTTCCACAGCATGATGCTGTGTTCACCTGCCACCAGCGTCGAGGATGTGCAGCAGTTGCTGCGCAACTTCGACGAACTGCTGGCGACGCTGCCCGTCTGAGCGGGCCAGCGTCAGAAATCGTCAGCCACCCAGCCCGATGGGCGCTGGCGCGTCGTGCACGATGCGCTGGAACAAGCGCTCGTACTCCGGCGAGGCCGGGTACTTGCCAGTGAGCGGGTCGCGGTTGGCGCCAAAGGCCTCGTCCAGCTCGCGCCAGTCGTCGGCACCCAGGTGTTGCTCGGCCGCGGGCAGGATCTCGTGCTCCTCCAGCCGCATGTGGTCGAGGTAGAAGCGCATGTAGCGCTCGTAGGCCTCCACGAAGGCCGCCCGGCGCACATCGCCCAGCAGTTCCCAGGCCAGCAGCAGGTGCTGCATCTCGCGTACCGCAGCCTCGCCCTTGATGTGGTCTTGCTCCAGCCGCTCCACGGCATCCATCGTCTGGGGTGCTGCGCGCACCACGCGCGGAAACAGCAGGTTGGACTCCTTGGGGTGGTGCAGCCGCTCGGGGAACTCGTCGATGTAGAACAGCATGGCACGCAAGGTGTCGAAGTAGCGCTTGGCGTCGTCACCCGGCCCTTGCTGGACCAGCAGGTGCAGGGACTGCAACATGGCCGACAAGGCCATGTGCTCATCGCGGATGACGCGCAGGGTTTCGGGTGTGGGCATTGCAATGGTCTCCTTGGGTCCGATCAGGATGACAGCCCGGTGGCCAATTGGCGTTGATGCAGGTCAAGCAATGCACCTCACGGCCGCCACCGCTTGAGCAGTAACGCGTTGGTCACCACGCTCACCGAACTCAGCGCCATGGCGGCACCCGCCACCACGGGGCTGAGGTAGCCCAGCGCCGCCAGCGGGATGCCCGCCGTGTTGTAGACGAAGGCCCAGAACAGGTTCTGGCGGATCTTGGCCACGGTGCGGCGCGAGATGTCCAGCGCGGCAGACACCAGCAACGGGTCGCCGCGCATCAGGGTGATGCCCGCCGCGTGCATCGCCACGTCGGAGCCGCCTTGCGCGTGGCTCATGGCCAGGCCCACATCGGCAGCCGCCAGGGCGGGTGCGTCGTTCACACCGTCGCCCACCATGGCCACGCGGTGCCCGCCCGCCTTGAGTTCGGCCACACGCGCGGCCTTGTCGCCCGGCAGCACATCGGCCAGCACCTCGCCTGCCTCGGGCCGCAGGCCCAGGCGGCGCGCCATCGCTTCGGCCGCGCCCCGGTTGTCGCCCGAAATCATGGTCAGCCGCAGGCCCCGCGCGCGCAACTCGGCCACGGCTTGTGCAGCGCCGGGTTTGGCCTCGTCGGCAAAGGCCAGCAGGGCCAGGGGCACCACCCGGGCGGGTTCGGCACCGGGCTCACCGCCCTGCCCCACGGCCAGCGCAGACACGGTGGTACCTTCGGCCTGCAGCGCGCGGGCCTGTTCGGCCAGTGGCCCCAGCGCCACACCCAGTTCTTCCATCCAGCGCAGGCTGCCCACGTAAATCCACGCCCCCTGCACCCGCCCGCGCGTGCCCCGGCCGGGTACGGATTGCACGTCTTCGGCAGTCTGCGCGTCGGTGGATGAAGCGGCGGCGGCCTGCACCACGGCACGGGCCAGCGGGTGTTCGCTTTGCGCCTGCAAGGCCGCAGCGGTCTGCAGGGCGCTTGCCTCGTCCACCCCCTCGGCAGGCACCAGCTTCACCAGACGCGGTTCGCCCACGGTGAGCGTGCCCGTCTTGTCAAAGGCCACCGTATCCACATGGTGCGCCACCTCCAGCGCCTCGGCGTCCTTGATGAGGATGCCGTGCCTGGCGGCCACGCCCGTGCCGGCCATGATGGCCGCCGGTGTGGCCAGGCCCAGCGCACAGGGGCAGGCAATCACCAGCACGGCCACGGCATGCAGCAACGCCCCTTCCAGGGGGGCACCTTGCCACAGCCACCACGCCAGGAAGGTGACCAGCGCAATCACCAGCACCGCCGGCACGAACACGGCAGCCACCTGGTCCACCATGCGCTGCACCGGGGCTTTGGCAGCCTGGGCGTCTTGCACCAGCGCGATGATGCGGTTGAGCACACTTTGCGAACCGACCGCCGTCACCCGCACCTGCACCGCGCCATCGCCGTTCAGGCTGCCGCCAGTCACATGGTCGCCCGGCTGTTTGGCCACCGGCATGGGCTCGCCCGTCAGCATGGACTCGTCCACCTGTGTCTGCCCTTGCAGCACTTCACCATCGGCGGGCAGGCGCTCGCCAGGTCGCACCATCACCACGTCACCCGGCAGCAGTTCGGCCACAG
>JAUWAE010000171.1 GCA_030602185.1 Comamonadaceae bacterium
GCCGGGCACCGGGCGCGCCAGGCCGCCAGGCGCGCCAGGCTGGCGTCATCCAGCCTGCGGCCCAGGTCGGGCCGCAACGGGTATTCGTGCCGGTCGCGCGCACGGCTGTGCAGCCGCAGGGGCTCGGGCCAGCCGTCCGCCTGCAGGTCGGCACACAGGGTGTCGGTGTCCAGCGGCAGGTGGATCGCGTCGCGCGCCTGGGCATGCGCCAGCGAAAAGCCCAGCACCTCGCGCGTGGGCAGGCTCACCCCGCTGCGCCCCAGGGCGATGCGGGCCGGGGTGTGCTGGCGCAGATGCTGCCACGGGTCGCCCATCGCCGGGGGCAAGCCGTCGCCATCCACCCCCTGGGTGTGTTCGGGGCGGGCCGGTTTCATGCGGGCTCCGGCAGCGTCCACAGCGACTGTGGCAAGGCGGGCAGGCGGTGCGCGGGCAGCGGTCGCCCGGTGGGGTCGGTCACGCCCACGCGCTGCAGCCAGGCCTCGAATTCGGGCGCGCGTTTCAGGTCCAGCATCTCGCGCAGCACCAGCGCGTCGTGGAAGGATGTGCTCTGGTAGTTCAGCATCACGTCGTCCGCGCCGGGCACGCCGATCAGGAAGTTCAGCCCCGCCGTGGCCAGCAACACCATCAGGTTGTCCATGTCGTCCTGATCGGCCTCGGCGTGGTTGGTGTAGCAGATGTCGCAGCCCATGGGCAAGCCCAGCAGCTTGCCGCAGAAGTGGTCTTCCAGCCCGGCGCGGGTGATCTGCTTGCCGTCGTACAGGTATTCCGGGCCGATGAAGCCCACCACCGTGTTCACCAGCAGCGGCCGGTAACGGCGCGCCACGGCGTAGGCGCGGGCCTCGCAGGTCTGCTGGTCCACCCCGTGGTGGGCGTTGGCCGACAAGGCGCTGCCCTGGCCGGTTTCAAAGTACATCACGTTGCTGCCCAGCGTGCCGCGGCCCAGGGCCTGGGCGGCGGCGTGGGCCTCGTCCAGCAAGGCCAGGCTGATGCCGAAGGAGCGGTTGGCGGCTTCGGTGCCCGCAACGGACTGGAACACCAGGTCCACCGGCGCGCCCATGCCCATGGCCTGCAGGGTGTTGGTCACGTGCGTCAGCACGCAGGTCTGCGTGGGGATGGCACCGCGCTCCAGCACCTCGGCCAGCACGTGGTTCAGGCGCACCAGGTCGGGCACGCTGTCCGACACGGGGTTGATGCCCACCACCGCGTCGCCCGCGCCGTGCATCAGCCCGTCGATCATGCTGGCCACGATGCCGGCCGGGTCGTCGGTGGGGTGGTTGGGCTGCAGCCGCACCGTGAGGTGCTCGCGCAGGCCCTGCGTGTTGCGAAAGCGGGTGATTACTTCGCAGCGGCGCGCCACCAGCATCAGGTCCTGGTTGCGCATCAGCTTGCTCACGGCGGCCACCATCTCGGGCGTCAGGCCAGGGGCCAGGCGGCGCAGCGCGTCGGGCGTGGCCTGCTCGCCCAGCAGCCAGTCGCGCAGGCCGCCCACGGTGAGGTGACGCACCGGCGCGAAGGCCTGTGCGTCGTGGCTGTCGATGATGAGGCGCGTGACCTCGTCCTGCTCGTACGGGATCAGCGCCTCGTTCAGGAAACGTTGCAGGGGCACGTCGGCCAGCACCCAGCGTGCGGCCACGCGTTCCTGTTCGTTCGCCGCGGCCAGCCCGGCCAGGCAGTCGCCCGAACGCAGCGGGGTGGCCTTGGCCATGACCTCGCGCAGGCTGCCAAAGCGGTAGGTGCATCCCCCCAGGGTGGTGCTCAGGGTCACGTGGGTCTCCTCGTCAACTCAGGGCTGCATCGGCCAGGGTACGCTCAATCCGGGGTGGCTGCCAGCATGGCGTCGTGCGGGGCGGCGTCGCGCTGGGCCGAGGTGAGCCGGAAGTAGACGTAGGCCAGCCCCATCAAGCCCAGGAACAGCAGCGACAGCATCGCGTTGAAGTACACCACCGCGAACAGGCAGACCAGGCCGCAGACCAGCGCGATGGCCGGGAAGACCGGGTACAGCGGGGCGCGGAAGGGGCGCTCCAGCAGGGGTTCGCTGGCGCGCAGCTTGAACAGCGACGCCATCGACATGATGTACATCACCAGGGCGCCCAGCACGGCCATGGTCACGATGTTGGCCGTCAGGGGCTGGCCACCGAAGGTGACCCACTCGTCGCTGAACACCGCCACCACACCCACCACGCCGCCGCCCACCAGGGCGCGCACCGGGGTCTTGAAGCGCGGGTGCACCTTGGCGAAGTAGGCCGGCAGGTAACCGGCGCGGGCCAACGCGAACATCTGGCGCGAGTAGCCCAGGATGATGCCGTGGAACGACGCCACCAGCCCGAACAGGCCGATCCACACCAGCATGTGCAGCCAGGCGCTGCTGTCGCCCACCACCATCTTCATGGCCTGGGGCAGGGGGTCGTTGATGTTGGCCAGTTGCTGCCAGTCGCCCACGCCGCCGGCCATCACCATCACCAGAAAGGCCAGCGCGACCAGTGTGAGGATGCCGGTGATGTAGGCCACCGGGATGGTCTTGCGCGGGTTTTTGGCTTCTTCGGCGGCCATGGCAGCGCCTTCGATCGCCAGGAAGAACCAGATCGCAAAAGGAATGGCCGCGAAGATGCCGGCCCAGGTGCCCCAGGTGAACTCGTTGGCGCCCGCCCAGCCGTTGGCCACGAAGTTGCCCAGCGACCAACCCGGCGCCACCACGCCCGCGAACACCAGCAGTTCGCCCACCGCCAGCAGGGTGACGATGAGTTCGAACATGGCCGCAATGCCCACGCCCAGGGCGTTGAGGGTGATGAAGATGGCGTAGGCGCCCAGCGCGGCCATCTTGGGGTCGAGCGCGGGGAACTGCAGGTTCAGGTAGGCGCCGATCGCCAGCGAGATGGCCGGCGGTGCGAACACGAATTCCACCAGCGTGGCGAAGCCAGCGATGAAGCCGCCCGTGGGCCCGAAGGCGCGCCGTGCATAGGCAAAGGGGCCCCCCGCGTGAGGGATGGAGGTGGACAGTTCGGTGAAGCTGAAGATGAAGGTGGTGTACATCAGCGCCACGAACACCGTGGCCACCAGGAAGCCCAGCGTGCCGGCGCTGGCCCACCCGTAGCTCCAGCCGAAGTATTCGCCGGAGATGACGAGGCCGACCGCGATGCCCCAGAGTGAAAAGACGCCCAGGACGGGCTTGAGATCCCGCGACACCGATTGGTTGGGGTTGGACATGTGTGTACCCGCATGTGTTGTCGCCCGAAACGGCTCGGGCAGCCTGGCGCGAATGGTGGCGCGGAACCGGGCGGGGCCGTTATCCCGTTTGGGCAAGCAACGCTATCGCGGTGCATTTTTTCCGAAATGGGATAGGCGTGGTCGGGTTTTCCCGCTCGGGCATCGGTGGCATGAAACTTGATACTCGCGGCTGGTTGGGACAGGAACCCGGATGGAGCACGCCATGTTGGTGCAGCCCAAGGCTGACAATGCTTGTTTTCGCGTCAAGCACACGCGCGAGGTGCACGTTCACGCCCGCAACTTGGATGCGTGGGACCAGGAGTACGAGCAGACTTCCCCCGGCGTGTTCCACGGCGAGGTGCGTGAGTTGTTCGACGACAAGCTCCAGGTGTTCGAGGAGGTCGCGTCCTGCGCGACGGCCCAGTATTGCCGGGCCTGGCCCGGGGGCGTGTGGATCGGTCTGTCGGTGCAGGACAACGCCGAAGGCCTGCGCTTCATGGGGCGGCCCACCCAGGCGCAAGACCTGATGCTGGCCGGCGGTGAGGACGCGTTCGACCTGCAGGTGCCCGCGGGCCAGGGGCTTTACGGCCTGGTGCTGGGCCACCAGGAACTGGACCGGCACCTGCGCGAGGTGCACGGTGTGGCCTGGCTCGGCGCCGACGCGGCGTCCCGCGTGGGGGACGGCCCCAGGGTGCAACGCCTGACGCCCTGGCAACGCTGGCGCCTCGTGGGCATGTTGCGCGAGGTGCTGCGCAGCCTGCAGGAAGCGCCCGGCGTGCTGGCGCACGAGGCCAGCCGTCTGGCACTGAGGGAAGCCCTGCTGAGCGTGTTGTGCGACACGTTGGCGCCCCAGGCGTTGCAGCCGGTGGGCACCGAACGGCACCAGCGGCGGCAGGACCTGGTGCACCGCGTGCGGCAGCTGGTGCTCGACCAGCCGCAGGAGGCCATCGGCATCCAGCAACTCTGCGCGGCGCTGCACGTGACCCGGCGCACCCTGCAAAACTGCTTCCAGGATGTGCTGGGCATCAGCCCGGCCGCCTACCTGCGCACCGTGCGCCTGAACGCGGTGCGGCGGGCCCTGCGCGAACAGCCGGGCACGGGCACCATCGCCGACGTGGCGGCGCAATGGGGTTTCTGGCACATGGGCCATTTCAGCCAGGACTACAAGGCCCTGTTCGGCGAATCCCCGTCCCAGACCCGGGCCGCGACACGCCATTGAGTTGAGTATTTTTTAACTCAAATTAATTGAGTTTGATTCTGTTTAATTTCTTGAGCGGCGAGGGCACACTCGCGGTCCAAGGAGTTGAACATGAACGCTATCGCATTTCCCACCTTCACCGCCGGCATGGTGCTGAGCCTGTCGCTGATCATGGCCATCGGCCCGCAGAACGCGCACGTGCTGCGCATGGGCCTGCAGCGCCAGCACCTGGCGTTGACGGTGGCGGTCTGTGCCGTCGCCGACATTTTCCTGATCGGCCTGGGTGTGCTGGGGTTGGCCCAGCTGGGCGGGCTGTCCGACAAGCTCCAGGGCGCGCTCGTTGGCGCTGGCGTGCTGTTCCTGGGCGTGTACGGCTGGCAGGCGTTCCAGCGCTTCCGCCGGCCGGTGCAGGCCCTGCCGGTGGCTTCCTCTGCGGCGGTGGATGTGGCCCAGCCCACCTCGGCTGCACCCGCGCCCCTGACCCGCCGCCAGGCCGTGCTGTCTGCCCTGGCGTTTTCCTGGCTCAACCCCCACGCCTGGCTGGACACGGCGGTGCTCATCGGCACCGCGTCCCTGGCCTACGGGCAGGGCAGCACCGTGTTCGGCCTGGGCGCGGCGGCCGGCTCGCTGGTGTGGTTCGTGCTGCTGGGCGGTGCGGCGTTCTGGCTGGGCCGTCGCTTGAACTCGCTCAAGGTCTGGCGTGCGCTGGACGGCATGGTCGCCCTCATGATGTGGGGCACGGCCTCGGTGTTGCTGGCCAGCCTGTTCTGAACGGGGACTGCCATGATCCAAGCCGCTCCTCTGCGCCCCGCCGACGCGCCCGTCACCATCTTCGGCCCGGACTTCCCCTTTGCCTACGACGACTGGCTGGCTTCGCCCGC
>JAUWAE010000203.1 GCA_030602185.1 Comamonadaceae bacterium
GGTTCACCTCACCTTGGATCTGGCGGGTCAGGCCCGTTTCGGGCCCGACCTCGAATGGCTGCGCGTCGATGGTCCGGATGGCCTCGACTACCGTGTAGACCCCGCGCGGGCCCAGGCGTTTTACGCCGAGGTGCGCCGCTACTGGCCGGCGCTGCCCGACGGCGCCTTGCAACCGGCGTACAGCGGCGTGCGCCCGAAAATCCATGGCCCTGGCGAACCCGCGCCGGACTTCCGCCTCGACGGCCCGGGCCAGCACGGATTGCCCGGGCTGGTGAACCTGCTCGGGATCGAATCGCCCGGCCTCACGAGTGCCCTGGCCATTGGCGAAGAGGTGCGCCGCCTGCTGGACGAGTCCGCCTGACAGCACCTGCGTTGGGGGCATTTTTCTCGGGAAGTGGTCGATAGAATGGGTGGCATGCATGCCACGCCTTTCACCGAGTTTGCCCTGTTGTTGCTGGTGGCCGCCCTGGTGGGAGCCGTGTTTGTGCGGCTGCGCCAGCCGGTGCTGATTGCCTACATCGTGGTGGGGATCGCGCTCGGGCCGGCCGGCTTCGGTCTCGTCAAGGCCCACGACCAGATCAACCTGCTGGCGCAGATTGGCGTCTCGGTCCTGTTGTTCATTGTGGGCCTCAAGCTGGATTTGCACCACATCCGTCACATCGGCCCGGTCGCGCTGGCCACGGGCCTCGGCCAACTGGCGTTCACCATCGTCATCGGGTTCGGGCTGATCCTGGCCCTGGGCAAGGAGTTCATGACGGCGCTTTACGTGGCGGTGGCGCTCACATTCTCCAGCACGATCATCATCGTCAAGCTGCTGTCGGACAAGCGGGAACTCGACTCGCTGCACGGCCGCATCGCAGTGGGTTTCCTGATCGTGCAGGACTTGGCGGTGGTGCTCGCCATGATGGCCATGAGCGCCTTGCGTGCTCCGGCAGAGGGCCAGTTCGAGCCCTCGGGGTGGGAAATTGCGTTGTCGTTGGGCTGGCGGCTGCTGGCAGCTGCTGCGGTCATTGCGATTTTGATACGCTACCTTCTGCCGCGGCTGGTATCGGCCATGGCACGGTCGCAAGAGCTGCTGCTGATTTTCGCGCTCTCTTGGGCGGTGGCGCTGGCGGCCCTGGGTGCCTGGGCCGGTTTTAGCATGGAGGCCGGCGCGTTCATTGCAGGCTTCACGCTTGCCTCTACCCATTACCGCGAGGCTATCAACGCCCGGCTGGGCGGCATCCGCGATTTTCTGTTGCTGTTTTTCTTCATCCACCTGGGGGCCGAGCTGGATTTCTCCACCCTGGGCGAAGAGGTGGTGCCGGCGCTGTTGCTCTCGCTGTTCGTGCTCATTGGCAACCCCCTCATCGTCATGGCCATCATGGGCTATATGGGTTATCGCAGCCGCACTGGTTTCCTCGCTGGGCTCACGGTGGCCCAGATCAGCGAGTTTTCGATTGTGTTCGTGGCGATGGGCATCACGCTCGGCCACGTGGGTGTCGAGGCGCTGGGGCTGACCACGCTGGTCGGCCTCATCACCATCACCCTGTCCACCTACATGATCCTGTACTCGCACCCCTTGTACGAACGCTTGTCGCCATGGTTGGGGATTTTCGAGCGCCGGCGCCCCTTTCGGGAGCTGGCTGTGGAGCGCAAGCCCTTGCGAGCCGACGCGGTGGACGTGATGGTGTTCGGTCTGGGGCGCTACGGCAGCCGCCTGCTTCAGGAGTTGCATGCCGCCGGTGTCAAGGTCGTGGGGGTGGATTTCGATCCCGAGGCCGTGCGCGATCTCAAGCGCAAACGGCTGCCCGTGCAGTACGGCGATGGTGAGAATCCGGATGTTCTGGAGTCGCTGCCGCTGGCGCAGACGCGCTGGGTCGTGAGCACTTTGCCGCTGGTGGAAGCCAATCGTGCGCTGCTGCACGCGCTGGCCAATGCGGGCTACAGCGGCGAAGTGGCGCTGACCGCGCGCGACGAGGCCATGGGCCAGGCGCTGACGCCGCTGGGGGTGCGCCGCCTGTTCCTGCCGTTCGATGACGCGGCCTCTCACGCGGCCGAGCAGTTGATGGCCGATCTGCGCCTGTCTGAAGAAGGAGGAAACGAATGACGCCAGCCATCCGGCACGTTGTAGCTGCCACCGATTTTTCTGAGCCCGCTGGGTGGGCGGTGGCACGTGCGGCGCGCATTTGCGCCGAACACCGCGCCCGGCTCACGCTGGTGCACGTGCTCAACCATGACTGGATGGATGCCCTGCGCGGCTGGCTCGGCAGCGAGGCCGGCTGGTCTCAGCGCATGCTAGAAACCGCCCAGTCCCAACTTGCCGAGGAGGCGGCGGGGTTGCAGCAACGCTTTGGCGTGGCGGTGCAGCCGCAGGTGATCGACGGCCAGCCGGTGGCCGCGATCGGCCAGTTGGCCCACGACCAGCAGGCCGACCTGTTGGTCGTGGGGGTGCACGGCACGTCGCCGGTCCGCCACTGGATCATCGGCACCACGGCCGAACGCCTGTTGCGGCTTGCGCAACTCCCGCTGCTGATGGTGCGGCAAGCCCCTAAAGACGGTTACCGACTCGCCCTGGTACCGGTGGATTTTTCGGCCTGGTCAGCCGCTGCCACTGGGTGGGCGCAGGCGGTCGCGCCCCACGCTCAGTGGGTGCTGGCGCACACCTTCACCGTGCCGTTTGAGGAAAAGCTGCGGTTTGCCGGCGTGGATGCGGCCACCATCGACCTCTACCGCGACAAGGCACGCCGCGCCGCGTTGTCGCAGCTCGAAGCTCTGGTGGCGGCCCAGGCGGACGTGGCCGACCGTTACAGCCTCTGCCTGCGCGAAGGCGACGCTGCCCCCGCCATGGTGCAAGAGGCGCAAGACCGCGGCTGCGACCTGGTGGTGATAGGCAAGCACGGTCGCAACGCCGCCGAGGAACTGCTGCTGGGCAGCGTGACACGGCACTTGCTGGCGGAAGCCCCGTGCGATGTGATGGTGTCCACCCAGCGCGCGGACCTGCCGCCGCTGGGCTAGGGCGCGCCGGTACTCAGCGGCGGTGTGACCGGAGCGCCTGGGCCACTTCGGTCACCAGTGCTGGGCCCTTGTAGATGAGGCCGCTGTACACCTGCACCACGTCGGCGCCGGCGTCGATCTTGCTCGCTGCATCGGCACCGCTGAGGATGCCCCCCACGCCGATGATGGGGTAGCCCTGACCCAGCCGCGCCCGCAGCTGCCGGATCACGGCGTTGCTCGCTTCCAGCACCGGCGCACCGGACAGGCCGCCGGCTTCTTCGGCATGGGGCAGGCCCTGCACGGCCTCGCGCGACAGGGTGGTGTTGGTGGCGATGACGCCGTCCATCCCGTGCCGCAGCAGCGTGTCGGCAATCACGGCCACCTGGGTGCTGTCCAGATCGGGGGCAATCTTCACGAAAATGGGTTTGCGGCTGCCGTGCTGGTCGGCCAGCGCCTGCCGTTCGGTCGCCAGGGCCCCGAGCAGTTGGTCCAGTGCCTCGTCACTCTGCAGCGCGCGCAGGTTTTTGGTGTTGGGGCTGGAAATGTTGACGGTCACATAGTCGGCATGCGCGTAGACGCCGCGCAGGCCGATCAGGTAGTCGTCGGTGGCGCGTTCGATGGGCGTGGCCGCGTTCTTGCCAATGTTCAGACCCAGCAGCAGGTCGCCAGCCTTGGGCCGCTGGCGCAGACGCGAGCGTTGCACGTTGCGCACGAAAGCGTCCAGCCCGTCGTTGTTGAAGCCCAGGCGGTTGATCAGTGCCTGCTTTTGCGGGAGGCGGAACATGCGGGGCTTGGGGTTGCCCGGCTGGCCCAGCGGCGTGACGGTGCCCACCTCCACAAAACCAAACCCCATGGCGCCCCAGGCGTCGATGCAGCGGGCGTTCTTGTCCAGCCCGGCAGCCAGGCCGACCCGGTTGGGGAACGGCAGCCCGGCCAGCGTCACGGGGTCACTCACCCGTGGCTGAGAGGCCAGGCACATCAACGGGGTGTGCTGGATGCGCTCGAGGTTGTTCAGCGTCAGCTCGTGTGCCGACTCCGGGTCCATGTTGAACAGAAACGGGCGGGCAAAGGAATAGGGCAGCAGGGACATTGGATAATCGCGGCAACAGCAGGCAAAGCGGGCCTACCAAGCCCGGGATTGTCCCAGATCGGACAGCCGGCCCAGCCGCCTGCGCCCAATTTTCTACCCATCCTCCTCACTGCCCATGACACAGTCCGCCCCCCCGATGACACAAGACGAGCTCAAGACCCTGGTGGGCCGTGCCGCCCTGGAGTACGTGGTGCCCGGTGGCATCGTGGGCGTGGGGACCGGCTCCACCGTCAACAAGTTCATCGACGCCCTGGCCACCATCAAAGACCGGATTCGGGGCGCCGTGTCCAGTTCGATCGCTTCCACCGAGCGT
>JAUWAE010000187.1 GCA_030602185.1 Comamonadaceae bacterium
TCGTAGGCGGTGAGCATGGTGATTTTTTCGCCGCGTTCGCGCATTTCCTGCAGGCGAGGCAGGCTCACAGGCTTGCGGGCGGGCAGGGGGGACGCGGCGGGCAGGGTGCCGTAGGGGGTGCTGGCGGTGGTCTCGCTCATGGTTGTGGGGTCTCCGGTGTCTGGACGTGTCCGGTTCAAAGAAAGGCTGCTGCGGTGCAATAACCGTCCTTGAAGGCCGGAGTCTAGTCGATACGGCGGGGTACAGGCCCGCCCAGCCGTTATGCTTGTGGCTTGCACCCAAGGAAATGGGTCGAGCCGAGACACCTGCATGACAGAAACGAACGCAACCCCCCCCGATTTTTCTCCGGCCCGAGTGGCCGAACTGGCCCGCGCCGACGTGGCCCGCGCCCTCCAGGAAGATGTGGGCGGCGGTGACCTGACCGCTGCCCTGGTGGACCCGGCCCAGCGTGCCCGCGCCCGCGTGCTGGCCCGCGAAGCCGCCGTGATTTGCGGCCAGCCCTGGGTGGACGCCACCGTGCGGGCGCTGGAGCCGCAGGCGCGCATCACCTGGCACGTGGCCGAAGGCCAGCGTTGCGCACCCAACCAGGTGGTGCTGGAAATCGAAGGCCATGCGCAACCCCTGCTGACGGCCGAGCGCACCGCACTCAACTTCCTGCAGACCTTGAGCGCCGTGGCCACCAAGACGGCGCATTACGTGGACCTGGTGGCCGGCACGCGGGCGCGCATCGTGGACACGCGCAAGACGCTGCCTGGCCTGCGGCTGGCCCAGAAGTACGCGGTGCTGACCGGCGGTGGCGCCAACCACCGCCTGGGCCTGTACGACGCGGTGCTGATCAAGGAAAACCACATAGCCGCGGCGGGGGGCGTGACCGCCGTGCTGCAGCGCGTGCAGCAGACCGCGCCGCAGGCCAAGTTCGTGCAGATCGAGGTGGAAACGCTGGCGCAACTGCAGGAGGCGCTGGACGCGGGTGCCCGCATGGTGCTGCTGGACAACATGGACCTGCCGACGCTGCGCGAGGCGGTGCGGCTCAACGCCGCCCACCCGCAAGGTGGCGCGGTGCTGGAAATTTCGGGCGGGGTGAACGAAACCACCGTGCGTGCCCTTGCAGAAACCGGTGTGGACCGCATCTCCATCGGAACGCTGACCAAGGACGTGAAGGCGGTGGATTTTTCGATGCGTTTCGAGGCGCTGTGAGCCGCGCGCATCGCAAGGAGCAGACATGGAACAGGTGATTGAAGTCGATTACGAGCAGCCGGCCTGCTCCACCCGCCACGCCTGGGCGCGCGTGCCCGAAGAGCCCACGCCCGACGAGCGCCTGGCGCTGAAAGAGAAAATCCGTGGCCTGCTGAAGGCCAAGAACGCGGTGATGGTGTCGCACTACTACGTGCACCCGGACCTGCAGGACCTGGCCGAGGAAACCGGCGGCATCGTGAGCGACAGCCTGGAGATGGCCCGCTTTGGCCGCGACCACCCGGCGCAGACGCTGGTGGTGAGCGGCGTGCGCTTCATGGGCGAGACGGCCAAGATCCTGTCGCCCGAAAAAACCGTGCTCATGCCCGACCTGGACGCCAACTGTTCGCTGGATCTGGGCTGCCCGGAAGGCGACTTTGCCGCCTTCTGCGCCGAGCACCCCGACCGCACGGTGGTGGTGTACGCCAACACCAGCGCGGCGGTGAAGGCCCGTTCGGACTGGCTGGTGACGTCAAGTTGCGCGCTGGACATCGTGCGCGCGCTCAAGGACAAGGGCCACAAAATCCTGTGGGCGCCCGACAAGCACCTGGGGTCGTACATCCAGCGCGAAACCGGCGCCGACATGCTGATGTGGAAGGGGTCGTGCATCGTACATGACGAGTTCAAGGCGTTCGAGCTGCAAGAGCTCATCAAGCAGCACCCCGGGGCCAAGGTGCTGGTGCACCCCGAAAGCCCGGCTGACGTGGTGGCCCTGGCCGATGCGGTGGGCTCGACCAGTGCCATCCTCAAGGCGGCGCAGGAGATGGATGCGAAAGAGTTCATCGTGGCCACCGACAACGGCATGATGCACAAGCTGCGCACGCTCAACCCGGGCAAGGTGTTCATTGAGGCGCCCACGGCGGGCAACAGCGCCACCTGCAAGAGCTGTGCGCACTGCCCCTGGATGGCCATGAACAGCCTGGCCGGCGTGGCACGGGTGCTGGAAACCGGTCTGAACGAAATCCACGTGGACCCGGCCCTGATCCCGCGTGCTCGCCTGCCCATCGACCGCATGCTGGCCTTCACCGCGGCCTTGAAAAGCGGTCAGAACGCCGGGGCCTTGGTGCCGAACATCGGCGCGGCCTGACGAATCGGCGCACAATGGGCCGGTGCGGTGGCCGGGGGCTGCCGCTTCAGGAGCATGCGATGCGTTGGAAGATCTGTGCATTGGCCACGCTGGTGGCGACCGCTGGCTTGGCTGCGCTGCCCGCCTGGGCGGCCAAGCTGGACATGGACGACATTGCCCTGGAAGGTCAGCTGCGGTTCCTGGCCCAGCGGCCCGACCCCGAGGCTTACCGCTACGAAGCCAGCGCCACCATCGATGCCCAGAGCCTGCAGACGGGGGTGGTGACGCTGCGCACCTGCCACCTGCAACTGGACCCGAACCGGCGCATCGTTGTGGCGTTCAACCGCGAGCGGGTGCAACACATCGAGATCTTGGAATCCACCGGCGTGGGCCGCGCCTGGGTGGAGGGGCACCGTGTGGAGCTGGCCGAGGTGCAGCGCGGCGGGCACGTGTGCATAGGCTTGCGTTCTCGCGCACTCGAGCCCACGGGCGAGGGGCGCTGGAAGCTGTACGCCGGCCCGCTCATGCGCCGTTACCTCGATAGTTACCTGCCCATGGATGCGAAGCTCAGCCTGAAATGGCCGCCCGGCCTCTTGGCGGTGGAGCAGACCCAGCCCGCGCCCCAGCCCGGCGTGCGCCTGACCGAGGTGGCCGACGGCGCCACGCTGGACATCACGTTTGCCGGCCGCATGTCGGCCACGTGGGAGCTGAAAGCCCCGGTGCGCTGACGCTGTAGCAGCGGTGCAGCAGCCCGGGGCCGGGCTCACATCTGCTGGGTGGGCACCTTGTCGCGCAGTTCCACCTGCTGGTTGCGATCGTTCACGAACACCAGTTTGGGCTTGTGGGTGGCGAGGTGGTCTTCGTGCACCTGGGCAAAGGCCGCGATGATGAGCAGGTCGCCGACCTGGGCGCGGCGCGCGGCCGAGCCGTTGACCGAGATCATGCCCGAGCCGCGCTGGCCCTTGATGGCGTAGGTGACGAAGCGCTCGCCGTTGTCGACGTTCCAGATGTGGATCTGCTCGTTTTCGCAGATGTTGGCGGCGTCGAGCAGGTCCTCATCGATGGCACAGGAGCCTTCGTAGTGCAGTTCGGCGTGGGTGGTGGCCACGCGGTGGATTTTGGATTTGAGCAGGGTACGGAACATGGCGGTGTCTTGAAAGCCGTGGGGGCGGATTGTGTCACACCTGCCGGATAGGGATGTAGACCTCGCTGCCCGACTGGCGGAACGCTTCGGACTGCATCTGCATACCCTTCTCGATGGCGCTGTCCTCGCTCACGCCCTGCTGGGCGGCAAAGTCGCGCACGTCCTGCGTGATCTTCATGCTGCAGAAGTGCGGGCCGCACATCGAGCAGAAGTGCGCCACCTTGGCCGAATCCTTGGGCAGGGTCTCGTCGTGGAATTCGCGCGCCTTGTCGGGGTCCAGGCCCAGGTTGAACTGGTCTTCCCAGCGGAATTCGAAGCGCGCCTTGCTCAAAGCGTTGTCGCGGATCTGCGCGCCCGGGTGGCCCTTGGCGAGGTCGGCGGCGTGCGCGGCGAGCTTGTAGGTGATGATGCCTTCCTTCACGTCCTGCTTGTTGGGCAGGCCCAGGTGCTCCTTGGGCGTCACGTAGCACAGCATGGCGGTGCCGTACCAGCCAATGGTGGCCGCGCCAATGCCGCTGGTGATGTGGTCGTAGCCCGGGGCGATGTCGGTGGTCAGCGGGCCCAGGGTGTAGAAGGGCGCCTCGTGGCACTGCTCCAGCTGCAGGTCCATGTTTTCCTTGATCATGTGCATGGGCACATGGCCGGGGCCTTCGATCATCACCTGCACGTCGTGCTTCCAGGCGATCTGCGTGAGTTCGCCCAGGGTCTTGAGTTCGCCCAGCTGCGCCTCGTCGTTGGCGTCGTAGATGGAGCCGGGGCGCAGGCCGTCGCCCAGGCTGAAGGCCACATCGTAAGCCTTCATGATTTCGCAGATGTCCTCGAAGTGGGTGTAGAGGAAGCTTTCCTTGTGGTGCGCCAGGCACCACTTGGCCATGATGGAGCCGCCCCGGCTGACGATGCCCGTCATGCGGTTGGCCGTGAGCGGGATGTAGCGCAGCAGCACGCCCGCGTGGATGGTGAAGTAGTCCACGCCTTGCTCGGCCTGCTCGATCAGCGTGTCGCGGAAGATTTCCCAGGTCAGGTCCTCGGCCTTGCCGTTGACCTTTTCCAGCGCCTGGTAGATGGGCACGGTGCCAATGGGCACGGGCGAGTTGCGCACGATCCACTCGCGCGTTTCGTGGATGTTCTTGCCGGTGGACAGGTCCATCACCGTGTCGCCACCCCAGCGGATGGCCCAGGTCATCTTGTCCACTTCCTCGCTGATGGACGAGCCCAGCGCCGAGTTGCCGATGTTGGCGTTGATCTTCACCAGGAAGTTGCGGCCGATGATCATCGGCTCGGTTTCGGGGTGGTTGATGTTGGCGGGGATGATGGCGCGGCCGCGGGCCACTTCGTCACGCACGAATTCGGGGGTGATTTCGG
>JAUWAE010000031.1 GCA_030602185.1 Comamonadaceae bacterium
GAAGCGGTGCCCATTACATGAAGCCGAGCGAGGATGCAGACCGTGTGTATGTGCGTCACATGTTGGAGTGCATAGAACGCGTTCAAAGCTACACCATTGGAGGTCACGAGGCGTTCCGAAGCTCCCAGCTTATACAGGACGCAGTGGTTCGCAACTTGCAGATCATGGCTGAGTCGAGCCAGCGGCTCAGCGATGCCACGAAAAGCCATATAGCTGAAATTCCTTGGCGTGCTATTGCCGGTTTTAGGAACATGGTGGTGCATGGCTACATGGGGCTCGACTTGGATGTCATCTGGAATGTGGTGACCCAGGATCTTCCGCCCTTGAAAAATGCGTTACAGCGATTGGATGTGTAGATGAAAATTCTGCTGACTGGTGCGGCCGGGTTTACCGGCCGTTTTTTTACAGACGCAGCTCGAGCCGCAGGGCACCATGTGGTTGCCCTGACAGCCAACCTGACCGATCGCGAGGCGGTGCACCAGCAGGTACAGCAGGCTGCACCCGACGCGGTGGTGCACCTGGCGGCCATCAGCTTCGTCGGCCATGCCGACGACGCGGCCTTTTATGCCGTCAATACCGTGGGCACCTGCCATTTGCTGCAGGCGTTGGCGGCACTCCCGCTCAGGCCCACCAAGGTGCTGCTGGCCAGCAGCGCCAATATCTACGGCAATTGCGAGTCTTCGCCCATTGCCGAAACCCAGGCCCCAGCCCCCGTCAACCACTACGCCATGAGCAAGCTGGCCATGGAGCACATGGCCCGCACGTACATGGACAGGCTGCCCATCGTCATCACCCGGCCGTTCAACTATACCGGCCCGGGCCAGGCACCCAACTTCGTGATTCCCAAGCTGGTGAGCCATTACGGCCGCCGCGCACCGGTGGTGGAACTGGGCAATGTGCAGGTGGAGCGCGAATTCAACGACGTGCGCATGGTGTGCGACGCCTACCTGGCCTTGCTGGCCCACGGCCAGCCCGGTGAGGTATACAACGTGTGCAGTGGCCAGCCCTACACCTTGCAGCAGGTGATGGACACGCTGGCCGACTTGGCGGGCCATGCGGTAGAAGCCCAGGTGAACCCTGCCTTTGTGCGTGCCAACGAGGTGCACCGGCTGTGTGGCAACCCAGCCAGGCTGCAGCAGTTGTGTGCCGCTGCAAACATCACGCTGAAGCAGCCCAGCCTGCGCGAAATGTTGCAGTGGATGCTGGATCAAGCGCATGCTGATCGGCATTGACGGCCGCCCGTTTTATGGGAAAGCGGCGGGTACCGGCCGGTACGTGACCGAACTGTGCCGGCAACTGGACGAGGCCTTGCCCGAGGCCCGGTTTCGGATTTATGCGAACCGACCCGTGTGCATGCCGGTGCGCAACAACCGTTGGAGTGTGTGCGACGAACATACGCTGTGGGGGCGCCGTTTACCCGCTTCGGTGTGGTATTGGCTGCGGGCAGGGCGTTTGGTGGCCAAAGACGGTGTGAATGCCTTTTGGGGGGCTGCCAACTTTCTGCCACTGGACTTGCCTGCGGCAGTGCCTTCGGTGCTGACCGTGTACGACTTCGTGTTTCGCTTGTTCCCTGAAACACTGACGCGGAACAACCGCGTCGCGTTGCAGTGCTTGTTCAAGCCCACGGTGGAACGCGCCACACGGGTGGTGACCATTTCCCAGGGCACGGCAGACCGCTTGCAGCAGTGGTACGGGCGGACCGCTGACGCGGTGGTGCGCCCAGCCGCTGCCCCCTGGTTTGCACCACCCCAACCCAGGCAGTGGGCAGCATGGCAGCGCCCTGCGGGCATGGAGCGGCCATTCGTCCTGTCGGTTTCTACGCTGGAACCCAGAAAAAACCTCACGGCCTTGATCCAGGCGTTGCTCCAGTTGCGCGCGGCTGGCCATTTGCTGGACCATGCCCTGGTGCTGGTGGGGCAGAATGGATGGCGCAATGCGGGTTTGAACAAGCACCTGGAAGACGCACAGCGCCATGGCTTGCCCATTGTGCAGCTGGGCCATATGCCAGACGCCGATTTGCCGATGCTGTACGCAGCCGCCGATGTGGTGGTGATGCCGTCGCTGTACGAGGGTTTTGGCATTCCGGTGCTGGAGGCCGTGCGCTGTGGCGCCACCGTGGTCGCTTCGGACGTGCCGGAAATGAGGGAGGCCGGCGGGGGCGTGCCCACTTATGTGCAGCCCAATGCGGCTGGCATTGCCAGCGGCATTTTGCAGGCCTTGCAATCCAGGGGAAGTGAACTGAACCACAATGTTACAGGGCCCGCCTGGTCTTGGGCAGAAGAGGGCCAGCGCATGGCAGAAGTGTTCCGGAGCCTGAAATGAGAATCGGCATCGATGCCACGGGCCTGGGTGGCCCAAAGACAGGCACGGCGGTGTATGTGGCCGAGATCTTGTCTGCCTGGTCGCAAGACAAAACCCTGAAGCATGAGTTTGTGGTGTTTGCAACCGACAAGGCGCGCGCGCACCTGGTGGGCTTGGGCTTGGATGAACGCTTTACCTGGGTAAGGGCACCGGATCACCGCCATTGGCGGGTGTTGTGGCAACAGCTGGTGCTGCCCTGGCGCTTGGCGCAACACAGGGTGGACGTGCATTGGGGGACTGGTTTTGTGTTGCCCGTGTTGGCGCGGTGCCCCATGGTGCTCACGGTGCACGACCTGACGTTTCAGTTGTTCCCCCAGTTGCATGAGCGCATCAAGCGCTACTATTTTCCCGCCATCATTCGTGCGTCGGTGGGCAAGGCCAAGGCGGTGTTGGCCATTTCTCGCTCAACCCAGGCCGATTTGCACCGACTGCTGCCGGCGAGTGCAGGCAAGACGCACGTGACGCTATTGGCAGGCCGCCCGTTGAAGGGCGACCAAGCATCACGAGCAGCCCATGGCCATGACGGCCCGGAATACCCCTACCTGTTGTTTGTAGGAACGGTGGAGCCCCGCAAAAACCTGGAGCGCCTGGTGCAGGCGTGGCAGGAGGTGCCGCCTGCCATCCGAGGCCAGACGCGGTTGGTGGTGATTGGCGCCACCGGCTGGTTGGTGGACGAGTGGATGGCACGGCTGAACACCACCGATGCCGTGGATTTCAAGGGTTCTGTGACCGACAAGGAGTTGGGGCATTGGATGGCTGGGGCACTGGCCTTTCTGTACCCCTCGCTGTACGAGGGGTTCGGTTTGCCTGTGGTGGAGGCCATGGCCCAGGGCTTGCCGGTGCTGACCAGTGACGTGGGGGCCACCAAAGAAGTGGCTGGCGACGCGGCGCTGTTGGTGGAACCAGGCAGCGTGGACTCGATCCGTGCCGGGTTGGTGCAGTTGTTGACCGACGGCAGCCTGCGGGCCTCCTTGGCGGAGAAGGGCCGTCAGCGGGCGGCGGCGTTTTCTTGGGCGCACACAGCGCGCCAGACGATGGATGTTTTGCAGGCCGTGGCACGGCCGCCGAACGGCAGCCTGATGCCTGGAGCGCATCGCTGATGCAATTGCGCACCAGCATCGCGCTGAACTACGCGAGCCAGCTGTACGTGACGCTGCTGGCCGTGGCGCTGGTGCCGGTGCTGGAGCGCCGCATGGGCGCCGAGGCCTATGGCCTGGTGGCCTTTTTTTCCATGCTGTTTGCGGCGTTTTATGTGCTCGATCTGGGCCTGACCCCCATGGTGCAAAGGGAGTTTGCGCGGATGCGGGCGCAGGTGCTGTCCCCTTTGGATTTTCGGCGCATTTGGCGGGCGTTTGCCATGGTGTTTGCGGGGCTCGCCACGGCGGGAGCCTTGGCGGTGGTGCTGCTGGCTGATGCACTGGTGCAGCGCTGGTTGAACGTGTTGGAACTGCCGCGCGAGACGGCAAGCCATGCAGTGGCCCTGATGGGCTTGGCCGTGGCCCTGCGCTGGTGGAGTGGCTTTCACCGGGGTGCAGTGAGTGGTGGGGAGCACATGGTCTGGTTGCCGGTGTTCAATGCGTTGATGGCCACACTGCGGTTTCCTGGTGCCTTGCTGTGCATGCACCTGTGGGGCTACGACGTCACCACTTTTTTTGTGTTTCAGCTGGGCGTGGCACTGTTGGAGTGGGCATGGCTGGCAGCCAAGGCCCACACATTGCTGCCCCAGGTGGAAGAAAGGCTGGGGTGGTCGCTGGCGCCATTGCGGCCCATGTGGCGTTTGGGGCTGGCGGGTGCTGTGGCGGCCGCGAGCGGGGCATTGCTGATGCAGGTGGACCGGGCGCTCTTGTCGGGGCGGTTGCCATTGGGCGATTTTGGGCATTTTTCCATGGCGGTGCTGGTGGCCACCATGGTCATGGTGTTGAGCGCCCCCATCAGCACCGTATTGATGCCCCGCCTGGCCCGTTTGCATGCAGAGGGTCACGACGAGGATTTTGTGCAGATCTACCGCATGGGCAGCCGTTTGGCCAGTGCGTTGGCCATGGGCGGTGCATTGACCCTGGCGTTTTGCGCCAAACCGCTGCTGACAGCCTGGACCGGAGAGGCCGACTGGGCCATGCAATACTGGCCAGTGCTTGCCTTTTATGCCTTGGGCTATGGCTTTTGGGCCATGGGAGGCTTCGTGTACTACCTGCAGTACGCACACGGTGAGCTGAAGTGGCATGCTTGGGGCAACGCGATCACCCTGGTTGTGTGGTCCCTGATGGTGTGGTGGTTGAGCGAATGGGGTGGAGTGTTGGCCGTGGGCATGGGCTGGGCTGTATTGACAGGTGCCTACCTGTTGCTGTGGGCGTGGGTGGTGCACGCCCGCTACATGCCGCGGGTGCATTGGGCCTGGCTTTGGCGCGATGTGTTGGCCATGAACTGGCCCGTCTTGCTCGGTATGCTGTTGTTTTCCCTGTTGGGGTGGGAGCCGCAGTCACGCCGGGAAACGTTTGCCTATGTGTGGTTGGTGGGTGGCGTGTTGATGGCGTTGAACATGGCCTGGTGGGCTTGGACGGAGCGCCGTCACTGGGGCCGTTGGCTGCAACGTGCGAAGTGAGTGCAAATACGATGTTGATCAGTTTTTCGGTCGTCAGCCATGGCCATGGGCCCCATATCGTGACGCTGCTGGAGTCCTTGGTGTCGTCTGGCTTGTCCACCGCCTGCGGCAACGCCGAAGTGCTGCTGACCCTGAACGTGCCCGAGGAACAACTGAAGGCGCAGGTACAGCAGCGAGATTGGCCATTTCGGCTGGTGGTGAAAGAGAACGCTGCCCCGCTGGGTTTTGGCGCCAACCACAACCAGGCGTTCGCAAAAGCGCGAGGTGATGTATTTGCAGTGGTCAACCCGGACATTGCTTTTCTGCCCTTGGATGCCCATGCTGATGGTGGGAGCCTGGTCATGCCATCTGGCGTGGGTGTGTGGGTACCCAGGCAGGTGGACCGCGCGGGGAAGGTGCAGGACCATTGCCGCACACTGATCACCCCTTGGGGTTTGCTGGCGCGCGTGGCCATGCGCATGGTCGGCGCCCAACGCTTGCCGGGCGTGGCACCCACAGCGGAAGCTGCCGATTGGGTCAATGGCGCCTTGATGTGGTTTCCGCGCCACGTGTACCAGGCCCTGGGGGGCTTTGATGAGCGGTACTTCATGTATTGCGAAGACGCAGACTTGTGCCTGCGTTTGCAACTGGCAGGATGGCGCATGCAGACGGCCCCCTTTACCGTAGTGCACGACGCACAACGCAATTCATTGCGTCCAGGCAAACACCTGCGCTGGCACCTGACCAGTCTGTTGAAGTTTTGGTGTTCGGCTACATTCTGTCGCTACTGTATAAAAATGTTGTCAGTGAAGTAGGTTGTGGAGTTACTTGCTTTTTTCAGCATGATGGTTTCAATAGTTGTGGTGCTGTGGGTGCGCCGCCAGTTCAAGCGCCATGCCGCCCACTACCCAGCCGACATGCCGCAGCGCTTCCACCATGGCAGCGTGCCGCGCGTGGGCGGTGTGGGAGTCGGCCTAGGCTGGCTGGTGGGCTTGTGGCTGATACCGGTGTTGCCTTGGTTCGGCCGCAATGCGGGCGTGCCCTTGAATTGGGCCGAGGCCCTGGGCTATACGGCCGTGGCAGGGATTGTGCTGGGCGTAGGGGTGTACGAAGACGTGTCGCAACGTGTGCCAGTGCGTTGGCGCTTGGCGTTCAGTCTGTTGGCGGGTGCGCTGGCCGTGGTTTTGCTAGGGGCACAGGTGCCTCGGCTCGGTATACCCGGCGTGGACGCAGCGTTGGCCCATTGGCCGCTGGTGGGGATGGCGCTGGCCGTGTTGGCCATTGCAGGGTTGCCACATGCGTTCAACCTGATCGATGGTTATAACGGCCTGGCCGGCGCGGTCACCGTGCTGATTGCGTTGGCATTGGCCCATGTGTCCATTCAGGTGGGGGACCGGCAACTGGCAGCGCTGTCTTTGTGCCTAGCCGCGGCCACGCTGGGCTTTCTGGTCTGGAACTACCCCGGTGGTTTGGTGTTTGCCGGAGACGGGGGGGCCTATCTGTGGGGAGCAGTGGTGGCGGTCATCAGCATTTTGTTGGTGCAGCGGCACCCCGAGGTATCCCCCTGGTTTGCGCTGTTGTTGTTGCTGTACCCGGTATGGGAAACGGTCTTTTCCAGTTACCGCCGCTGGGCCAGAGGGCGCTCCGCCGGAGCCGCCGACGCCTTGCACCTGCACCAGCTGGTGTACCGGCGCCTGGTGCGGGCCATGTTGGAGCCCGATGAGGCCGCGGCTTTACTAGCACGCAACAACCGCACGGCGCCATACCTGGTGTCGTTGGCCACCTTCTCCATCGTGCCGGCAGTGCTGTTCTGGCAATCCACCTGGGTGTTGATGGCTTTTTGCCTGCTGTTCGTGGTGGGTTACGTGGGCTTGTACCTCATGATCGTGCGCTTCAAGACCCCTGCCTGGCTGCGCCGCTAGTGGGCGTTGTGACCACCGCCTTCGGAAAAAGCTATAACAAACAATGACATTGACAGCCACTTCAAATCGTTGCAATAACGCCGCCCAGTGGGCTCTCGTGGCGGCATTTGGGGCCTTTCCCGTGGCCTTGGGGCTGGCCAATGCTTTGATGTTGCTTGCCGTGGTGCTCTGGTGCCTCGGGGGTCATTGGGCCGAGCGCTGGCAGGCCGTCGCCTGCAATCCGGTGGCGTGGGCCGTATTGGCCCTGTATGGGCTGATGCTGCTCGGTGTGGTCTACACCCCCGCACCCGCTGAGGACTGGCAGCTGCACCTGAAGAAATACATCAAGCTGCCCATGATGGTGGTGTGGCTGGCGCTGCTGTGGCAGGTGGCCAGCATTCGTCAGCACGCGCTGAATGCGTTTGCCGCGGCCATGGTCTTCACGGCCGCCTCCACTTGGCTGAATGTGTGGTTCCAGCTGCCTTGGTCGCAAAGCCAGAATCAGGGCTGGGGCGTGACCCACCATGTATTTGGCGACTACATCACCCAGAACGTCATGATGGCCCTGTTCGTGTTGTTGGCGCTGTTTCGCGCGCGTGCCGGCCTGGGTTGGATGCGATGGGGCTGGGCCGCTACGGCTGTGCTGGCGGCGGTGAGCATCACCCATTTGTCTGATGGTCGTACCGGCTATGTGCTGTTGGCCGTAGCGGTGGGGGTTTTCATTTTGACGCAGCTGAAGGGTAAAGTGGCTGTGGCGGCAGTGTTGGCTGGCTTGCTGGGCTTGGCTGGGTTGTTGGCGACGTCAGACACCATGCGTGCCCGTTTTGACAAAGCCGTAGCCGAGGCGCAGCAACGCGAAACCGACAACACCTCGTCTATCGGCCACCGGCTGTACAACTACAAGACCGCGCCCAAACTGGTGGCTGAAAAACCGTTGTTGGGCTGGGGCACAGGCGCTTACCACACCCAAATTTGCCATGTGCTGGATAAGCCTGAGCAGTGCCCCACCTTCAGCTGGCACCCCCATAACCAGTACCTGTTCTTTGCCGCCGAACACGGTATGGTAGGCTTGGGCCTGTACCTGGCGTTGTTGGCCAGCATGGCTTGGGTCGCGTTCCGCTCGACCGACCCGCAGGCCCGTACCCTGCTTCTAGGCCTGACCGCACTACTGGCCGTGAACAGCCTGTTCAATTCCCCGCTGTGGAGCGCGCGCGAAAGCCACTTCTTCACCCTCATGGGCGCGCTGCTGGCCAGCATGGCCTGGGTCAGCCGTTCCTCAACTTCGGTGAAGTGATTACCATCACTACCACAAGCAGTAACCGGAAAAGCCCAATGCGACTTTCACAAGCTGAGCGCGAGGTACTCAGGACCACTGCCGCATCGGCTTTTGGCCATGACGCCGTGCTGCGCCTATTTGGCTCTCGCGTTGACGATGCTCGGCGTGGTGGTGATATTGATTTGCTGGTGGAAACACACATGTCCGATCCGGCGGCGATTGCCGCGGCGCACACCCGTTTTCTGGCGGCTGTTTACGCCCGCCTGGGTGAACAAAAAATCGATGTGTTGATCGACTTTCCTGGGCGAACCCACCAGTCACCGATTTGGGACATTGCCCGCGAGCAAGGGGTGGTGCTGTGACTCAAGACCTTGCCATGTTGCGATTGCGGGATGCTTGGCAACAATGTGAAAGGCACCGACACCACCTGAAACATGCGCTTGCGGCGCTGAGTCCAGGCCTTCCTGTAACGGCCGCCGCCATCGCAAAGCTGGATGATGAAACTGTGCAGGATTGGGACCAATTCCTGCTGCGTTTTACCAAGTGGCAGGACGCCATGGGCACACGACTCTTTCCAGCGACGCTGGCGTATTTGCAGGAACCGTACGACGACCGCCCCATGCTGGACAAACTACATCGCCTTGAGCAACTTGGCCTGTTGTCTAGCGTTGCAGATTGGCAGTGTGTACGTGCCATACGCAACCATTTTGCCCACGACTACCCCGAAGACGATGCGTTGAAAGCTGCGTACCTGAACGATGCGGTGGCTGCCGTTCAAACACTGAGCAACATCTTCGATCGGTTCAGGCCGATCATCGCCAAAGCGATGTCGGCCTGAATTGCTTTACTTCAGCCCCGCCAAGTCCCGCAGCACCTGCACCTTGTCGGTCCGCTCCCAGGTGAACTCGGGTTCGTCGCGGCCGAAGTGGCCGTAGGCAGCGGTCTTGCTGTACACCGGGCGCAGCAGGTCCAGCATCTGGATGATGCCGCGCGGGCGCAGGTCGAACACTTCGTTCACGATTTTGGCGATCTGCTCGTCGGCAATCACGCCGGTGCCTTCGGTGTACACCGTCACGTTCATGGGGCGGGCCACGCCAATGGCGTACGCCACCTGGATCTGGCACTGCTTTGCCAGGCCAGCGGCCACGATGTTCTTGGCCACGTAGCGCGCGGCATAGGCGGCAGAGCGGTCCACCTTGGTCGGGTCTTTGCCGCTGAAGGCGCCACCGCCGTGCGGGCAGGCACCGCCGTAGGTGTCCACGATGATCTTGCGCCCGGTCAGGCCGCAGTCGCCCTGCGGGCCGCCGATCACGAACCGCCCGGTGGGGTTGATCAGGTATTTGGTGTCCTGCAGCCACTCCTTGGGCAGCACCGGCTTGATGATTTCCTCCACACACGCCTCGATGAACTCGGGCTTCATGTGCTTTCCGTCGCTCATTTCGGGGGCGTGCTGGCTGCTCAGCACGATGGTGTCGATGCTGTGCGGGCGGCCGTCCACATAGCGCATGGTGACCTGGCTCTTGGCGTCGGGCCGCAGGAAGGGCAGGCGGCCGTCTTTGCGCAGTTGGGCCTGGCGCTCCACGATGCGGTGCGCGTAGTAAATGGGCGCGGGCATCAGTTCGGGCGTTTCGTCGCAGGCGTAGCCAAACATCAGGCCCTGGTCGCCGGCGCCGGTGTTCAGGTAGTCGTCGCTGGCATGGTCCACGCCCTGGGCAATGTCGTTGCTCTGCTTGTCGTAGGCCACCAGCACCGCGCAGCCTTTGTAGTCGATGCCGTATTCGGTGTTGTCGTAGCCGATGCGCTTGATGGTGTCGCGTGCCACCTGGATGTAGTCCACGTGCGCGTTGGTAGTGACTTCACCCGCCAGCACCACCAGGCCGGTGTTGGTCAGGGTTTCGGCGGCCACGCGGCTGCGCGGGTCCTGCTCGAAAATCGCGTCCAGGATGGCGTCCGAAATCTGGTCGGCCACCTTGTCGGGGTGGCCCTCAGAGACCGATTCGGACGTGAAGAGAAAGTCGTTCGCCATTTGAATACACTCCATAGAACTGCCTGGCGGTCGCCGGGCCTTGGGGTGCGGTGGCGAACGCTTTAGCTGAATTTGTGAATCGCCCGCAAGTTGTTCAGTAACTCGGCGATGGGCGCATTGTAGCGCCAAGGGGAATTCGGCGCGCATGGCCGTTCTGTTCAAACTTCTGGCCCACTGGCCGCTGTGGCTGTTGCACCTGCTGGGCGCCGCAGGGGGCTGGCTGGCATGGGCCTTGTCGCCCGGGTACCGGCAGCGCTGGTGGGCCAACACCGCGCGGGCCGGTGTGCGGGGCTGGGCGCGCTGGGCGTCGGTGGCCGAGGCAGGCAAGCAGGTGGCCGAGCTGCCGCGGCTGTGGTTTGGCCCCCCGGTGCGCGTGGGCTGGGAGGGCGGGGCGCACATCGAGGCGGCGCTGCGTCATGGCCAGGGCATGCTGTTCCTCACGCCGCACCTGGGCTGTTTCGAGATCACCGCCCAGGCCTACGCCGAGCGGTTTGCCACCACCCAGGAGCACGGCCGCAAGCCGATGACGGTGCTGTTTCGCCCGCCGCGCAAGGCCTGGGCCGCCCAGGTGCTGGAGCGCGCCCGCGAGCGCCCGGGGTTGGCCACTGCACCCGCCACGCTGGCTGGCGTGCGGCAGCTGGTGCAGGCGCTGCGCCACGGCGAGGCGGTGGGCTTGTTGCCCGACCAGGTGCCGCCCGAAGGGCTGGGCGTGTGGGCGCCGTTTTTTGGCGAGCCGGCCTACACCATGACGCTGGCAGCGCGCTTTGCCCGCACCGCCCACACCCAGGTGCTGCTGGCCTGGGGCGAGCGCCTGCGCTGGGGCCGCGGTTTCGTGGTGCACGTGCACCCCTGGAGCGAAGTGATGAACGAGCCCCTGGCCACCGACACCGCCGAGGCCGCCGCGCAGATCAATCGCGCGATGGAGCACCTGGTGCAGCAGAAGCCGGCGCAGTACCTGTGGGGCTATGCGCGCTACAAGGCGCCACGCCAGGGGTTCTGAAGCCACCCGCCGATGAGCCGCTGAACCAGCGCGGGCTGCTCGTGCACGATCCAGTGCGACGCATTCGGGACGCGCTCGATGTGCAACTGCGGCACGTAGGTACCGAGCCCGTCGAGCAGGCCTGGCAGCAAGGCATGGTCTTGCAGGCCCCAGACGACCAGTGTGGGCACGCGCACCTGCAGCACCTCGGGCGGCAGCGTCACACCGCTGGCGCCTGGGTCGTCGGCGGTAGCGGGGCGCAGCGGCGAGGCCCGGTAGTAGTTGAGCCCGCCTTGCAGGCCCTGCCGCCACACCGTTCGGTAGCGCTCGCGCTCGGCTTCGGTGAGCCAGCCGCTGTCCGGGCCCATCTGGGTGAAGAAGGGCCACAGGCGCGCAAAGTCGTTCTCGGCCAGCAGGGCGGCGGCGTCGGGCCGCACCAGGAAGTTCATGTAGCCGCTGGCCGCCTGCTGGGCCGGGCTGTGGCACAGGTCGCGCCAGAAGGTGCCCGGGTGCGGCGAATTGAGGATGACGAGGCTTTCCAGCCGTTCGGGCCGCAAGGCGGCGAGGTTCCAGGCCACGGCGCCACCCCAGTCGTGCGCCACCAGGGCGGCCAGCTGCCCCGGGGTCGGGCTGTCGGCCGTGCACGCATCGATCAAGGCCTCCACGTCCTGCACCAGGTGCTTGGCGCGGTAGGCGTGGACGTCGGCAGGGGCGCTGGAGCCCGCGTAGCCGCGCAGGTTGGGCGCCACGCAGTGGTAGCCACCGTGCGCAGGCTGGGCAAAGTGTGTGAGCAGCGCGTCCCACACAAACGCGGCTTCGGGGAAGCCGTGCAGGAATACAAGCACCGGCCGCCCGGGCGCCCCGCTGAAGCGGCATTCGAGGTCGATGCCATGGGGCAGGCGGACGGTGCGGGTGGTGATCATGGGGCGGCTTCGGGCGGTGTGTCGGGGTCGGTGGGGGGGTGGGCCCATTGCCACAGCAGCTGGGCCACCTCGTCCAGGCCCTGTTTCTTCAGGGCCGAGAACAGTCTCGCCTCCCCGCCGCCGGCCTGCAGTCGCGCAATCGACAGCGCCTTGTGGGCTTCGGCGCGGGTGAGCTTGTCCGCCTTGGTGAGCAGCACCAGGAAGGGTAGACCCTCTTCGACGCGGGGGCGGATCACTTCGAGCAGCGCCTCGTCCAACTCGGTGAGGCCCAGGCGCGGGTCGCACAGCAGCACCACGCCGGCCAGGTTGGGCCGGCTGACCAGGTAGTTGGCCATGACCTGCTGCCAGCGCCGCTTGGCTTCCTGCGGCACGGCGGCGTAGCCGTAGCCGGGCAGGTCGGCCAGCACGGCATCGGTTGCCCCCTGTTTGCCCAGCGCGAACAGGTTGATGCTCTGGGTGCGCCCCGGCGTTTTGGAGGCGAAGGCCAGCCGCTTTTGCTGCGTGAGGGTGTTGATGCAGGTGGACTTGCCGGCGTTGGAGCGGCCGACGAAGGCGATCTCGGGCACCTCCAGATCGGGCAGGTGGTGCAACTGCGGCGCCTCGATGAGGAAGCGGGCCGTGTGCAGCCAGGCGTGGACGGTTTTGGCGTCCGGCGCGGAGGGGGGCAGGGGGGTGTTGGGAGGCATGGGCAGGTCCGAAGTCATTGGGCATTGTAGAATCCCGGTGTTTTGCGCCCGCCCGGGCCTCGATCCGTGGGCGCGGCTTCTTCGTAGCAATCCACGCCCACTGCCCACGAAATGAAAACCATCGCCTCCCTGATCGGTACTGCCGCTCTCGCCCTGCTGTCTCTGTCTGTGCACGCGCAGGCCGCCAAAATCGACCTGAAAAAAGGCGCTGAACTGTATGGGCAGGTGTGTGTGGCCTGCCACGCGGCCGACGGCAACTCCACCGTGGCGGCCAACCCCAAGCTGGCTCAGCAGCACCCCGAGTACCTGGTCAAGCAGCTGCAGGAGTACAAGTCGGGCAAGCGCGCCAACGCCATCATGACCGGTTTTGCCTCGGCCCTGTCCGACGACGACATGCGCAACATCGCCTACTGGCTGGCCGACCAGAAGGGCTCCACCGGCTTTGCCCGCGACAAGGAACTGGTCACGCTGGGTGAGCGCATCTACCGCGGCGGCCTGACCGACCGCCGTGTGGCCGCCTGCGCTGGCTGCCACGCGCCCAACGGTGTGGGCATTCCCGCCCAGTACCCGCGCCTGGCTGGCCAGCACGCCGAGTACACCGCTGCCCAGATGAAGGCCTTCCGCTCCGGCGAGCGCAAGAACAGCCTGCAAATGACGCAGATCGCCGCCCACATGACCGACAAGGAAATTGCCGCGGTGTCAGACTACATCGCCGGCTTGCGTTGATGTTTTGAACCAAACGTCGCGCGATCGACTCACAGGCAGGGCAGGTCTTTCAAGGCCTGCCTTTTTTCATGCAGAACACGTGTTGACATGACGGCATCCACCGCAGGTATCGAATTCAAGGGCGGCTCGCAGCGGTTGAGCGCGGCGGTGGAGCTGGTCTCGTCCATGCGGTTCGCCATTGCGCTGCTGACGGTGATCTGCATCGCCTCGGTGGTGGGCACCGTGCTCAAGCAGCACGAGCCGCTGAACAACTACGTCAACCAGTTCGGGCCGTTCTGGTCGGAGGTGTTTGGCGCGCTGAACCTGTATTCGGTCTACAGCGCCTGGTGGTTCCTGCTGATCCTGGCGTTCCTGGTGCTGAGCACCTCGCTGTGCATCTTGCGCAACACGCCCAAGATCCTGCATGACCTGCGCCAGTACAAGGAAAACATCCGCGAGCAGAGCCTGAAGGCCTTTCCGCACAAGGCGCAGGCCAGCCTGAACGAGGGCACCGAAGCCGCCGCCCGCCGCATGGGCGAAGTGCTGCTGTCGGCCGGCTGGAAGGTGCGCCTGCAGGAGCGCGAAACCCCCAACGGCCGCGGCTGGATGGTGGCCGCCAAGGCGGGCGCCGCCAACAAGCTGGGCTACATTGCGGCGCACGTGGCCATCGTGCTGGTGTGCGTGGGTGGCCTGCTCGATGGCGACCTGGTGGTGCGTGCGCAGATGTGGTTCAACGGCAAGACGCCGTTCACCGGCAGTGGCCTGATCGCCGACGTGCCCGAGCAGCACCGCCTGAGCGACCGCAACCCCACCTTCCGTGGCAACCTGCTGGTGACCGAGGGCACGCGGGCCGGCACCGCCTTGCTGGCGCAGCCCCAGGGCGTGATCCTGCAAGACCTGCCCTTCGACGTGGAGCTCAAGAAGTTCATCGTGGAGTACTACTCCACCGGCATGCCCAAGCTGTTTGCCAGCGACATCGTCATCCACGACCGTTACACCGGCGAGCGCAAGGAAGCGCGGGTGGAGGTGAACCACCCGGTGGAGCACCGCGGCATCCAGATCTACCAGTCCAGCTTTGACGATGGCGGCTCGCTGCTCAAGCTCAAGGCCATGCCCATGGGGGCGGCCACCCGCCCGTTCGAGGTGCAGGGCCGGGTGGGCGAGAGCACCGCGCTGACCAACGGCGACCAGCGCATGCAGCTCGAATTCACCGGCCTGCGCGTCATCAACGTCGAAAACTTTGCCAACACCGCCAACCAGGGCACCGACGTCCGCAAGGTGGACCTGCGCCAGGCCATCGAGGGCCGGCTGGGTTCGGCCCACAAGACCATGACTGAGAAGGAGTTGCGCAATGTGGGCCCGAGCGTGACCTACAAGCTGCGCGACGAGGCCGGCCAGGCGCGCGAATTCCACAACTACATGCTCCCGATCGACCTGGACGGGCAGCGCGTGTTCGTGCTGGGCGTGCGCGACACGCCGGCCGAGCCCTTCCGCTACCTGCGCGCGCCGGCCGACGAGAACGACAGCCTGGAAGGCTTTGTGCGCCTGCGCGCGGCCCTGGCCGACGACGCCATGCGCCGCGAGGCGGTGCGCCGCTACGTGGCCGAAGCCGCCCCGGGCCAGCGCGACGACCTGGTGCAGGCGCTGACCGTGTCGTCCCAGCGCGCGATCGACCTGTTCGCCGGTGTGGACCCGGAGCTGGAGCGCCTGCCGCGCAACAACCTGCCGCAGCTGGCGGGTCTGCAAGCGGTGTCGGCGTTCATGGAAGTCAACGTGCCCGAGGCCGAGCGTGAAAAGGCCGGCGAGGTGCTGCTGCGCATCCTCAACGGCACCCTGTTCGAGCTCTACCAGTTGAGCCGCGAACGCGCCGGGCTGTCGCGGGCCGAGCGCTCCGAGCAGAACGCCACCTTCATGACCCAGTCGGTGCTCAGCCTGAGCGACTCCTTCTTCTACCCCGCGCCGCTGACCTTCCAGCTGACCGACTTCGAGCAGGTGCAGGCCAGCGTGTTCCAAGTCGCCCGCGCCCCCGGGAAAACCATTGTGTACCTGGGCTGCCTCTTGCTGATCATCGGCGTCTTTGCGATGCTCTACGTGCGTGAACGGCGCCTGTGGGTCTGGCTGGCCCCGCAAGGGGACGGCGCCCAGGCCACCATGGCGCTGTCGTCCAACCGCAAGCTGCTCGACAACGACCGCGAATTCGACACCCTGACCACCCGTTTGTTGCAGAAACCCACCGAGGTGACACCATGAACGCCGCCACCCAGACCGTTGACCTGAAGAAAGGCGCAGGCTCTGCCCGCCTGAGCCCCGGCTACTTTGCCCGCCGCAGTCTGTGGGACTGGCTCTACGCGCTGCTGGTGCTGGGCGCCGGTGCCTACACGCTGTTCCTGTACGGCGACCACATGGACGTGTACGAAAAGTCCATTCTGGTGGGCACCGTGCCCAGCCTGATCGCGCTGGCCTGGTTCTGGGGCCCGGTGCGGCTGTTGACGGTGGTGGTGGCGGCGTTGTCGCTGCTGGCCATCTGGCTCTACCAGGTGGACGGCGTGCCCCAGGTGGCGCGGGCCGACGAGGCCTTCCTGCTCAAGTACTTCATCTCCAGCCAGTCGGCCATCCTGTGGATGAGCGTGCTGTTCTTCATGGCCACGGCGTTCTACTGGCTGGGCATTTTCTCGCGCGCCAACGCCGACGCCTTCGAGAAAATCGGCTCGCGCCTGACCTGGGTGGCCGTGACGCTGGCCCTGGTGGGCTCCTTCGTGCGCTGGTACGAAAGCTACCTGCTGGGCCCGGACATCGGCCACATCCCGGTGAGCAACCTGTACGAGGTGTTCGTGCTGTTCGCGTGGTTGACGGCCGCGTACTACCTCTATTACGAAGACCGCTACCAGACCCGCCGCATGGGCGCGTTTGCCATGCTGGTGGTGAGCGCTGCCGTGGGCTTTTTGCTGTGGTACACCGTGGTGCGCGAAGCACACGAAATCCAGCCGCTGGTGCCGGCGCTGCAAAGCTGGTGGATGAAGCTGCACGTGCCGGCCAACTTTATTGGCTACGGCACCTTTGCCATCGCCGCCATGCTGGCTTTTGCCTACCTCATCAAGCAGAGTGCCGGCGAAACCCGCTGGTACAAGCTGGCCCCGCTGTGGATTCTGGGCGTGGTGCTGTGCTTTGAGCCGCTGGTGTTCCGTCGCGGTGCCACCGACGGCGGGGGCAGCTACTGGTTCATCTATTTCGGCATTTCGGCCTTGATCGTGGGCGGCATTCTGGCGGCCCGCCGCCGGATCGCCGAGCGCCTGCCGGCGCTCGAGGTGATGGACGACGTGATGTACAAGGCCATTGCCGTCGGTTTTGCCTTCTTCACCATCGCCACCGTGCTGGGGGCGCTGTGGGCGGCTGAAGCCTGGGGTGGCTACTGGAGCTGGGACCCGAAGGAAACCTGGTCGCTGATCACCTGGTTCGTCTACGCCTTCACGCTGCATATCAGGTATACCCGGGGCATCAGCGGCAGAGCCATTGCCTGGTTATCGCTGCTCGGTTTTCTGGCCGTGATCTTCACCTACTACGGTGTAAACTTTTTGCTCTCCGGCCTGCACAGTTATGCGTAGAACAATCTTTTTCCATGAAAATACAAACCATTAGAACGAATAATAGCGGGAGTGATTCTTGACATACGCCCGATAACCCGGTATAACCAGCTGAAGATGAATCATCGTTCAGTAGTACCGGAGCAGATCAATTCAAGAAAGGAGTGGTCATCATGATGAAAAAAGTGCTTTGCTGTGTGTTCGCTGTCGTCTGTCTTGGCTTTGCCGGCATCGTCATCGCCGACAACGGCCCGGCAGACATGGTCCTTCAGGCTGAGATCGACAAGGCCAAAAAGCCGAAGCCGGCCGTCTTCCCCCATGCCAAGCATCAGGAAATAGCGACCTGCGCTGATTGTCATCATGGCGCCCAGGACGGCAAGCAGGTTCCCTACACCGAGGGTATGGAAATCGCCAAGTGCGAATCCTGCCATAACTCCGGTGTCGCCGGCCTGCCCAAAGAAGTCGCCACTTACAAGGATGCGGCCCACAAGAACTGCCGCGACTGCCATAAGAAAGCGGCCGAGGAGAACCCGGCCCTGGCTGAAGTGTTCAAAGGCTGCAAGCCCTGCCATCAGTAAGCAGAGAAAGCGAGTCTCCCTCGCCGACATCTGAGAAAAACAAACGGGCTGCCCGGTTCAACCGGGCAGCCCGTTTGTTTGTAAACCTCAACCAGCGCTGTGCATCCGTGAGATATCGCCAATGTTCAGGATCAAGGTATTGATCGCCGCCAGCAGGTTGAGCCGGTTGTTTTTCACCGCCTCGTCCTCGACCATAACCATCACCTCGTCAAAGAAGCGATCCACCGGCTCCTTCAACACCAGCATCTCTTTGAGAAATCCCCGGTAGTCGGCCGTCGCCAGCTGCTTCTCGCCGCTCTGAGCAAGCGCCTGGTAGACCTCGAAGAGGCTGCGCTCGGCCGGTTCGGCCAGCAGCGACACCTTGATATCGCTCTCCTGATGCTCCTTGATGATGTTTCTGACTCGCTTGAACGACCCGGCCAGCACCTCGAACGAGGCCTGCCTTTTGATCTCGGTCAGGGCTTCGATGCGCTTGAGGCAATCGTTGATGTCGTCAAAGGCTACCGAACAGGCCGCGTCCACCGCCCGGGCGTCCATTCCCTTACCGGTGCAGTCGTTGACGAAGCGGCCCTTGATGAACTGCAGCACCTGTTCCACGGTAGCACCACTGCCGTCCACCCGATCGCCGTAGAGGGCGAGCGCCTTGCGGAACATATCGGTCAGCGACAACGGGGCGCCGCGCTGCACCACTAGGTGGATGATCGCCAGCGCCAAGCGCCGCAGGCCGAAGGGATCAGTGGTTCCGGTCGGGGCCTGGCCGATGCCGAAACAACCGGCAACGGTGTCGATCCGATCGGCCAGCCCCACCAGGGCTCCAACCACCCCTTCGGGCAGGTCCGAGCCGGCCCGCAACGGCAGATAATGCTCGCGAATGGCCTGACAAACCACGGCCGACTCGCCATCATGGGCGGCGTAAGCGCTGCCCATGACACCCTGCAGGGTGGGAAACTCGCCGACCATGTCGGTGGTCAGGTCCGCCTTGCACAGCAGGGCGCCACGACAGGCCTCGTCCACCAAGGCCGGGGCCAGGCGATCGGCCAGCAGCCGGGTCAGCTTGACCACCCGGTCGACCTTCTCCCGCATGGTGCCGAGCTTGGCCTGAAAGATGATGCCGGACAATGCTTCGAGCCGATCCGCCAGTCTGGTCTTGCGATCTGACTGGAAAAAGAAGAAGGCGTCCTCCAACCGGGCCCGCAGCACCCGTTCGTGACCGGTGCGCGTGAGTTCCGGCTGCTTGACCCGGGTGTTGTTGACCGCCACGAATCCGGGCAGTAGCGCCCCGGAGCCATCGACCACCGGAAACGACTTCTGATGTTCGCGCATGGAGGTAATGAGCACCTCGTCCGGCAGTTGCAGAAACTTCTCAGCAAACCGACCGCATACGCCGAACGGATATTCCACCAGATTGGTAACGGTATCGAGCAGGGTTTCATCGATCGCCACCGTCGCTCCGGCGACCATGCCCGCCGCGGCGACCGCGGCGGTGATCTCCTGTTGCACCGCCCGGCGTCGCCGTTCGCTATCGACGATGACGAACCGGCCCAGCAAGGTCTCTTCGTATTCGGCGGCAGCCGCTACCGGGACCGGTTCCGGGGCCAGAAAGCGATGCCCTCGCGTGGTCGCTGCGCTGTGGATGCCCT
>JAUWAE010000007.1 GCA_030602185.1 Comamonadaceae bacterium
TCCTCCGCGAACGAGGCAAAGATGAAGTCGGTGGTGCGTTCGGGCACGAAATCGAGGTGCGTCTGCGTGCCCTGCATGAACCCCTTGCCCCAGAGGCCACCGGAGCCAATGGCGATCATGCCCTGGATGATGTGAAAGCCCTTGCCCAGCGGGTCCTTCATCGGGTCGAGCAGCGTGCACACCCGCTGGCGCTGGTATTCGTGCAGCACCTGCCAGTCCACCCCGGGGGCACACCACTGCGGCTCCATCGCGATGAGCGTGACGATACCCACCACACCCAGCGCCACCGGCGGCAGGATCAGCTTCCAGCTGAGGCCGGCGAAGTAGATCACGAACAGGCCGGAGGCAGCCACCAGCAGCGTGGTGCCCAGGTCGGGCTGGCGCAGGATGAGGAACGACGGCACCGCAAGGATGAGGCCCGCCACCCCGAAGTCCAGCGGCCGCAGCTGGCCCTCGCGCCGCTGGAACCACCATGCCAGCATGAGGGGCATGGCGATCTTCATGATCTCGCTGGGCTGGATGACGATGCCCACGTTCACCCAGCGCTGCGCCCCCTTCTTGGTGATGCCGAACAGCGCCACGGCAATCAACAGCGCCACCCCCACGGTGTAGAGCGGTACGGCCAGGGCCATCAGCCGCTGCGGCGGCACCTGCGCCAGCACGAACATCACCCCCCCGGCGAGCGCCATGTTGCGGGCATGGACGAGGAAGCGTCCCTCCACGTCGTAACCGACGGAGTACATCACCCCGAGCCCGATGCCGGCGAGCACCAGCACCGCCAGCAGGAACGGGCCGTCGAACCCCTGGAACACCGGGGCCACACGTCGCCACAAGGGCGGTTTTTCGATCACGACTGCCATGGGGGTGGATTATCCTAGCCTGATGGCCAACCCGAGCGACCTGTTACCTCCCGACACCACCACACACCTGCTGTACCTGCACGGTTTCCGCTCTTCGCCGCGCTCCATGAAGGCCGTGAAAATGGCCGAGCGCGTACGGCGCGACCACCCGGGCGTGACCTGGTGGTGCCCGCAACTGCCGCCCTCACCGCGCGAGGCGCTGGAACTGATCCACCAGGGCACGGCCGGCTGGCCGCGCAACCACACGGCGGTGGTCGGGTCGTCGCTGGGCGGCTTCTACGCCACCCGGCTGGCACTCGACACCGGCTGCCGTGCGGTACTGCTCAACCCCGCCGTAGACCCGGCGCGCGATCTGGCCAAGTACATCGGGGAGCAGACGAACTGGCACGACCCCGAAACTCGCTTTTTTTTCCGACCGGCGTACGTGGACGAACTGCGCACCCTGGCTGGCGGCACCCTGCCCCATCCGGAACGGGTACTGGCCGTGATCGCCAAGGGCGACGAGGTGCTGGACTGGCGCGAAATGGTGGCCCGCTACCCCGGCGTGCACCTGAAGCTGCTGGACGGCAGCGACCACGCGCTGAGCGATTTTGACGACCACATCGACGAAGTGATTGCTCACTTGCAACTGGTCTGAAAGCGGCAAAGCGAGCCGCCCCCACTGCTACAGTTTCCTCCCATGGCCAAAGACAAGACCCTGTACGCCTGCAACGAATGCGGCGGCACCACCCCGCGCTGGCTGGGCAAATGCCCGCACTGCAACGCCTGGAACAGCCTGGTGGAAACCGTGGCCGAAGCGCCCGCCGCCAGCAAGAACCGGCTGAGCAGCGGCACCAAAGGCCTGGCCCCCACCGCCGAGCTGGCGGTGCTCAGCGAGATCGAGGCCGCCGACGTGGCCCGGACTCCCACCGGCCTGGGCGAGCTCGACCGGGTGCTGGGCGGTGGCGTGGTGGAAGGCGGCGTGGTGCTGATCGGCGGTGACCCGGGCATCGGCAAATCGACCCTGTTGCTGCAGGCGCTGGACGCGTTGCAGCGCGCCGGGTTGGACACGCTCTACGTGACCGGCGAGGAAAGCGGCGCCCAGGTGGCGCTGCGCTCGCGCCGGCTGGGGCTGGAGCAGAGCCAGGTGAAGGTGCTGGCCGAAATCCAGCTCGAAAAAATCCTGGCCACGCTGGACGCGAAGCAGCCGGCCATCGCCGTGATCGACTCGATCCAGACGCTGTACTCCGACCAGCTGAGTTCTGCGCCGGGCTCGGTGGCGCAGGTGCGCGAATGCGCCGCCCACTTGACGCGCGCGGCCAAGGCCAGCGGCGTGGCCATCGTGCTGGTGGGCCACGTGACCAAGGAAGGCGCGCTGGCCGGCCCGCGCGTGCTGGAACACATGGTGGACACGGTGCTGTACTTCGAGGGCGACACCCACAGCAGCTACCGGCTGATCCGCGCCATCAAGAACCGCTTCGGCGCGGTCAACGAGATCGGCGTGTTCGCCATGACCGAAAAAGGCCTCAAGGGCGTGAGCAACCCGAGCGCGATCTTTCTGTCGCAACATTCGGCCCCCGTGCCCGGCAGTTGCGTACTCGTGACGCTGGAGGGCACACGGCCCATGTTGGTGGAGATCCAGGCGCTGGTGGACAGTGGTGGCCCCAGCCCGCGCCGCCTTTCCGTGGGCCTGGACCGCGACCGGCTGGCCATGCTGCTGGCGGTGCTGCACCGCCACGCCGGCGTGGCCTGCATGGACCAGGACGTGTTCGTGAACGCGGTGGGCGGCGTGCGCATTGGCGAGCCCGCCGCCGACCTGGCGGTGATGCTGGCGATCACCAGCAGCCTGCGCGGCAAGGCGCTGCCCAAAGGCTTCATTGCCTTTGGCGAAGTGGGCCTGGCTGGCGAGGTGCGCCCTGCGCCGCGTGGGCAGGAGCGGCTGAAGGAAGCAGCCAAGCTGGGTTTCAGCGTGGCGGTGGTACCCAAGGCCAACCTGCCCAAAAAAGGCGACACCGCCATGGCCAAGGCGCTGGAGGGCATGACCATCCACGCCGTGGAGCGCATCGAGGACGCGCTGGAGGTGGTGCGGGGGCTGTGAACACTGGACTGGCTTTCATCGGCTGTCCAAGTTAAAATTCCAACTTGGCCGCCAGGTCATCAATTCTTGATGGGTTCCCTCGCCCCCATCTGTCTTCAAAAAAAAGGACCCCCACCATGACCCCCGTCCATGGCGCCGCCCCGTTGCGCGGCCGCTCCGTATTGCCGGCCCTCGTCGGCTTGCACATCGCCCTCATCATCGCCAGCAACTACCTGGTGCAACTCCCGTTCGAGCTGTGGGGGGTGCACACCACCTGGGGCTCGTTCACCTTCCCGCTGGTCTTCGTGGCCACCGACCTGACCGTGCGCCTGCTGGGCAAGGAAGTGGCCCGCGGCGTGATCACCCGCGTCATGCTGCCGGCGTTGGTGGCGTCGTACGCGGTGTCGGTGCTGTTTTTCGAAGGTGCGTTCAACGGCTGGCAGGCGCTGGGCGCGTTCAACGGCTTTGTTTTCCGCATTGCGCTGGCCAGCTTCGTGGCCTACGTGGCGGGGCAGTTGCTCGACATCGCGGTCTTTGACCGCTTGCGCCGGGTGAGCGCCTGGTGGGTGGCCCCGGCGGCATCCACCGTGCTGGGCAGCCTCCTCGATACCGCACTGTTCTTCGCGGTGGCGTTCCATGCCAGCAGCGACCCGTTCATGGCCCAGCACTGGGTGGAAATTGCCACGGTGGACTACTTCACCAAGCTGGCGGTGAGCCTGGCCTGCTTCCTGCCCCTGTATGGCGTGTTGCTGAGCACGCTGGTGCAACGCCTGCAGCCGGTGCCGCTGGCGGCGGGCCGCTGCTGACGAGGGAGGCACCATGCACACCCCTCCACCACCCGCTGTCGTCCTGCTCAGTGGTGGGCTGGACTCGACCACCGTGCTGGCCATGGCCAAGGCACAGGGCTACACCCCCTACGCGCTGAGCTTCCGCTACGGCCAACGCCACGCTCACGAACTGCAGGCCGCCGAGGCCGTGGCCCGCGCGTTGGGCGCGGCCAAGCACGTGGTCGCACAGATCGACCTGCGCGAATTTGGCGGCTCAGCCCTCACCGCCGACATCGCCGTGCCCAAGGGCCGGTCGGTGGACGACATGGGCCACGGCATCCCCGTGACCTACGTGCCCGCGCGCAACACCGTGTTCCTGAGCTTCGCGCTGGCCTGGGCCGAAACGCTGGGCGCATCGGACATCTTCATCGGCGTCAACGCGCTGGACTATTCGGGCTACCCCGACTGCCGCCCGGAGTACATCGCCGCCTTTGAAACCCTGGCCAACCTGGCCACCAAGGCCGGTGTGGAAGGCACCCAGAAGCTCAAGATCCACAGCCCGCTGATGGCCCTGAACAAGGCTCAGATCATCCAGGAAGGCCTGCGCCTGGGCGTGGACTACGCACTCACCAGCAGCTGCTACGACCCGGGCCCGGACGGCAAACCCTGCGGCGGCTGCGATTCGTGTCTGCTGCGCGCCAAGGGCTTTGCCGAAGCAGGCCACGCGGACCCGCTGTGGGTGCGCTTTGGCATGGCCTGAGCGCGGAGGGTTGAACATGCACATCCTCCACACCGCCGAGGCGGGCTTTGAGGCCGCCCGGCGCATCGACGCGCTGCCCGCAGGGCACCCCAAGCAACGCCTGCACGGCCACAGCTTCGTGGCCCGCCTGCGCGGCACCACCGATGCGGGCTGGGCCGCCTTTGCCGGTGGCGAGGTGGACCAGCTGCGCCGCCAGCTGACCGCCGGCGTGCAGGTGCTGGACCACAGCTGCCTGAACGACCACGTGCCCAGCCCCACCGACACGCAGCTGGCCCGGTGGCTGCACCAACGGCTGCAAGGCGACGGCCTGCACCTGCAACAGGTGGGCGTGCAGAGCACCCGCACCAGCGGCGTGGAGATTGACGCCCAGGGCCAGGCCCATGTGTGGCGCCGCTACGTGCTGCACGCCGCCCACCAGTTGCCCAACGTGCCGGAAGGGCACAAGTGCGGCCGCATGCATGGGCACGGCTTCGAAGTGCTGCTGCACGCCCGCCAAAGCGGCGCCACGCCAGTGGACGCCGACCAACTGGACGCCCAGTGGGCGCCGCTGCACCGGTTGCTGGACCATGCCTGCCTGAACGACATCCCCGGCCTGCAGAACCCGACGAGCGAGGTGATGTCGGGCTGGCTCTGGCGTCAGCTCAAGCCGCTGTTGCCGGAACTCTCGTGGGTGACGGTGTTTGAGACGGCATCGTGCGGTGCCAGCCACGACGGCCAGCACTACCGCATCTGGAAGGAAATGACGCTGGACAGCGCGGTGCGCCTGCGGCATGCGCCCGAACACAGCCCGCTGCAGCGCCTGCACGGGCACACCTTCACCCTGCGCCTGCACTTGTGTGCCCCGCTGGACGAAGTGATGGGCTGGACCGTGGACTTTGGCGACGTGAAGCGGCTGTTCGACCCCATCTTCAAGGCCCTGGACCACCGCCCGCTGCACGAACTGGCCGGGCTGCCCGACTGCGACTGCGCCAGCCTGGCGCGCTGGGTGCTGGGGCAGGCGCGCAGCGAGTTGCCCGCACTCAACCGCGTGGACCTGCACGAGACCCCGGGGTGCGGCGCCGTGGCCTTGCTGGGCGACAGCGAAGCCGCTTTGCCCATCTGAACGCCAAGGCCCAAGCATGACCTACGCCGTCAAGGAAATCTTCTACACCCTGCAAGGCGAAGGCGGGCAGGCGGGCCGCGCCGCCGTGTTCTGCCGTTTTGCAGGCTGCAACCTGTGGAGCGGGCGCGAGGAAGACCGCGCCCAGGCCATCTGCCGTTTTTGCGACACCGACTTCGTGGGCACCGACGGCACGGGCGGCGGCAAGTTTGCCACCGCCCAGGCGCTGGCTGAGGCCGTGCGCTCGCACTGGCCCAGTTCGGCAGGCGGCTCCCCGTTGGTGGTGTGCACCGGGGGTGAACCCCTGCTGCAGCTCGACGCACCGCTGATCGACGCCCTGCACGCGCAGGGGTTCGAGATTGCCGTGGAAACCAACGGCACGCAGCCCATCCCCCCCGGGCTGGACTGGGTGTGCGTTAGCCCCAAGGCGGGCAGCGAACTGGTGGCCACGGCGGGCGACGAGCTCAAGCTGGTGTTCCCGCAGCCGGGCGCACTGCCCGAGCAGTTCGAGCCGCTGGCGTTCCGCCACTTCTTCCTGCAGCCCATGGACGGCCCGTTGCGCGAGCAGCACACCGAGGCCGCCGTCGCGTACTGCATGGCCCACCCGCAGTGGCGCCTGTCGCTGCAGACGCACAAGCTGCTGGGGATTCCCTGACGCTTTGACGCGCCCGCAGGAGCACCCACCCCGGTAAACTCGGGGTTTGGTCGGCGCCGCCCTGTAGGCTTCGGCCCCAGACCGCCCTTCCACCCGAAAGCCCCATTTTGTTTGCACTGTTCGATGAAGCCGGCAAGTTCCTGACCGGCCGCGTGTTGTCCGAAGCCGAAAGCTCCCTGCAGGTGGAGCTGGAATCGGGCAAGCGCGTCAAGGTCAAGGCGGCCAACGTGCTGCTCAAGTTCGACAAGCCCGCGCCCGCCACGCTGATGGCCGGTGCCCAGGCGCTGGCGCCCCAGATCGACCTCAACCTCGCCTGGGAATTCGCGCCCGAAGACGAATTCGGCTTTGCCGACCTGGCCGCCGACTACTTCCAGGACCCCGCCACGCTGGAGCAGCAGGTGGCCGCCCTGCTGTGCCTGACCGAGGCACCGCACTACTTCCGCCGCGCTGGCAAGGGCCGCTACAAAAAGGCGCCGGCCGAGATCCTGCAGCAGGCACTGGCGGCGATCGAGAAAAAGAAGCAGGTGCAGGCCCAGATCGATGCCTGGACCGCCGAACTGGCCGCCGGCACCTGCCCGGAACCGATCCGCCAGCAGCTCTACAAAATCCTGTTCAAGCCCGACAAGAACGCGCCCGAGTACAAGGCCGTGGTGCATGCCGCGCGCGAAACGCACCTGGCGCCGCTGGCGCTGCTGCAAAAAGCGGGCGCCATCTCCAACGCCTACCAGTTCCACTGGCAGCGCTTCCTGTTCGAGCACTTCCCCAAGGGCTCCGGCTTCCCGGCCCTGCAGGCCCCGCCGGTGGCCGACGACCTGCCGCTGGCCCGCGTGGAGGCGTTTTCGGTGGACGACTCCAGCACCACCGAAATCGACGACGCGCTCAGCGTGCAAGGTCTGGGCAGCGGCGACGTGACGCTGGGCATCCACATCGCCGCGCCGGCGCTGGCCATCCAGCCTGGCAGCCCGATCGACGAGGTGGCGCGCCAGCGCCTGTCCACCGTCTACATGCCGGGCCACAAGGTGACCATGTTGCCCGACGCCGTGGTGCAGACCTACACGCTGGAAGCAGGCGGCCCGCGCCCGGCGCTGTCGCTCTACCTCACTTTCAACGAGGCGGACCTGACCCTGCTGCGCCACGAGAGCCGGCTCGAGCAGGTGCCCATCGTGCACAACCTGCGGCACGACCAGCTTGACCAGGCCATCACCGCCGACTGGCTGCAGGACCCGGCGGCCGAGCCCGGTGCGCCGCTGGCCGACGAATTCGTTGCACTGCGGCCCGAACTCTCCTTCCTGTACCGGCTGGCGCTGGTGTGCAAGGCCCGCCGCGAGGTGGTCCGCGGCAAGCCCGAAACCTTCACCCGGCCCGACTACACCTTCAAACTCGAAGGCGTGCAGGGCGACGAGCCGCATGGCGACGAAACCGTGGTCATCGGCACCCGTTCACGCGGCGCCCCGCTGGACCTGATGGTGGCCGAGGCCATGATCCTGGCCAACAGCACCTGGGGCCAGCTGCTGGCCGACAGCGGCGTGCCCGGCATCTACCGCAGCCAGGCCAGCCTCGCGCCGGGGGTGAAGGTGCGCATGGGCGCCAAGGCCCTGCCGCACGCGGGCATTGGCGTCAAGTGCTACGCCTGGAGCACCTCGCCCCTGCGCCGCTACACCGACCTGGTCAACCAATGGCAGATCATTGCCAGCGTGCGCCATGGCGCCACCGCCGCGTTGGCCGCCCCGTTCAAGCCCAAGGACGCAGCGCTGTTCGCCGTGATCAGCGCCTTCGACGCCGCCTACACCGCCTACAACCAGTTCCAGAACGGCATGGAGCGCTACTGGACGCTGCACTACCTGCAGCAGCACGGCATCACCGAGCTCACCGCCACGGTCGTCAAGGACAACCTGGTGCGCGCCGACACGCTGCCGCTGGTGTTCAACGTGCTGGGCGCCGAAGGGCTGCAGCGCGGCGCCCACGTGCGGGTGCGGCTGGGCCAGATCGACGACATTTCGCTGGAAGTGACTGGCACGGTCGTGGAACGGCTGGATGCCGCCCCCGAGGCACTGGACGAAGAAGGCGACGACGAGCTGGAGCTCGCCACCTCGGTGGCCATTGCGATGGACCTGGACGAACCGGCCGGCCCCGAAGGCGGCCAGGGCACGGGCACAGCGGCGGGGTCGGCCATGGACCCGGCGCCCGGTACCGGCAACTGAAGGCCCTGGCGAGGCGGCCTGAAACCGGATAATCGGGTGCCGTGAAGCTGCTCCGTACCCTCACCACCCTGCAGATCGCGCTGGCGGTCTCGGCACTGGTGCACGCCGCTTTGCTGACGGTGCGTTTCGTCGACCCGGAACGCTTCAACCGCGTGTTCCAGGACACGCCGCTGGAAGTCATCCTGGTCAATGCCCGCAGCGACGACGCCCCAGAGAAGGCGCAGGCGATTGCGCAGTTCAACCTGGCCGGCGGCGGCGAGGCCGAGCGCGGTCGCGCCACGTCACCACTGCCCCCGGCACCGCAGGCACGGCTGGGCGAGGCACTGGACGAGGACGAGCGCCGCATCGAAGCGATGAAGGAGCAGCAGAACCGCCTGCTGGCCCAGTTGCGCCAGCAGCTGGCCAGCCTGCCCCTGCCAGACCCGCGCAACGAACTCAGCCCGCAGGCGCAGGAACGCGAAGCGAAGCGGCAGGCGCTGGTGAAGGTGCTCGCCGAGATCGAACGCCGCATCAACGAAGAGAACGCCCGCCCCCGCAAGCGCTACATCAGCCCGTCCACACGGGAAGCGGTGTACGCCATCTACTACGACGAATTGCGACGCAAGATCGAAGACCACGGCACGGCCAATTTCCCCGAGTCGGGCGGGCGCAAGCTCTACGGCGAACTGACCATGGTCATCACCGTCAACCACGATGGCCGGGTGCTGGGCACCGAGGTCGTGCAGGGTTCCGGGCAAACGCCACTGGACACGCGGGCGCAGGCCATCGTGCGCGGCCTGTCGTTCGGCCGGTTCACCGCAGAAATGCGCCGGCGCGCCGACCAGATCGTGGTGGTGTCGCGGTTCCGCTTCACCCGCGACGCCACACTGCAGACCCAGATGGGGGCGCCATGAAGCCGGGCCTGCTGCGCGGGCTCATCCGCTGGGTGCTCTGGCTGCTGGCGGCCGGTGTGGCGCTGCAACTGGCCTTCGTGGGCCGCATCGCGCTGATGGCGGCGGTGGACCCGCAGAGCACGGCGTTCCAGCGCTCCGAGGCCTGGCGCCTGGCCCGCAGCGACGGGGCGTTCCAATGGTCGCAGCAGTGGGTGCCCTACGCGCGCCTTTCCCCCCACCTCAAGCGGGCGGTGATCGCGTCGGAAGACGCCGGCTTCACCAGCCACGGGGGTGTGGACTGGTCGGCCATCGAACAGGCCTGGGAAAAGAACGCTCGCCGCCGCGAACAGGCCGAACGGCGGGCCGCCCGCGCCGGTCAGCCATTGCACACCCGGCCACCCCGCATCGTGGGCGGCTCCACCATCACGCAGCAGCTGGCCAAGAACCTGCTGCTGTCGGGCGAACGCCACATGCTGCGCAAGGGCCAGGAGCTGGTGCTGGCCTTGCTGCTCGAAACCTTCCTGAGCAAGCAGCGCATCCTGGAGATCTACCTCAACAGCGTGGAATGGGGCAGCGGGGTGTTTGGCGCCGAAGCCGCGGCGCAGCGCTACTTCCGCAAGCCCGCCGAACGCCTGAGCCCCCACGAAGCCGCCCGCCTGGCGGTGATGCTGCCGGCGCCCAAACTCTACGAAACCCGCCCCAATTCGGCCTACCTGGCCGGACGCACCGCCACCATCGTGGCGCGCATGGGCGCGGTGCAGCTGCCCTGACGCCATGACGGTACGCATCCTCGGCATCGACCCCGGCCTGCAGGCCACCGGCTTCGGCGTGGTGGACGCCGACGGCCCGCGCATGAGCTACGTGGCCAGCGGCACCATCCGCACCAGCCCGAACGACGGCGCCCTGCTGCCGCAGCGGCTGGGGGTGATTTTCGACGGCATCAGCGAAGTGGTGCAACGCTACCAGCCGAACGTGGCGGCGTGCGAAATCGTGTTCGTGAACGTGAACCCGCAGGCCACCCTGATGCTGGGTCAGGCCCGCGGCTGCTGCCTCACGGCGCTGGTGGCCAACGGTTTGCCCGTGGCCGAATACACCGCGCTGCAGCTCAAGAAGGCCGTGACCGGCCACGGCAAGGCGCACAAGGACCAGGTGCAGGAGATGGTGCGCCGCCTGCTCAACCTGCCCGGCCTGCCCGGCAAGGACGCCGCCGACGCCCTGGGCCTGTGCATCACCCACGCCCAGGTGGCCCGCACCACGGCAGCCATCAACCAGGTGAGCAAGCTGCAGGCGCGCACCCACGCCGCCTACAAGGGTGGCCGCAGTTACTGAGGCTCAGGCGATGCGGCTGAGGATCAGCACGCCGAAGAACACCAGCGCAGCCACCACCGTCCATTTCAGGATGACCAGCCCCCAGTGCCGAAAGCGTGCCTGCCCGGTACCGATGTAGAACGCGAAACACAGGACCGAAGCGCCGAGCAGACTGAACAGGAGGAAGCGGAAGATCAGCATGTGGGTGCTCCGCTACCGGTCCGCCTCACCAGGCCAGGGCCAGTTGCGCGAAGCCCTTGGGCGCGCGGCTGTCCTGCTCGAAGGAGACGATGTCGTAGCTCTCGGGCTGGGCCAGCAAGGCGCGCAGCAGCTGGTTGTTCATGGCATGGCCGCTGCGGTAGGCGCTGTAGGCGGCCAGCAAGGGCCGCCCCACGATGTAGAGGTCGCCCATCGCATCGAGGATCTTGTGCTTGGCGAACTCGTCGGCGTAGCGCAGGCCGTCGGCGTTGAGCACCTTCACGTCGTCCATCACGATGGCGTTGTCCAGTCCGCCACCGAGCGCCAGGCCGTGCGAGCGCATCATTTCCACGTCCCGCGTGAAGCCGAAGGTACGGGCGCGGGCGATCTCGCGCGCGTACTGGCCCGTGCCCAGGTCAAATTCCACCCGCTGGCCGGTGGCGTTCACCGCGGGGTGGTCGAACTCGATCTCGAAACTGAGCTTGTAGCCGTGGTAGGGCTCCAGCCGCGCCCATTTGAGGTGGCGGCCCTCGCCCTCTCGCACTTCCACGGGCTTGAGCACGCGGATGAACCGCTTGGGCACCTTCTGCAACTCGATGCCAGCGCTCTGGATCAGGTAGACAAAGGACGCGGCCGAGCCGTCGAGGATGGGCACTTCCTCGGCGGTGATGTCGACGATCAGGTTGTCGATGCCCAGCCCGGCACAGGCGCTCATCAGGTGCTCGATGGTGTGCACCTTGGCACCGCCATTGGCAATGGTGGACGCCAGCCGCGTGTCGGACACGGCGTCGGCATTGACCGGGATGTCCACCGGCTCCGGCAGGTCCACCCGCCGGAACACGATGCCGGTGTCGGGCGCCGCAGGGCGCAACGTCAGCTCCACCCGCTGGCCGCTGTGCAGGCCCACGCCCACGGCTTTGGTCAGGGTTTTGAGGGTACGTTGCGCGATCATGCAGTCAATTTTAGTTTTTCAGCGTGCTTTCTGCCGAGGGTATTTCGGATGGCCCCGATAGCGAGAACCCATTGTGGGGATGGCGGGCGCAATCGGTGCGCCCCGCCCCCTCAATCCGCCTGCTTGCGCAGGAAGGCCGGGATCTCGAAATCGTCCATGCCGCCAGACGACAGCGCGTCCACTTTGGCCGCGGCCGAGGTGCGGTCGCGGGTGCGCCACACGCTCGGCACGGCCGGGTTGCCGGCACCCGACGCAGCGCCCATGCCCACCGCCTGGGCCAGGCCCGAGCCGCCCACGGCCTGGTTCAGCGTGGGGATGAAAGGCATGTTGTCGGTGCCGGTGCGCAGGCCCGCCACGGCGGGCGTCTGCACCACGGTCAGCGGCTGGCGCGCGCCCTGGCGGTTCAGGCCGGTGGCCACCACGGTCACGCGGATGGCATCGCCCAGCGACTCGTCGTAGGCGGTGCCGTAGATCACGTGCGCGTCCGGCGCGGCAAAGGCGCGGATGGTGTTCATGGCCAGCTTGGACTCGTTGAGCTTGAGCGAGCCCTTGGCGGCGCTGATCAGCACCAGCACGCCTTTGGCGCCCTTCATGTCCACGCCTTCCAGCAGCGGGCAGGCCACGGCCTGCTCGGCGGCGATGCGGGCGCGGTCCGGGCCGCTGGCCACGGCCGTGCCCATCATGGCCTTGCCGGGCTCGCCCATCACGGTGCGCACGTCTTCAAAGTCCACGTTCACCAGCGCTTCCACGTTGATGATCTCGGCAATGCCGCCCACGGCGTTCTTGAGCACGTCGTTGGCTTCGGCAAAGGCCTCGTCCTGGGTGATGTCGTCGCCCAGCACCTCCAGCAGCTTGTCGTTGAGCACCACGATGAGCGAGTCGACGTTCTGCTCGAGCTCGGCCAGGCCGGCGTCGGCGTTGGTCATGCGGCGGCCGCCCTCCCAGTCGAACGGCTTGGTCACCACGCCCACGGTGAGGATGCCCATTTCCTTGGCCACCTTGGCGATCACCGGCGCGGCGCCGGTGCCGGTGCCGCCGCCCATGCCGGCGGTGATGAAGAGCATGTGGGCGCCGTCGATCGCGGCACGGATGTCGGACTCGGCCATCTCGGCGGCGGCGCGACCCTTCTCGGGCTTGCTGCCGGCGCCCAGGCCGGTCTGGCCCAGCTGGATCACGCGGTGTGCGGCCGTCTTGCTGAGCGCCTGCGCGTCGGTGTTGGCGCAAATGAATTCCACGCCCTGCACATGGCTCTGGATCATGTGCTCGACGGCATTGCTGCCACCGCCGCCCACGCCGATCACCTTGATCTGCGTGCCCCGGTTGAACTCTTCAACCTCGATCATTTCGATGCTCATTTCGATACTCCTTGAATGCCTTGAACTTGTGAAAAACCAAAAACGTGCGGACAACAGAAACCGGGGATCAGCCAGGCGGCGCATTGGCGCCGTGACTTCGTCGAAGGTGGGCGACTCGCGGACGGGATCGGCCAATGCGGGTGTGGCGGCAAGGCCACGGCAAGGTGCGTTGGAGGTGCATCAGAAATTCCCCACAAACCAGTCCTTGATGCGGCCCAGGGCCGAGCCCACCGAGCCGGCCTTCTGGGCCACCTTGTGCCCGCGCAGGCGCGCCAGCCGCGCCTCTTCCAGCAAGCCCATGACGGTAGCCGCGCGCGGTTGGGCCACCATGTCGCTGAGCACGCCGGTGTACTTGGGCATGCCGCGGCGCACCGGCTTGAGGAAGATGTCCTCGCCCAGCTCGATCATCCCGGGCATGACGGCGCTGCCACCGGTGAGCACGATGCCGCTCGACAGCAGCTCCTCGTGACCCGACTCGCGGATCACCTGCTGCACGAGGGCAAAAATCTCTTCCACCCGCGGCTCGATCACGCCGGCCAGGGCCTGGCGGCTGAGCATGCGGGGGCCGCGGTCGCCCAGGCCCGGCACCTCGACCTGCTGGTCCGGGTCGGCCAGCAGCTGCTTGGCGCAACCGCTTTCCACCTTGATGTCTTCCGCGTCCTTGGTGGGGGTGCGCAGCGCCATCGCGATGTCGTTGGTGATCAGGTCGCCGGCGATCGGGATGGCAGCGGTGTGGCGGATCGCCCCCCCCTGGAAGATGGCCACATCGGTGGTGCCGGCGCCAATGTCCACCAGCGCCACCCCCAGCTCTTTCTCGTCGTCGGTCAGCACCGCCTGGCTGGCCGCCAGCGGGTTGAGCATGAGCTGGTCCACCTCCAGCCCGCAGCGGCGCACGCATTTGATGATGTTTTCCGCCGCGCTCTGCGCGCCGGTAACGATGTGCACCTTGGCTTCCAGCCGGATGCCACTCATGCCGATCGGCTCCTTGACTTCCTGCCCGTCGATGATGAATTCCTGCGGCTCCACCAACAGCAGGCGCTGGTCGGTGGAGATGTTGATGGCCTTGGCGGTTTCGATCACGCGCGCCACGTCGGTGGGCGTGACCTCGCGGTCCTTGATGGCCACCATGCCGCTGCTGTTGATGCCGCGGATGTGGCTGCCGGTGATGCCCGTGTACACGCGGGCGATACGGCAGTCGGCCATCAGCTCGGCTTCCTTGAGCGCCTGCTGGATGCTGGCCACCGTGGCGTCGATGTTGACCACCACGCCCCGCTTGAGGCCGTTGCTTGGCGCCACGCCCAGCCCTGCGAGCTTGAGCGCCCCTCCCTGCTGGACTTCGGCCACCACCGCCATGATCTTAGCGGTGCCGATGTCCAGTCCGACGACGATGTCTTTGTATTCCTTGGCCATGTTCGGTGTGTCGTGGTGTGTTCAGGATTTGCGGTTGCCCTTGGGCGGTTCGGTCAGCGTGGTGACGCCGCGCAGCCGCAGGGCGTAGCCGTTGGGGTAGCGCAGGTCGGCCGATTCGATGTCGCGCCCGCCGTAGCGCAGCGCCAGCGTCGGCACGGTGGCCACAAAGGTCTGCACCCGGGCCAGCAGTTCGTCGGTGTCGCCCCGACCCAGCTCGAGCCGCGCGCCGTTGTCCAGCACCGCGCGCCAGCTGCCGCGGGCGTTGAGCTCCAGCCGTTCGAGGTCGCGGCCCATGCGCGCGAACAGGGGCTTGAGGGCCTGGTACACCGCATACACCTGGGCCGACTGGCCGTCGGGGCCGAGCAGTTCGCTCCATTGGTCGGCCTGGGGGTCGTCGGGGTTCGCCTCGAACACCTCGCCCTGCGCGTTGACCATGCGGCCACCACCGGACTCGCCCCACCAAGCCACGGCCTCGTGCTCCTGCAGCGTGACCTTGAGCCGGTTCGGGAACTCGCGCTGCACCACCGCCTGGCGCACCCATGGCATGGCCTCGAACAGGCGCTTGACCTGGGCCAGATCGGTGGTGAGGAAGGTGCCCTGCAATCTGGACACCACGTGGGCGCGGAAGGTGACGGCGTTCTGGTGTTCCACGTCGCCGACCACGGTGATCCCGCCGATGGCCCAGCCGGGATGGCGTGCCGCCCACAGGCCGAACGCGCCCAGCGCCATGGCGAGTGCCAGCCCGAACAGGGCGTTGGCGACCCAGCCCATGAGGCGGACGTCGATCGGCAGGGGCAGCGACGAGGCCATCTCAGCTCACCACGCTCGCGGGCAGGGGGTTGTCCAGCGCCGCCGTGGCCAGCACCTGCAGGCACAGCGTCTCGTAGTCGATGCCCACCGCGCGGGCCGACATGGGCACCAGCGAGTGGCCCGTCATGCCCGGGGAGGTGTTGATCTCCAGCAGGTAAGGCTGGCGGGTGCGCGCGTCGATCATCACGTCGGCCCGGGCCCAGCCGCGGCAGCCCAGCGTCTGGTAAGCCTTGAGCACCAGCGCCTGGATGGCGGCCTCTTCGCCAGCCGGCAGGTCGCAGGGCACGATGTACTGGGTGTCGTCGGTGAAGTACTTGTGTTCGTAGTCGTAGTTGCCATCGGGCGCGACGATGTGGATCACCGGCAGCGCACGCGCCTCGGCGCCAGTGCCCAGTACCGGGCAGGTCACTTCGTCGCCACCCACAAACTGCTCGCACAGCACCTCGGGGTCGTGCCGGGCGGCGAGGCGGTAGGCCTCGGCGCACTGGGCGGCGTCGGTCACCTTGGTCAGGCCGATGGTGGAACCCTCTCGTGCCGGCTTCACGATCATCGGGGCCCCCAGGGCCTGGAAAGCGGCCGCCGTGTCTTCGGCGCTGGCCACCTGCCGCCAGTCGGGCGTGGGCAGGCCTTCGGCCCGCCAGATGCGCTTGGTCATCACCTTGTCCATGGCCACGCTGGAGGCCAGCACGCCCGGGCCGGTGTACGGAATGCCCATCAACTCCAGCGCGCCCTGTACCGTGCCGTCTTCGCCGAAGCGGCCGTGCAGGGTGATGAAGGCACGTTGGTAGCCTTCGCGTTTCAGGTCGCACAGGTCGCGCTGCGCCGGGTCGAAGGCGTGGGCGTCCACGCCGCGGCGGCGCAGTGCTTCCAGCACACCGGTGCCAGACATCAGCGACACCTCGCGTTCGGCGGAATGCCCGCCCATCAGCACCGCCACCTTGCCCAGGCGGCGGGGATCGATCGTCACATCGGCGCTCATGCGCTCTCCTCTTTCTCTACGCCGGCCTGCGCCAGCGCCATCACTTGCCCCGCCACCGCACCGATGGAGCCGGCCCCCATGCACAGCACCACGTCGCCGTCGCGGGCGTTGTCCAGAATCGCCTGCGGCATGGCGGCGATGTCGTCCACGAACACCGGCTCCACCTTGCCGGCCACGCGCAGCGCGCGTGTGAGCGCCCGGCCGTCGGCGGCCACGATGGGCGCCTCGCCCGCCGCGTACACCTCGGACAGCAGCACCGCGTCGGCCTGGCCGATCACCTTCACAAAATCCTCGAAACAGTCGCGCGTGCGGGTGTAGCGGTGCGGCTGGAAAGCCAGCACCAGACGCCGGCCCGGGAAGGCGCCGCGCGCGGCCGCCAGCGTCGCGGCCATCTCCACCGGGTGGTGGCCGTAGTCGTCCACCAGGGTCGCCGTGCCGCCGCTTGGAAGGGCCGCCTCGCCGTAGCGCTGGAAGCGCCGCCCCACGCCCTTGAAATGGGCCAGTGCATCCAGCACTGCCGTGTCGGGCACATTCAATTCCACCGCCACCGCGATCGCGGCCAAGGCATTGAGCACGTTGTGGTGGCCCGGCAGGTTGAGCACCACGTGCAGGTCGGGCAACTGCACACCGTTGCGACGTTGCACGCGGAAGTGCATCTGCCCCTCCACCGCGCGGATGTCCAAGGCCCGCACCTGCGCGTCCTCGCTCACGCCATAGGTGGTGATGGGCCGCTGGATTTCGCCCAGCAGGCCGCGGATGTTCGCATCGTCCACACACACGATCGCGGCGCCGTAAAACGGCATGTGGTGCAGAAAGTCCACAAAGGCCTGCTTGAGGCGACCGAAGTCGTGGCCATAGGTGTCCATGTGGTCGGCGTCGATGTTGGTGACGACCGCCATGACGGGCAGCAGGTTGAGGAAGGAGGCGTCGGACTCGTCGGCTTCGACCACGATGTGTTCGCCCGAACCCAGGCGGGCGTTGGCACCCGCGCTGTTGAGCTTGCCCCCAATGACGAAGGTCGGGTCCATCTCGGCCGCGGCCAGCACGCTGGCCACCAGGCTGGTGGTGGTGGTCTTGCCGTGGGTGCCCGCAATGGCGATGCCTCGTTTCATGCGCATCAGCTCGGCGAGCATGATGGCGCGCGGCACCACCGGCAGCAGCTTGGCCTGCGCGGCCACCACCTCGGGGTTGTCGGCCTTGACCGCGGTGGAAGTGACGATGCAGTCGGCGCCGTCGATGTGGGCGGCGTCGTGGCCGATGTGGATGCGCGCGCCGAGCTGCCGCAGACGGCGGGTGGTGGTGCTTTCACCCAGGTCGCTGCCGGAAATGGCATAGCCCTGGTTGAGCAGTACCTCGGCGATGCCGCTCATGCCGGCGCCGCCGATGCCAACGAAATGGATGTGGCGAATGGCGTGTTTCATGTTTGGCCTCCAGCAGAGGCGTGGGGACGTTTTGCCAAGGCACGGCAGGCCGCCACCATGGCGGGTACGGCCTCGGTCTTGGCCTGGGCACGGGCTTTTTCGGCGCGGGCTTGGAGGTCGCTGCGGCTCAGGCCCTGCAACAACGTGGCCAGACCCGGGGCGGTGAGCTCGGTTTGCGGCACCAGCCAGGCGGCACCCTCATCGACCAGGAAGCGGGCGTTGTGGGTCTGGTGGTCGTCCACCGCGTGCGGGAAAGGCACAAAGATGGCCGCTGCACCCACCGCCGCCAGCTCGGTCACCGTGCTGGCGCCGGCGCGGGCAATCACCACATCGGCGTCGGCAAAGGCGGCCGCCGTGTCCTGGATGAAGGGGGTCAGCGTGGCCTCCACGCCGGCCTGTGCGTAGGCGGCCTTGAGGGCCTCGATCTGCTTTTCGCCACTCTGGTGGGTGACCACCGGGCGTTGTTCGGCCGGGATCAGGGCCAGGGCCTGCGGCACGGTGTCGTTCAAGGCCTTGGCGCCCAGGCTGCCGCCCACCACCAGCACCTTGAGCGGGCCACTGCGGCCGGCAAAGCGCTCGGCCGGGGCGGGTTGCCGCAAAAACTCGGCGCGCAGCGGGTTGCCGATCCACTCCCCCTTGGGCAAGGCGTTGGGGTAAGCGGTGTAGACCTTGTCGGCCACGCCGGCCAGCACCTTGTTGGCCATGCCCGCCACCGAATTCTGCTCGTGCAGCACCAGCGGCTTGCCTGCCAACACACCCATCATGCCGCCCGGGAAGGTGATGTAGCCGCCCAGGCCAAGCACCACGTCGGGCTGGACGCGGCGTACCACAGACAGGCTCTGCCAGAAGGCGCGCAACAGGCGCAGCGGCAGCAAGGCCAGCGTGAGCACGCCCTTGCCGCGCACGCCGCCAAACGCCACCGGTTCGAAAGCAAAACCGCGTGGCGGCACCAGGCGCTCTTCCATACTGCCGGGCGCGCCGAGCCAGTGCACGCGCCAGCCTTCGGCACGCAGGGCTTCGGCCACGGCAAGACCGGGGAAAATGTGCCCGCCGGTGCCTCCGGCCATCACGAGGGCGCAGGGTTGCTGGTTCATACCCGGCCTCCGTGCATGAGTTTTCGGTTTTCGTGGTCGATGCGCAGCACCACGGCCACCGCCACCAGGTTCATCAGGATGGCGGAGCCGCCGTAACTCATGAAGGGCAGCGTCAGGCCCTTGGTGGGCAACGCGCCCAGGTTCACCCCAATGTTGATGAACGCCTGGAAGCCGATCCACAGGCCCACGCCCTGCGCCACCAGCCCAGCAAACACCTGGTCCAGCGCGATGGCCTGGCGGCCGATGTGCATCATGCGGCGGGTCAGCCACATGAACAACGCGATCAGCACCAGCACCCCGATCAGCCCGAACTCTTCGCCAATCACCGCCAGCAGGAAATCGGTGTGGGCCTCGGGCAACCAGTGCAGTTTTTCCACACTGCCGCCCAACCCCACGCCGAAAATCTCGCCGCGGCCGAACGCGATCAGCGAGTGCGACAGCTGGTAGCCCTTGCCCAGGGCGTGGTCCTCGCTGAACGGGTCGAGGTAGGCAAACACCCGCTCGCGCCGCCACGGCGAGCTCAGGATCATCAGCGCGAACAGCACCGCCAGCAGCCCGGCAATCAGGAAGAACATGCGTGCATTGACGCCGCCCAGGAACAGGATGCCCATTGCAATCACGGCGATGACGATGAACGCCCCCATGTCGGGCTGCATCAGCAACAGCACACCCACCAGCGTGACCGCCACACCCATGGGAATGACGGCGCGGAAGAAGCGTTCCTTGACCTCCATGCGGCGCACCATGTAGCCGGCCGCGTACATCAGCACCGCCAGCTTGGCCAGCTCCGAGGGCTGGAAGTTCATCACGCCCAACGGGATCCAGCGCCGCGCGCCGTTGACCCCCTTGCCGATGAAGGGCAACAACACCAGCACCAGCATCACCACCGCTAGGCCGAACAGCCAGGGCGACCACTTTTCCCAGCGGCTCACCGGCACCTGGAAGGCCAGCAGCGCGGCCACACCGCCGATCGCCATCGCCAGCGCGTGGCGCAGCAGGAAGTGGGTGGATTCGTAGTTGCGGAAGCGCGGGTTGTCGGGCAGGGCGATCGAGGCCGAGTACACCATCACCAGGCCCCAGCACAGCAGCGCCACGACCACCCACAGGAGGGCCTGATCGAAGCCGAGCTGGCGCACGCTGGCGGTCTGGCCGCGGGCGTAGTCGCGGCTGGTCAGGCGGATGGGCAGCTCGCCCACCAGCTCGCGCGCGGCCCCGCCGGCGGCGCGGGCACTGCCGCCGAGCCAGCGGCTGGCGCGGCCCAGCAGGCCATGGGCGGGCGTGGCGCGGGCCTGGCTCATGTGGGGGTGCCCTCCGCGTGCTGCAGTTCACGCACGGCGTCCACGAACACCTGCGCCCGGTGGGCGTAGTCGCGGAACATGTCGAGGCTGGCACAAGCCGGCGACAGCAGCACCGCGTCACCCGGCTGGGCCTGGGTGGCGCACCATTGCACCGCCTCGGGCAGCGAAGGGGCTTCGAACAGCGGCACGGCGACGCCCGTCAGGGCCTGGCGGAGCGCCCCGGCATCGCGACCGATCAGGGCCACGGCGCGGGCGTGCCGCGCCACCGCTGGCGCCAGCGGGGAGAAGTCCTGGCCCTTGCCGTCGCCCCCCAGGATGACGACCAGCCGGCGTTCCGCCCCCAGGCCGTTGAGTGCGGCCAGCGTGGCACCCACGTTGGTGCCCTTGCTGTCGTCGATGTACTCCACCTCGCCCACGATGCCGACCGGCTCGACCCGGTGGGGCTCGCCACGGTAGTCGCGCAGGCCGTGCAGCATCGGGGCGAGCGGCGCGCCGGCCGCGGTGGCCAGGGCGAGCGCGGCCAGGGCGTTGCTGGCGTTGTGCCGCCCCCGGATGCGCAACGCCTCGGCGGGCATCAGGCGCTGCAGATAGACCTCCTCCGCCTCGGCCGCACCGCGCGCCTTGCGGCGGGTGTCGTCCACCGGCAGGGCGCGCACGAGCCAGCTCATGCCGTTGACGGTCTCCAGGCCCCAGTCGCCCGGGCGGTGGGGTGGCTCGGTGCCGAACGTGATGTACTCACGGGCCGGCTGGGTGCGGGTGCGACCGCCTTCGCGCACGGTGACCGGCTGCGGACGCCAGGCCATCACGGTGTCGTCGTCGCGGTTGAGCACCATCAGCCCCTGCTGGCCGAAGATGCGCGCCTTCGCCCCGGCGTAGGCGGTCATGTTGCCGTGCCAGTCGAGGTGGTCCTGCGTGACGTTGAGCACGGTGGCGGCGGTGGGCTCGAAGCCCTGCACGCCTTCGAGCTGAAAACTGGAAAGCTCCAGCACCCAGGCGTCAGGCAGGTGCTGGGCCAGCAATCGCTCGCGCAACACATCGAGCAGGGTCGGCCCGATGTTGCCGGCCACGGCCACGTGCCAACCGGCTTCGGTGAGCAGGTGCCCGGTCAGCGACGTGGTGGTGGTCTTGCCATTGGTGCCCGTGATAGCAATGACCTTGGGCTGGTAGGGGTGGTCGGGCTGGGCGGCCAGCACCTGCAACGCCTGGGCAAACAGGCCCAGTTCGCCCACCACCGGCACGCCCACCGCCACGGCGGCCGACACCAGCGGAGCCATCTGGGCCGGCGCAATCCCCGGGCTGCGGCAGACCATGGCCCACGGGGCACGCTGGAACAGCGCGTCATCGAACGGCGCGCACAACAGCGTCACGCCCGGGAGCTCGGCCGCCAGCGTGGCGGCATTGGGCGGCTGCGGCCGGGTGTCGGCCACCGTCACGCGTGCGCCCAGCCAGGCGCACCAGCGCGCCAGCGCCAGGCCCGAGGCCCCCAGGCCGAGCACCAGCACCTCGCGGTCTTGGAACAGTGCGGGCAAGGTGTTCATCGCAGCTTCAGGGTCGACAGGCCGATCAGGCACAGCAGCATGGTGATGATCCAGAAGCGCACGACCACCTGGGTCTCGCGCCAGCCGGATTTTTCGAAGTGGTGGTGCAGCGGCGCCATCTTGAAGAGGCGGCGGCCTTCGCCATAGCGGCGCTTGGTGTACTTGAACCAGGTGACCTGCAGCATCACCGAGAGGGCTTCGACCACGAAAATGCCGCCCATGATGGCCAGCACGATTTCCTGCCGCACGATGACGGCGATGGTGCCCAGCGCCCCGCCCAGCGCGAGCGCGCCCACGTCGCCCATGAACACCTGGGCCGGGTAGGCGTTGAACCACAGGAACGCCAGGCCGGCGCCGGCCATGGCGGCACAGAAGATCAGCACCTCGCCGGTGCCGGGAATGTGCGGCAGCAGCAGGTACTTCGCGAAGACCGCGTTGCCGGTCACGTAGGCGAAGATGCCGAGGGCCGAGCCCACCATCACCACCGGCATGATGGCCAGCCCGTCCAGACCGTCGGTCAGGTTGACGGCGTTGCTGGAGCCGACGATCACCAAGTAGGTGAGGATCACGAAGCCCAGCACCCCCAGCGGGTAGCTGATTTCCTTGAAGAAGGGCACCATCAGCCCGGCCTGGTCGGGCAGGTCGATGGTGAAGCCCGATGCGACCCAGTCCACGAACAGCTGGAACACCCGCTGGTTGGAGCCCTCGGATATCGCGAACACCAGGTAGAAGGCCGCCACCACGCCAATGAGCGACTGCCAGAAGTACTTCTCGCGCGAGCGCATGCCCTCCGGGTCCTTGTTCACGACCTTGCGCCAGTCGTCCACCCAGCCGATGGCACCGTAGCCCAGCGTCACCACCAGCACGATCCAGACGAAGCGGTTGCTCCAGTCGAACCACAGCAGGGTGGAGACCGCGATCGCGAACAAAATCAACACCCCACCCATGGTGGGTGTGCCGCTCTTGCTCAGGTGGCTCTGCATCGCGTACTCGCGGATCGGCTGGCCGATCTTGAGTTCGGTCAGCCGCCGGATGAAGTACGGGCCCGCTGCAACGCCCAGCAGCAGCGCCGTCATCGCTGCCATGACGGCGCGGAACGTCAGGTACTGGAACACCCGCAGGAAACTCAGGTCGGGGCTCAGCCCCTGCAGCCAAAGGGCCAGACTAGGCAGCATGCGCGCCCTCCTCGTGTGCTTGGGGTGGGTTGTCCAGCGCGGCCAACGCCTCCACCACCCGTTCCATCCGCATGAAGCGCGACCCCTTGACCAGTGCACTGCCCAGCGTCGGGGCAAGGGCGACGGCGCGGGCGATCAGGTCGGCCTGTTCGGCGCAGTGCAGCAGGCGGCCGGCCGCCCCGGGGGCCAGGGGCGCGGCGGCCTGCGCCATCCAGCTGCCCGTCACCAGCACGTGCTCCATGCCTTGTGCCAGCGCGTGGCGCAACACCTCGTCGTGGAACGCCAGGCCCTGGTCCCCCACCTCGCCCATGTCGCCCAGGGCCAGCAAGCGCGGGCCGGGCAACTCGGCCAGCACGTCGATGGCGGCGCGGACCGAATCGGGGTTGGCGTTGTAGCTGTCGTCCACCAGCGTGAGGACATGCCCACCGACGTGCACGGCCAGGGCACGGGAGCGGCCGTTGACTGGTACGAAGGCCGACAGGCCCTGGGCGATGGCCGCCAGGGGCACACCCGCGGCCAGGGCAGAGGCGGTGGCCGCCAAGGCGTTGCGCACGTTGTGGCGGCCCGCGATGTGCAGCACCGCCTCGAAGGCCCCGGCGGGCGTGTGCACCTGCACCTGCCAGGTGCCGTCGCACCAGCGGGCTTCGCCGTGCACATCGGCGCCCGTGCCGGGGGCACCGAAGGTCAGCACCGGGCGACCGGCGGCCAGTTCTCGCCACAACGGGGTGTAGGTGTCGTCTGCCGGGAACACGGCGGTGCCATCCACCGGCAAGGCGGCGAAGCAGGCAGCGTTTTCCCGCGCCACCGCCTCCACCGTGGCCATGTATTCCTGGTGCTCGCGCTGCGCGTTGTTGACCAGCGCCACCGTGGGCTGGGCCATGGCGGCCAGGCCGGCGATCTCGCCCGGGTGGTTCATGCCCAGCTCCACCACCGCCATGCGGTGCGTCGGGCGCAGGCGCAGCAGCGTCAGCGGCACGCCAATGTCGTTGTTCAGGTTGCCTTGTGTGGCCAGTGCGGCGTCGCCGGCGGCGGCCCGCAGCACCGAGGCCACCATCTGGGTGACCGTGGTCTTGCCGTTGCTGCCAGTCACCGCGATCAGGGGCAGCTCAAACTGGCGGCGCCACAGAGCGGCCAGTTCGCCCAGGGCCCGCCGGCTGTCGGGCACTTCCACGCCGCCGAGCCCAGCCTCGGCGAGGCCGCGCTCGGCCACGGCCGCCACGGCACCGGCGGCGTGCGCCTGCGCGAGGTAGTCGTGGGCATCGAAGCGCTCGCCACGCAAGGCGACAAACAGGTCGCCCGGCTGCAGGCTGCGCGTGTCGGTGTGCACCCGCAGCACCGCCCCGGCGGTGCCGACCGGGCGCGCACCGCTCAGGCGGGGCAGCAATTCGGCAATGGTGGTCATCATGGCTGGCCTCCCTGCACCGCCAGACGGGCCCGCAGGGCCTTGTGGCCTTCGAGCAGGTCAGAGAACGGGCGCTTCTCGCCACCGATCTCCTGGTAATCCTCGTGACCTTTGCCCGCCAGCAGCACCACGTCGCGGGCGTCGGCCTGCTGCACGGCGCGGGCGATGGCCTCGGCGCGGTCGGGCTCGACGATGGCGCGCACCGGCTCGCTCAGACCGGCCTGCATCTGGTGCAGGATGGCCAGCGGGTCTTCGCTGCGGGGGTTGTCGCTGGTCAGCACCAGGCGTGCGGCCTCGCGCTCGGCTGCCGCGGCCATCAGTGGGCGCTTGCTGCGGTCGCGGTCGCCGCCGCAACCCACCACGCACCACAGGCGGCCGCCACGTTCGTGAGCCACGGGCTGCAGCGCCTGCAAGGCTTTTTCCAGCGCATCGGGGGTGTGGGCGTAATCCACCAGCACCAGCGGCAACTCGGCAGGGCCTTGGGGCCAAGCCGACTGCATGCGCCCTGGTACGGCGCCGAGTGCCCGGCTGGCGGCCGCGGCTTCGGCCAGGCCGTGGCCCGCGGCGCGCAACACCGCCAGGGCACAGACCAGGTTGGCCACGTTGTAGGCCCCCACCACCGGCAGGGCGATGGCCACCTCATCGCCACCGGCCTCCTGCACGCGGAAGGCCAGGCCCTGCGCGGTCCAGTGCTGCTCGGTGACCTGCAGCCGGGCGGCGCGGGGGGCACGCGGGTCGGCCGACACCGTCCACAGGTCCATACGCCCCTGATCGGCGCGGGTTTGCATGGCCTGCGCCAGCGGCGGGCCCATGGGATCGTCCAGATTGACAACGGCCGCGCGCAGACCCGGCCAGTCAAACAAGGCGCGCTTGGCCCGCCAGTAGGCGTCCATGCTGCCGTGGTAGTCGAGGTGGTCCTGGGTGAAGTTGGTGAACACCGCGGTGTCGATGTGGGTGCCGTGCAGCCGCTGCTCCTCCAGCCCGATGGACGAGGCCTCGATCACGCAGGCCAGCACACCGTCGGCCCGCAGCGCCCGCAGGGCGGTGGCCACCCGCACCGGGTCGGGCGTGGTCAGGCCGGTGGGCTCCAGCGCATCGCCCGGCCGGCCAATGCCCAGCGTGCCCATGACGGCGGCGCGCTCGCCAGCCGCGCCCAGCCACTGGGCCGTCCACCAGGCGGTAGAGGTCTTGCCATTCGTGCCGGTGATGGCCACCACCCGCACCGCCTGGCTCGGTTCCCCCTCAAAGGCGTGGGCCAGCGGACCGGCCAGCGCCTTGAGGCCCGCCAGCGCGGCAATGCGCTCATCGACGAAATTCCACAGCCCGATGCCGTCGGCCTCCACCACGCAGGCCACCGCGCCCGCACGCAGCGCGGCATTGACGAAGCGCCGGCCGTCCTGGGCCGCACCCGGCCAAGCCACGAACGCGTCGCCAGGGCGGACCAGGCGGCTGTCGCACACCAGGCGCTGCACGCCGAGCGCACGCAGCCATGCCACGGCATCGGTGACGTGTTGCAGGGTGCGCATCAGACCGACTCCTCCACCACGTCGGCCACGATGTGGGGCTTGACGTTGGTGTCGGGCTGCACGCCCATGAGGCGCAGGGTCTGCTGCACCGTTTCGCTGAACACCGGGGCGGCCACGGCGCCCCCGTAGATGACGCCGTTGCTGGGCTCGTCGACCATCACCGCGACCACGATGCGCGGCGCCTCCACCGGCGCCAGCCCCACGAAGAAGCTGCGGTACTTGCGTGCCGCGTAACCCTTGCCTTCCTGCTTGCGCGCGGTGCCCGACTTGCCGCCCACGGAATACCCCACCGTCTGCGCGCGCTGACCGGTGCCGCCAGGGCCGGCTGCCATTTCGAGCATGCGGCGCACGGCCATCGCGTTTTTCTCGCTGAACACCCGTACCCCCTGCACCGGCTGATCGGTCTTGAGCAGGGTGACCGGCACCATGTGGCCGTCGCGGGCGAACACGGTGTAGGCCTGCGCCAGCTGGAACAGCGAGGTGGACAGGCCGTAGCCGTAGCTCATCGTCGCCTGCTCGATCGGCTTCCACGTCTTGTAGGCCCGCAGGCGGCCGCTGACGGCGCCCGGGAACGGCAGGTGCGGCTTCTGGCCAAAGCCCGCCTGGGCATAGGCCTCCCACATGTCGCGTGGCTGCAACTGCATCGCCATCTTGACCGTGCCGACGTTGCTGGATTTCTGGATCACCTCGTTGACGGTCAGCACGTTGTAGGCGTGCACGTCGGAAATCGTGAAGCCGCCCATCTGCAGCCGACCGGGCGCGGTCTGGATCGGCGTGTCAGGTCGCACCAGCCCTTTGTCCAGCGCGAGCGCGGCAATGAAGGGCTTCATGGTGGAGCCGGGCTCGAAGCTGTCGGTCAGGGCGCGGTTGCGCAGCTGCTCGCCGCTGAGGTTGCGGCGCTGGTTGGGGTTGTAGCTGGGGTAGTTGGCCAGCGCCAGCACCTCGCCGGTATGGGCGTCAAGCACCACCGCACTGCCCCCCAGCGCCTTGTGCTCGGCCACCGCCTCGCGCAGCTTCTGGTAGGCAAAGAACTGGATCTTGCTGTCGATCGAGAGCTGGATGTCGTGGCCGTCCACCGGCGGGATCGCCTCGCGCACGTCTTCGATGACGCGGCCCAGGCGGTCCTTGATCACGCGGCGGGACCCGGATTTGCCCGACAGCTGCTGGTTGAAGGCAAGCTCCACCCCCTCCTGCCCCACATCTTCGACGTTGGTGAACCCCACCACGTGCGCCGCCGCCTCGCCCTCGGGGTACTGGCGCTTGTATTCCTTGCGCAGGTACAGGCCCTTGATGTCCAGCGCCTTGAGCTGCAGCGCCAGCGGCTCGTCGACCTGGCGCTTGACCCAGACAAAGGTTTTTTCGGTGTTCAAACGGCGCTTGAGCTCGGCCAGCGGCATGTCAAGCAGCTTGGCCGCCTGGGCCAGCTTGGGCTCGTTCAGGTCCACGTCCTGCGGGATGGCCCAGATGCTTTGCGCCACCACGCTGGTGGCCAGGATGAGGCCATTGCGGTCGAGCACGCGGCCGCGGTTGGGCGGCAGCTCCAGGGTGCGCGCAAACCGCACCTCGCCCTGGCGCTGAAAAAATTCGTTGCCGAACACCTGCACATAGGCAGCCCGTCCGGCCAGACCGACGAACGCCAGGGCCAGGGCCGCGACGATGAACTTGCTGCGCCACACCGGCGTGGCGCTGGTCAGCAGGGGGCTGGAGCTGTAGGCGATGCTGCGGCTCACGGGCGACCTCCTGCCGACAGGGGCCCCTTGAGCGTCTGCACCGCCCCGGCCACCGCACCATCGGCCCCGGTCGAGGCCGGCAAGGCGACGTATTCGGTGATGCCCGGGTGGGCGGCACGCATCTGCAGCTGCCGCGTCGCCAGCTGCTGCACCCGCGCCGGGGTGGCTTCGGCGCGTTTCTGCACCACCAGCTGCTCGTGGTCGGCCGCAAGGCGCTCGCTGTGGGACTTGGCCCGGTCGAGCGCCACGTACAGGCGACGCGACTCGTACTGCAGGTGCACGAGGTAGAAGGCGCTGCCCAGCACCGCCACCAGCAGCACCAGGTTGAGGCGGGTCATGCCGAGCCCTCCAGCGCCGCAGCCGTGCGGCGGGCCACGCGCATCACGGCGCTGCGCGCGCGCGGGTTGGCGGCCACTTCGGCATCGGACGGCATCACGCGCCCCACGCCATCGAGCGCCATGGGCTTGGGCGCGGCGAACGGAGCGCGGCGATCGAACACCTCTTTCGACTGCTGGGCCATGAACTGCTTGGTGATGCGGTCCTCCAGCGAATGGAAGCTGATCACGACCAGCCAGCCACCGGGTTTGAGCACCCGCAGGCTCGCGCTCAGCGCTTGTTGCAACTCCTCAAGCTCGGCGTTGATGAAAATCCGAAGAGCCTGAAATGTGCGCGTTGCAGGGTCCTTGCCCGGCTCGCGGGTTTTGACCGCGCCAGCCACGATTTCGGCCAGCTCGGCGGTGGTTCGAACAGGGCCCCGTTCCTGTCGGCGACGATCAATCGCCTTTGCAATCTGTTGAGCAAACCGTTCTTCGCCGTATTCACGTATCACCTCCGCCATCTGGGCAATGTCGGCCTCTGCCAGCCACTCGGCCACGCTCATGCCCCGGGTCGGGTCCATGCGCATGTCCAGCGGTCCGTCATGCCGGAAGGAAAATCCCCGGGTGGGGTCGTCAATCTGGGGCGAACTCACCCCCAAGTCCATCAGGATGCCGTCGGCACTGGCGGGTGGCAGTTCGCCCAGCGCCTTGAAGCCTTCGTGACGCACCGCCACACGGGAGTCTTCGGCGGCCAGCGCCTGGGCCACGGCAATCGCCTGCGGGTCCTTGTCGAACACCGTCAGCCGGCCGGCGGGCGACAGACGCGACAGGATCAGCCGCGAATGACCACCACGCCCGAAGGTCGCGTCGATGTAATGGCCGTCTGGTTGGATCTGAAGGGCGTCGACCGCTTCATTCAACAAGACGGTGCAGTGTGTGTAGGACGCTTGCACCGCCGGGCCTCAGAAAGAAAAGTCCTTGAGGGCGTCGGGCAGGTCGCCCTGCATGGCCTCGGCCTCCTGGGCGGCGTAGGTCTCGGCATCCCAGAGCTCGAAGTGGTTGCCCATGCCCAGCAGCACGGCTTCCTTGGTCAGACCGGCAGCGGCGCGCAGTTCGGGCGAAATCAAGACGCGGCCGGTGCCGTCCATCTCGCAGTCCATGGCGTTGCCCAAGAAGATGCGCTTCCACCACTGGGCCGACATGGGCAGGGCCGCGATGCGCTCGCGGAACTTTTCCCACTCGTTGCGGGGGAACACCATGAGGCAGCCGTGCGGGTGCTTGGTGATGGTGAGCTGGCCGCCCGCCGTCGCGCTCAGGACGTCGCGGTGCCGGGTGGGCACCGAGAGCCGACCTTTGGCATCGAGACTGAGGGACGAGGCACCTTGGAACACGGGAGTCAGACCTTAAAACCCACTTTTCACCACTAATTTGCACTTTTCACCACTGTAGCACCAAACCCCCTGCGTGCAACAGGGGGGTTTGGATATTTTTCGAATGAAATCAAAGACTTAGGCCCGAATTACAAAGTAAATCGGGCCCAAAAGTCCAAGAAAAACAAGCACCTAGAAACAGGACTGAAAGTCCTGCATGAGCTTGAAAGCAACAGGTGTCAGAGGATGTAGCGCGACAGGTCCTCGTTGCGGCTGAGTTCGCCCAGCCGGGCGTCCACGTAGCCGGCGTCCACCACCACCGTCTGGCCTTCCAGCCTGGCAGCGTCGAAGCTCACCTCGTCGAGCAGGTGCTCCATCACCGTGGCCAGGCGGCGCGCGCCGATGTTCTCGGTGCGCTCGTTCACGTCGTGGGCGATCTGCGCCAGGCGGGTGATGCCCTCGGGCGTGAACGTGACCGTCACCCCTTCCGTGGCGAGCAGCGCCTGGTACTGGCGCACCAGGCTGGCGTGGGTCTGCGTCAGGATGGCCTCGAAGTCCGCCACCGAGAGCGACTGCAGCTCCACCCGGATGGGGAAGCGCCCCTGCAGTTCGGGGATCAGGTCGCTGGGCTTGCTCAGGTGGAAGGCGCCGCTGGCAATGAAGAGGATGTGGTCCGTCTTGATCGGGCCGTACTTGGTGGACACGGTGGTGCCCTCCACCAGCGGCAGCAGGTCGCGCTGCACGCCCTGGCGCGACACCTCGCCGGTGCTGGCGCCTTCGCTGCGGCTGGTGACCTTGTCGATCTCGTCGATGAAGACGATGCCGTTCTGCTCGGCGTTGTGCACCGCCTGCAGCTTGATCTCTTCCTCGTTGATGAGCTTGCCCGCTTCCTCGTCGATCAGCAGCTTGCGCGCCTCGGCAATTTTCAGCTTGCGCGTCTTGCGCCGGCCGGCGTTGAGCTGGCCGAACAGGCCCTTGAGCTGCTCGGCCATTTCCTCCATGCCTGCAGGCGTCATCACCTCCATCATGGGCTGGGCGGCCGCCAGTTCCAGCTCGATCTCCTTGTCGTCCAGCAGGCCTTCGCGCAGCTTCTTGCGGAACACCTGGCGGGCCGTGCTGTCGGTCGCGGGCTCATGGTCGCCGGTGCTGCGCGGCGGGGGCAGCAACGCGTCCAGAATGCGCTCCTCGGCCGCGTCTTCGGCGCGGGTGCGCAGCTTGGCCACCTCGGCCTCGCGCGTCTGCTTCACGGCCATGTCCACCAGGTCGCGAATGATGCTGTCCACGTCCTTGCCCACATAGCCGACTTCAGTGAACTTGGTGGCCTCGACCTTGATGAAAGGGGCATTGGCGAGCCGGGCCAGGCGGCGCGCGATCTCGGTCTTGCCCACGCCGGTGGGGCCGATCATCAGGATGTTCTTGGGCGTGATCTCGGGGCGCAGCTTGGCGTCCACCTGCTGGCGGCGCCAGCGGTTGCGCAGCGCGATGGCCACGGCACGCTTGGCGGCCTTCTGACCGATGATGTGCGCGTCCAGTTCGGACACGATTTCCTGGGGGGTCATGCTGCTCATGCCAGCACCTCGACCGTGTGGTTCATGTTGGTGTAAATGCACAGTTCACCGGCCACCTTGAGCGACTCGCGCACGATCTGCTCGGCGCTGAGCGCGGTGTGGTCCAGCAGGGCCTTGGCGGCCGACTGCGCGTAGGCGCCGCCCGAGCCGATGGCCACGAGGCCGTACTCGGGCTCCAGCACGTCGCCGTTGCCGGTGATGATGAGGCTGGCCGTCTTGTCGGCCACGGCCAGCATGGCTTCCAGGCGGCGCAGCACGCGGTCGGTGCGCCAGTCCTTGGTCAGCTCAATGGCCGCGCGCGTGAGGTGGCCCTGGTGTTTCTCCAGCTTGGCCTCGAAACGCTCGAACAGGGTGAAAGCATCGGCCGTGGCACCGGCAAAACCCGCCAGCACCTGGCCATGGTGCAGCTTGCGCACCTTGCGCGCCGTGCCCTTGACGACGATGTTGCCCAGCGTGACCTGGCCGTCGCCGCCGATGGCCACCTGCACGCCCTCGGGCGTTTCGCGGCGCACGCAGACGATGGTGGTGCCGTAGAAAAGCGAAGAATCCTTGTGTTCCATGCTCAGTATTGTCGCAGGCGCACGGTCACGGCCTCGTCAATACCCACGACATGGAAGAACGCCCCCACCAGGCGGCTGACTTCGACCAGCTCCACCTTCAGCCCTTTGGAGGAAGCCGCCATGAACCACTGCAACAGGCTGCCGGCGGCCGCGAAATCCACCCTCAACAACCCATGGCAGTCGATCCGGAAGGGGCGGTCGATGGGGTGGGCATCCAGCGCGGCGTCAAGGCGGGCCAACGTACCGGGCACGTCGCCTTGCAGGGTGCCAGTCAAAGCCACCGCCGCCCCTTGGCGAAGCGGCTCGGTCGCGGCCCAGCCTTGCGGGTTCTGCAGCGCGGGGAATCGGGTCTCGGCCCCGGTCACCGTGGTGGCCATGGCCGGCCATTCCAGCACGTCCAGCCCCACGAGTTGGGTGTCGAGCGGGTGGATGGGCTCGTGGCCTGGCTCGGGCGCCGCCGCCTGGGCGTCCAGCCCTTCGGGGGCGGTTTCTGCCACCTGGAACCGGCACACCGGCTCTTCCCATTCGGGTGGCAGCACGCCGTAGGTGACGCAATAGTCCAGCGCCGCCAGGTCGAACTCATCGCGGCGCTGCATCAGCCGCAGCAGCGCCAGGCGCAGCAGCCACCACACCGGGTCGTTCTCGCGCCGACCCGACGGGGTACTGGCCTTGAGCCGACGACGCAACACCGCGGCACCGCGAAAATGGAACTCGATCGGCTGGCGCAGCCAGTTGTTGACCAGCGCCAGCAGCGCCTGGGCGGCGGGCAAGTCGGCCGACAGCAGGTCGGTCCAATCCAGCCAGGCCCGCCCGCCCGACGCCGCCACCGTGGTGTGCAGCTGGGCCACCACCGAGGCATCGAGCAGCAGCGGGCAGCGCCAGCTGCCCCAGCGGGCTGGCACCGGGGTGGCGCCGCTGGTGGGCTCCCCCTCCTCGGCCACCGGCCCGGCGGCAGTCCCTTCTTCGGGCCAATGGCGCACCGGACCGCCAAAACGCTCGGCCCATTCGGCCGCGAATTCCTCGAAGCCTTCGAGGTTGCCCTGGGCATGCAGGGCATCGAGCAAGACCTCGCCGGCCGCGCGCGCGGTGGGCGACAGCGCCTCCTCCACCATCAGGGTGCGCAGGGCCCGTTCGGTGTCGGCGTACTGGGCGTTGGCAAACCGCACCGCCGCTTCCGCAATCGCAGGATGGGACAGCGCCGGCTCCCAGTCGGCGTTGCCGGCGTTCGGGTCCTCGGTGACGACGTCGATCGTCATCGGGAACCCCGAGGGGCCACTGCGCGCCTGCAGGTGGGCCGGCTGGGTGACGCCGCCCTCCAGCTGCGCCGGGATGGTGGTGCCGCTGCCGATGTGGGTGATGGGACGGGCCTCACCGGCGCCCCTCAGGCTCATCCAGTGGGACGCCATCTGCTCTTCGATGCGGGCGATCTGCTCGATCGTGCGGGTCTTGTCGGACGACCCGCCCCCCGCTGGCAGCGACGACCGCCCGTCGCCGCACGCCTGCCCATCGGCGGAAGAGTCGCCAGGCTGGCGGCGCATCAGCTCGCGCAGTTCGTTGAGTTCGCGGTGGCGAACCGCGTCGTTGCGGCGCTTGCGCTGGATGGCCGCTTTGAGGGCCTCGCGCTCTTCGTCAACGCCCTGGGTGCGCGCATCCAGCTCCGACCAGTCCACCGTCGGGTGGCGCACGAAGCGCGCCACTTTTGACAGGAAACCACCCTTGCCGGGGTCGGCCTTGGCCATGGTCGGTGTACGGGAAGACCGCGACGTGCGCAGGGCTGAGCCGGTCAGTCGCCGAACAGCTTCTGCTTGAGTTCGCGGCGCTGCTGGGCTTCGATGGACAGGCTGGCCGTGGGGCGGGCCAGCAGGCGGCCCACACCAATGGGTTCACCGGTTTCGTCGCAGTAGCCGTAGTCGCCGGAATCGATGCGGGCAATCGACTGCTCGATCTTCTTGAGCAGCTTGCGCTCGCGGTCGCGGGTGCGCAGCTCCAGCGCGTGCTCTTCCTCGATGGTGGCACGGTCGGCCGGGTCGGGCACCACCACGGTGTCTTCGCGCAGGTGCTCGGTGGTTTCGCCGGCGTTGATCAGGATGTCCTGCTTGAGCTGTTCCAGCTTGCGCTTGAAGTAGGCCAGCTGGACGTCATTCATGTACTCGCTGTCGGGCATGGCCAGCACGTCGGCGTCGGTCAGCTCTTCCAGCGGCTTGGTCTTCCAGTGGTTCGCCAGCTTGGGGTCTTTCTTGACGGTGGAGTGTGCGGTGGTGGGCATGTCGCGTTCTCGAATCGGGGGCCGGTTCGGCCGGATGGGACGGGTCCCGCTGCACCGCTGGAGCCTCCACACAGGGGAGCCTCGGGTGGTCGCCCAGTCGGTCGCGGTCGATTGTACGGCCTGAAGGGCCCGCCGGCGACGGATCGACCGGCGGCGCATGACGAGTTCGGTTCGAGGCTCAGGCCAGCGACTGCTCCAGCCCCTGCACCAGGATGTCGCGCGGCAGGTCGATGCCGATGAACACCATCTTGCTCTGGCGCGGCTCGTCGGCCTTCCACTCGGGGCCCAGATCGGAGCCCATGAGCTGGTGCACGCCCTGGAAGATCACCTTGCGCTCGGTCCCCTTCATGTGCAGCACGCCCTTGTAGCGCAGCAGCTTGGGGCCGTACACCTGCACGATGGCGCCGAGAAAGTCCTCCAGCTTGGCCGGGTCGAACGGGCGCTCGGCACGGTAGACGAAGCTTTTCACGTCGTCGTCGTGATGGTGGTGGTGGGCGTGCGAGGGGTGGTCGCAGTGCTCGCCGTGGGCATGGTCGTGGTGACCGTGACCGTGGCCTTCGTGCTCGCAGTGGCCGTGGTCATGGTCGCAATGGCTGTGGTCGTGGTGGTCGTGCCCGTGGTCGTCGGCCTTGAGGAAATCGGGGTCGATGTCTAGCTTGGCGTTGAGGTTGAAGCCGCGCAGGTCGAGCACCTTGTTGAGCGCCACTTCCCCGAAGTGCACCGTCTCGATCGGGGCGCGCGGGTTCATGTGCTTGAGGCGGTGGGTCAGCGCGTCCAGTGCCTCGGCGTCCACCAGGTCGGCCTTGCTGATGAAGATCTGGTCGGCAAAACCCACTTGGCGCTGCGCCTCGACCCGGTGGTCGAGCTGCTGCATGGCGTGCTTGGCGTCCACCAGCGTCACGATGGAGTCCAGCAGGTAGCTCTCGGCCACCTCGTCGTCCATGAAGAAGGTCTGCGCCACCGGGCCGGGGTCGGCCAGACCGGTGGTTTCGATCACCACCCGCTCGAAGTCGAGCTGGCCCTTGCGCTTCTTGGCCGCCAGCAGCTGCAGCGTGCTGCGCAGGTCCTCGCGGATGGTGCAGCAGACGCAGCCGTTGCTCATCTGGATGATCTGCTCCTCGGTGTCGGCCACCAGGATGTCGTTGTCGATGTTCTCTTCGCCGAACTCGTTTTCGATGACGGCGATCTTCTGGCCGTGCGCTTCGGACAGCACGCGCTTGAGCAGGGTGGTTTTGCCGGAACCGAGGAAGCCGGTGAGGATGGTGGCGGGAATCAGGGCCATGGTGTGTCAGGACAAGTGGGGAACGGGCCGCAACGGGCCCCTTGAAAGCAGTGTAGTGCGGCTGTCAAGTGCCCGGTGGGCGTGTGGCCTCGCTCGCGGAGGCCTTGCGGGCTCAATGGCGCCGCACCAGCACCAGCCCTTTGAGGTACTCGCCCTCGGGGA
>JAUWAE010000137.1 GCA_030602185.1 Comamonadaceae bacterium
GGGGGGTGTTTTGGTGGGGGGGTTGGGGGGGGGGGGGGGGCGGGGGGGGGGGTACGCCGGGGGCCAATTCCCGGCCGCGGCCCGCAAAAAAATCGCCCACTGGCTACCCCCCGACTCGCCTAGCGGCATCGTTTCCCGCGCGGAGGAATACCCTTCGTTGAACGAGGTTCAGGCACTCCCACACCTTGGCATCTGGAGCGCTTCGCACACCAGGGTCTGGGTGGGGCGTGGCCTGTTGGCCGATTTTTGTCCGCGCAGCGGACGGTATGAGGCCGGCTGGCTGCGCCCCACCCAGACGCCCCCGCCAACGCCACCCCTGACGCCGCCCCACACCCCGCCAGAAACACAAAAGCACGCCGAAGCGTGCCCCCTGTGCGTGTCTGTCCAGACAGATCAGTGCCGGAAGTGCCGCACCCCGGTGAACACCATCGCCACACCGCGCTCGTTGGCCGCGTCGATCACTTCCTGGTCGCGCATCGAGCCACCCGGCTGGATCACGCAGGTCGCACCCGCGTCCACCACCACGTCCAGCCCGTCGCGGAACGGGAAGAACGCGTCGGACGCCACCGCCGTGCCCTGCAGGCTCAGGCTGGCGTGCTCGGCCTTGATGCTGGCAATGCGGGCCGAATCCAGGCGGCTCATCTGGCCGGCGCCCACGCCCATGGTCATGCCGTTCTTGCAGAACACGATGGCGTTGGACTTGACGTACTTGGCCACCTTCCAGGCGAACAGCAGGTCGTTCATTTCCTCGGCGGTGGGCTGCTTGGTGGTCACCACCTTCAGGTCGGCCAGCTTCATGTCGTGGTTGTCGGCCGTCTGCAGCAGGATGCCCGAGCCCACGCGCTTGACGTCCACGGCGTTGCGGCCGTTGTCCCAATCGGTGTTGCCGCCACGCGCCGCAGCATCGGCGCCCTTGACATTCGGCATCGCAATCTTCATCAGGCGCACGTTCGCCTTGCTCTTGAACACGGCCAGCGCTTCGGGTGTGAAATCGGTGGCAATCAGCACCTCCACGAACTGCTTGACCACGGCGTTGGCGGCCTCGCCGTCCAGCGGGCGGTTGAAGGCGATGATGCCGCCGAAGGCGCTGGTCGGGTCGGTCTGGAAGGCCTTGCTGTAGGCCTCCAGCGGGTTCGCCCCCACCGCCACGCCACAGGGGTTGGCGTGCTTGACGATCACGCAGGCCGGCACGTCAAAGCTCTTGACGCACTCCCAGGCCGCGTCCGCGTCGGCGATGTTGTTGTAACTCAGTTCCTTGCCCTGCAGTTGCAGGCCGGTGACGAGCGAGCCCGGCGCCGGGTACAGGTCGCGGTACAGGGCGGCCTGCTGGTGGCTGTTTTCGCCGTAACGCAGGTCCTGCACCTTCACGAAACGGCCGTTGCTCTGACCGGGGAACAGCAGGCGCTGGGGTTCGACCGCGTCACCCGGCACGCCGGCGCTCACGTCCACCGCCGACAGGTAGTCGCTGATGGCGGCGTCGTAGTTGCTGATGCGGTTGAAGGCGGCCACGGCCAGCTGGAAGCGGGTCAGCTCGCTCACCTTGCCGCCGTCCTTCAGCTCGGACACGACGACGGAATACTGGCTGGCGTCGGTCAGCACGGCCACGTCTTTCCAGTTCTTGGCGGCGGAACGCACCATGGCCGGGCCGCCGATGTCGATGTTCTCGATCGCGTCGGCCAGGGTGCAGCCGGGCTTGGCCACGGTGGCCTCGAACGGGTAGAGGTTGACCACCAAGATGTCGATGGTGCCGATGCCGTGCTGCTGCAGCGCGGCCATGTGCTCGGGCAGGTCGCGGCGTGCCAGCAGGCCACCGTGCACCATGGGGTGCAGCGTCTTGACGCGGCCGTCCAGCATTTCGGGGAAGCCGGTGACTTCGGCCACCTCGGTCACGGGCAGGCCGTTGTCGGCCAGCAGCTTGGCGGTACCGCCGGTGGAGATGAGCTGCACGCCCAGTGCGTGCAGTTCGCGCGCCAGGTCGAGCACGCCGGTTTTGTCGGAGACCGAGAGGAGAGCTTTCATCGGGAAGGGTCCAGAGTCAGGGAGTCGAAAAATCGGAAAAAGGGGTGGACAGCCAACGGGCTCAGCCGTCGAGCAGGCCGTGCTCCAGCAGCTTCTTGCGCAGGGTGTTGCGGTTGAGGCCCAGCCATTGCGCGGCGCGCGACTGGTTCTGCTGGGCGCGCGCCATCACCACCTCGAGCAGCGGCTTTTCCACCGCGCGGGTGAGCATGTCGTGCATGTTGGCGGGCTCGGTGCCGTCCAGGTCGTTGAAATAGGCCTCGATGTTGGCCTTGACGCAATCGGTCAGTGGGGGGGTGCTCATGCGGCCAGGGTCCAGGGTTCAAGGGCGGCGGCCTCGTCGAAGTAGGCCCGCACGCATTGGAGTTGGGTGTCGCAGCTTTCGCTGCGGTTGATGGCTTCGCGGAACAGCGCGGCCCGCGCCGGGTCGCCCGGCAGCGAACGGGCGTACCAGCCCAGGTGCTTGCGCGCGGTGCGCACGCCGGTGTATTCGCCGTAGAGGGTGTAGTGGTCGTCCAGGTGCTCCAGCATCCACTCGCGCAGCTCGGCGGAGGTGGGCGGCGGCAGGTGCTCGCCGGTGGCCAGAAAGTGCGCCACCTCGCGGAACAGCCAGGGCCGGCCCTGGGCCGCGCGGCCGATCATGATGGCGTCGCAGCCAGTGGCGGCCAGCACGTCGCGGGCCTTTTCGGGGCTGTCGATGTCGCCATTGGCCACCACGGGGATGCGCACGCTGGCCTTGATGGCCGCGACGGTGTCGTGCTCGGCCACGCCCTTGTAGCCCTGCTCGCGGGTACGGCCGTGCACCGTCAGCATCTGCACGCCCGCGCTTTCGGCGGCACGCGCCAGCACCGGCGCGTTCTTGGCGCTCTGGCACCAGCCGGTGCGCATCTTCAGCGTCACCGGCACGCCGTGCGGCGCGCAGGCCTGCACCACCGCCTCCACGATGGCGATGGCCAGCGCTTCGTCCTGCATCAGGGCCGAGCCGGCCCACTTGTTGCACACCTTCTTGGCGGGGCAACCCATGTTGATGTCGATGATCTGGGCACCGCGGTCGATGTTGTAGCGGGCGGCCTCGGCCATCATCTCGGCGTCAGTCCCGGCGATCTGGACGGCGATCGGGCCTGGCTCGCCGGCGTGGTTGGCGCGGCGCGAGGTTTTCAGGCTGTCGCGCAGGTCAGGCCGCGAGGTGACCATTTCGCTCACCGCATACCCCGCCCCGAGCCGCTTGCACAGGCGGCGAAACGGCCGGTCCGTCACCCCGGCCATGGGGGCGACGAACAGGCGGTTGGGCAGGGTGTAGGGGCCGAGTTGCATCACAAGAAAACAAAAGCACCCGACTGCGATTCGCCGAGGGAAACCCAGGGAACCGGACCAACGGATGCTGAAAAAGTGTGCAGATTGTAACCTTGCGAACCCGACGACGGGCTGACGTCCCTATACTCGCAGCGCATGGAAGCCTGGTTGTGGTCGCTGCTGAAAACCCTGAGCCTGCCCGAATACGGGCTGAGCACGGTGTTTGTGGTGGCCTTTGTCTCGGCCACGCTGCTGCCCATGGGCTCGGAGCCGGTGGTGTTCGGGTTGGTGAAATTGAACCCCGAACTCTTCTGGCCAGCGATCCTGGTGGCCACGGTGGGCAACACCCTGGGCGGCGCGGTCAGCTGGGCGATGGGGTATGGCGCGCACCAGGCAATCGACAAGGCGCGCGGCTCGGCCACCCACGTGAGGGCGCTGGACTGGCTGGAACGCTTCGGCCCCAAAGCCTGCCTGCTGAGTTGGCTCCCCGCAGTGGGCGACCCCCTGTGCGCCGTGGCAGGCTGGCTCAAGTTTCCCCTGCTGCCGTGCATGGCCTACATGGCCCTGGGCAAGTTCTTGCGCTATTTTCTGATGACCGCCGCGCTGCTGTGGCTGGTGCCGGGCGACTGGTCGCTGGGCTGAGCGCCCCGCCCTGTTCAGCCGTCAGACCGACAGGCCAAAACTCTGCACGATGCGCTGGCGCAGGTCCTGCCAGCCCGTGGCCGCGTCGGGCAACGCACGGTGCTGGGCCGCTTCTTCGACCGAGCGGGCGCATACCGAGTGGTCGGCGTAGCCCAGCGTTTGCAGCACGCTCTTGAGGCTGTGGGCGACGCGCCGCAACGCGGCGGCATCGCCGGCCGCACAGGCCTGGTCACCTGCTGCCAGGTCAACCGCGAACTGCTCGACGCAGGACGCCCGGAAGGTTTCGTAAAACGTTCGATCACCATCGAAAAACGTCTCGATGGCGGCGAGTTCGAACGGTTTGAGGCCAGTCGGGTCCAAGCGTGTCTCCTGATTGGGGGCTTCCGGCCAGTCGGAAAGGTTCAGCGCCTGGCGGACAGTGTGGGCCAGTTCTTGCCGGGACGCGGGCTTGGCCAGGGTGCGGAACACGCCCAGGCTGGCCAGCTGCTCGCGCACAGCGGCGTGCAGCCCGCCGCTGAATACGATCACGACAGGAGGCACCGGCAGGCCGCGCAGGTGGTGGATCAGCGCGAAACCCGACGCCCCCTCGAAACCGAGGTCGGTGATCACCAACTGGACAGGCTGGGCCGCCAGGGCCTCCTGAGCGGCTTCGACGCTGCGACAGACCCTGACCTGCAGGTCCAGCCCTTCGAGGGCTTCGGTCACGAAGTAACTGGCAGCCTCGTCGTCTTCCACGACGAGCACACGCGACTCGGTCATCTGGGGCTACCGTGTTGGGACAGCGGCCGTCAGGCCTGCTCGGCCGCAGGCGTTGCGGGCGCTGGTGCCAGCAGGTGCTGCAGGGCCGATTCGATCAGCCCCGGCAGTTCCTGCACCAGGCGCGGCTTGTGCACCACGGCCACATCGTGCAGGGCAAAGGCGTACGGGGCCCGCTGCTCTTCGTCCAGCGAGGTCAGCACAATCAGCTTGCAGTTGCCGAACAGGGCGTGACGCCGCAGGCCAGTGATCATGGTGGCGCCGTCGATACCAGGCAGCAAGATGTCCACGATGATGAGGTCGGGCTGCAAATGGCCGAAAGACACCAGCCCGGTAATGCCGTCGTGGGCAATGTGCAGGTCCACCGCCGGGAAGCACTGCTTCACCAGCATGGACACGAGGTTCTGGAAATGCGAAGAATCTTCGATCAGCAGGATGCGCGGCACGTGCACCGCGGCGCGGCGCCGCCCACTGGAACGTTGGTCGCCCACGCTGCCGTGCAAGGCCGCCACCCCTGTGACACCGGCCCGGCTGCCCTGGATCCAGCGCTCCAGCGACTCCCGGGTGATGCGGCGGTGGCCGCCCGGGGTTTTCCAGGCTTGCAGATCACCCCGGTCCACCATCAACTGCACCGACCGCACCGCCATGCCCAGGATCTTGGCCACTTCGAGGGTGGTGTAGTAATTGGCAGACGACATGTCATTGAGAGGGGACACTTGGTTCATGGGCATGATTCTGCAACAAATACCACATTGATTACAAGAAAAATTTTTAACAGTTCAGCGCCATCTGACCAGTTTTTGAGGCGAGACGGGACCCGACAGCCGCACCAAAGCGCTATCTGTGAACGCAAACTGTCAAATCAGCTGCCGCGGAGCACCTTCTGCCAGCCTTCGTGCCCCAGCCGCTCCAGCGTCTGCACGTTGCGCTCGACGATGGTCTCGGCGCTGTCGCCCGAGGCCACCGCGCGGTCGATGCTGGCTTCGCGCAGCAGGTGCAACGTGGGGTACGGAGCCCAGTTGGTGGCGTTGCCGATGTCACCCGGCTCGGTGCCCTCGAACTGGAACGCCGGGTGGAAAGGCGCGACCTGGATCTCGCCCTCCAGCCCGTGCTCGTCGATCACCTCGTCGACCACGTCCAGGAAATCGTTGAAGACGAAAAAGTCTGGGAACAGCGTGGGGTGGATCAGCAGCGTGGTGTCGATCTGCTCGGTCGGGGTGGACTTGAGCAAGTCCAGCTCGCGGTCGAGGTCGTCAAGGAAGCCGTCCAGGTGGCGCGCCCGGCTCACGACGAGGCGCACCTGGTTCTTCACGTACACCGCCTTGGCGACCGGGCACAGGTTGAGGCCGATGACGGCACGCTCGATCCAGCGGCGCGTCTCGGCCAGCACCTGTTCGTCGTCGGGCACGGCGGGGGTGGCTGTGGGGTCGGCCATGCCCTGCCTCAGGTCAGCGACTTGAAGCGCACGCGCTTGGGACGCGAGCCCTCTTCACCCAGGCGGCGCTTCTTGTCGGCCTCGTACTCGGTGAAGTTGCCGTCGTAGAAGTACCAGCGGCTGTCGCCCTCGTAGGCCAGGATGTGGGTACAGATGCGGTCGAGGAACCAGCGGTCGTGAGAGATGACCATGGCGCTGCCGGCAAATTCCAGCATCGCTTCTTCCAGCGCGCGCAGGGTTTCCACGTCGAGGTCGTTGGAAGGTTCGTCCAGCATCAGCACGTTGCCGCCCTGGGCCAGCGTCTTGGCCAGGTGCAGGCGACCGCGCTCACCGCCCGACAGGTTCTTCACCAGCTTCTGCTGGTCGTTGCCCTTGAAGTTGAAACGGCCGATGTAGGCGCGGCTGGGCATGACGAACTTGCCCACGGTGATGTTGTCGAGCCCGCCCGACACGTCTTCCCACACCGTCTTGTCGCCGTCCAGCGACGCGCGGCTCTGGTCCACGAAGGCCAGCTTGGCGGTCTGGCCGATGACGATCTCGCCGCTGCCTGGGGTTTCGACACCCTGGATCATGCGGAACAGCGTGGATTTACCGGCGCCGTTGGGACCGATGATGCCGACGATGGCCCCCGCCGGCACCTTGAAGCTGAGGTCGTCGATCAGCACCCGGTCGCCAAAGGACTTGGTGACGTGGTTGAACTCGATGACCTGCGAACCCAGGCGCTCGGCCACCGGGATGAAGATCTCGTTGGTCTCGTTGCGCTTCTGGTATTCGACGTCGCTCAGTTCCTCGAAGCGGGCCAAACGCGCCTTGCTCTTGGCCTGGCGGCCCTTGGCGTTGGAGCGCACCCA
>JAUWAE010000183.1 GCA_030602185.1 Comamonadaceae bacterium
GGCGCCACCAGAAAGCCCAGGCGCAGCCCAGGGGCCAGCACTTTCGAGAACGAGCCCAGGTACACGCAGCCTTCGGGGTGGCGGGCGGTCAGCGGCGCAGGCGGCGGGGTGTCGAACCACAGGTCGCCGTAGGGGTTGTCCTCCACGATGGGCAGACCCAGCCGGTACGCCTCGGCGCTCAGGGCCGCACGGCGCGCTTCGCTCATGGTGCGGCCGGTCGGGTTCTGGAAGTTGGGCAGCAGGTACATGAAGCGGGGGAAGTCCTTGGCCGGGTCCAGGTCCAGCTGCAGCAGGCGGCGGCGTTCCGGCGCCTCGGGCGCGTCTGCGGCATCGCCATCGGCGCCCAGCGCGTGCCGCAGGTCGCGCAGGTCCGGGCCTTCGTCGTCGCTGGATACGCTCACCACCTCGGGTTCCATCGGCGCAAAAGCCTGCAGCGCACCCAGGTAGGTGGGGGTCTCCACCAGCACGCGGCTGCCCGGGTCGATCAGCACCTTGGCCACCAGGTCCAGGCCCTGTTGCGAGCCGGTCGTGATCAGCACGTTCGCCGGGTCCACGCGCCACGGCAACATGGCTGCCACCTGCTCGCGCAGCGCGACCAGCCCCTCGCTGGCGGCATACTGCAGCGCCGCGCGGCCATCGTCGCGCAGCACCTTGGCGCAGGCCTCGGCGAACACCTCCACCGGGAAGGTCTTGGGCGACGGCAATCCGCCCGCGAAGCTGATGATGCCGGGCCGCTCCGTCACTTTCAGGATCTCGCGGATCACCGACGGGTTCATCTTGTGCGCGCGTTGGGCCAGGGTCCAGTCCATGGTTCAGTGCTTCCTTTGTGGGGTGGTGTGTATCGAGGTGCGTTTGCCCAGCAGCACCGTCAGGGTCACGGCCAGGCCAAAGGTCAAGGTGGTGGCATCCAGGGTTTCGCCCAGCAAGGGCGCGGCGAACACCAGGCTCAGGAAGGGTTGCAGCAGCTGCACCTGGCTCACGCGCACCGCGCCGCCCAGGGCCAGGCCGCGGTACCACGCAAAGAAGCCCAGCCACATCGAGAACACTGCCACGTAGCCAAAAGCGGCCCAGCTGCTGGTGCTCACCCCGGCTGGGGCATCCGGCATGAACCAGGCCGACAGCGGCAGCGTCAGAGGCAGGGTCATGAGCAGTATCCAGCAGATCACCTGTTCGGCGCCCAGCCGGGGTGTCAGGCGCGCGCCACCCACGTAGCCAAGCGACGCGCTGGCCATCGCCACCAGCAACCAGGCATCGGCGCTGCTCAGGTGCAGGCCACCGGCTCGCCAGGCCATGAAGGCCAGCACCAGGGCCGTGCCCAGCAGGCTCAGTAGCCAGAACATGGGGCTGGGCCGCTGGCGCAGCCACAGGGCGGCCACGCAGGCGGTTGCCAGCGGCAGCAGCCCCGTCACCACCGCGGCGTGGGTGCTGGGTACCTCGCGCAGCGCCATGGCCAGCCCCAGGGGAAAGCCCAGCACCACCCCCAGCGCGGTGAACGCCAGCAGGGCCCATTCGGCGGGGCGCGGCACGTTCAGCCTTCCCCGGCTGCGCAGCCAGGCCAGGTACAGCAGCGACAGGCAACCCGCTACCGCCGCGCGACCGAAGGTCACGAAACTGGGGGGCAGTTGGGGCGCCGTGTGGTCGCCCACGGCCAGCCGGGTCATGGGCAGCGTCAGGGCGAAGATCGTCACGCCCAGCAGGCCCAGCCACAGGCCGCGCACAGCCGGGTCGGCGCCGTGTTCTGGTGGGGTGGTGTGGCGATTCATGCGCCCCGTCCCAGACCGGACGCCAGCATCCACACCGCGGTGATGACGAGGGCGAGCGCCATGCCCCGGTTGAACCAGCGCAGGCGCTGCCCGCTGGGCTGGCCATCCACCCACGGCCCGGCCAGCCAGTGGCGCAGGACCGACCCCACCAGGGCATAGGCCAGGTTGCTGGTCAATGCGTAAAACACCATCACCGGCACCACCAGCCCGTAGCGTTGCCACGCATCGGGTTGTCCGGCAATCCACCCCGCCACGATGGACAAGGCCAGCATCCACGCCTTGATGTTGAGGAACTGCAGACCGATGCCGCGCAGGAAGGTCACGTTCAGGCTGGCCGCGCTGGCGTTGGACAAGGTGCGGCTGCCCGCCAGGCGCCAGGCCAGCCACAGCAGGTAACCCACCCCGCCCGCCACGATGGCGCCGCGCAGCAAGGGCACCGCCAGCACCAGCGCGCCCACGCCCGCGGTACACAGGGTGAGCAGCAGCGTCCAGCCCACCGGCACGGCCAGCACAAAGCGCAGGGCGCGGCGCAGGCCAAAGTTGGCCGCGAGCGCGGTGGACAGCGTGGTGTTGGGACCGGGAGTGAAGCTGGTGGCGGTGGCCAGCGTCAGCAAGGCGCCAAACTCAGCGGCGTCCATGGCCACTTCTTTTTAAGGGAGCGTCGTTCATGGCACCAATATAAGGCGCAACGCCTCATGGTGGTCGTCCGTCAGCTCGGCTGGCTCAGCGTCTCCCAGCGCTCCAGCGCTTCCATCAGGGCGGATTCGATCTCGGCGTGCCGCGTCGCCATCTCTGCCGCTCGGGTCGGGTCGGTCGTGAACAGGCTGCCGTCGGCCAGTGCCTCATCGATCGCTTTTTGCTCGGCCTCCAGCGCATCGATGCGCCCTGGCAAGGCTTCCAGCTCCCGTTGCTCCTTGTAGCTCAGCTTGCGCTTGGTCGGCGGCGCGCTCGGGGTGGGGGCTGCCGCAGCCGTCGTCCCAGTCGCCGTTGCAGCCGGCACGTCCACGTCGCTTTTCCTGGGTGCTGCCGCTACCACCTGATCCGCCACGTCCCACACCGGTGCGCGTCCATGCAGCCGGGTGGACTGGGCCACCCAGTCGGTCACGCCGCCTTCGTATTCGCGCCACCGCCCATCGCCTTCGTACACGATGGTGCTGGTCACGACGTTGTCCAGAAAACGCCGGTCGTGGCTCACCAGGAACACCGTGCCGTCGTAGTCGGCCAGCAGTTGTTCCAGCAGTTCCAGTGTGTCGATGTCCAGGTCGTTGGTAGGCTCGTCCAGAACCAGCACATTGGCGGGCCGGGCAAACAGCCGTGCCAGCAGCAGCCGGTTGCGCTCCCCCCCCGACAGCGTCTTCACCGGGGCGTGCGCCCGCGCCGGAGAAAACAGAAAATCCCCCAGATAGCTTTTCACATGGGTGCGGCGCTGGCCGATCTCGATCCACTCGCTGCCAGGGCTGATGAAGTCCTCCAGTGTCGCCTCCAGGTCCAGCCGTTCCCGCATCTGGTCAAAATAGGCGATCTCCAGCCGTGTTCCCTGCCGCACCTGGCCGCTGTCGGGCGGCAACAAACCCAGGATCAGGCGCAGCAACGTGGTTTTGCCGGCGCCGTTGGGGCCGATCAGTCCGATCTTGTCGCCCCGCAGGATGGTCGCGCTGAAGTCCTTCACCACGGTGCGCCGCTGGTCGCCTTCGCCAAAGGCTTTGGATACGCGCTCCAGCTCCGCCACCAGCTTGCCGCTGGCAGACCCACTGTGCACTTCCATCCGCACCCGTCCCATCGCATCGCGGCGGGCGGCGCGCTGCTGCCGCAGCCGCTGCAAGCGCTCGATCCGGGCCTGCGCCCGCGTGCGCCGCGCCTCCACGCCCTTGCGTATCCACACCTCCTCCTGCGCTAGCAGCTTGTCCGCCTTCGCTTGCACCACGGCTTCCTGGGCCAGCTGCTCTTCCTTCAGCTGCTGGTAGGTGCTGAAGTTGCCGTCGTAGCTGCGCAGCACCCCCCGGTCCAGCTCCACGATCCGGGTCGTCACCTTGTCCAGGAAGGCCCGGTCGTGGCTGATCACCACTACCGTACCCTTGAACTCGCACAGCAGCCCTTCCAGCCACTCGATCGCGTCCATGTCGAGGTGGTTGGTCGGCTCGTCTAACAGCAATACATCGGGTGCCGACACCAGCGCCTGCGCCAGAGCGACCCGCTTGCGCAGGCCGCCCGACAGCCCGTCTACCATGGCGTCGCGCGGCAGGTGCAGGCGCTGCAGCGTCGCTTCCACGCGCTGTTCCCATTGCCAGCCGTCCAGCGCTTCGATCTCGTTTTGCAACGCGTCCAAGTCACCGTCCTGGTGTTGCGCATACCGATCGATCAATCCGCGCACGTGGGCCAGGCCTGCACTCACCACATCGAACACGGTCGCATGGTTGTCCAGTGCCGGTTCCTGTTCCACATAGGCCCAGCGCACGCCTTGCTGGCGTTGTACCTCGCCGTCGTCGGGTTTCTCCCGGCCTGCCAGCACCTTGAGCAGCGACGACTTGCCCGTCCCGTTGCGTCCCACCAGCCCGATGCGTTCCCCGCGCTCGATCGCCAGCCGCACCCGGTCCAGCAGCGGAACATGCCCATATGCAAGGCTCACTTCATTCAATAAGATCAGTGCCATGCCGGTGAGGGTAGCAGCTCGGCCGGTCCGCAAGAACCGCGACCCGCGTGGCGCCGCGAAAATTTTTTCGCGCAAGGTTTACAACCGCGGGAAAACCTGTATAGAATTGCGGTCTTCGCACAACGCAGCGGCCAAGCAAACAAGCAAAGCCAACGCGGCGGAAGTCAAAAAAATAAATTAAAATTTTTTGACAAGACGCCAAAAGTTGTGTCATAATACGAGGCTCTGCTGATCGCGGCAGACTTCAGAAGCAGGTGGTTGGGTGATAAGCCTGGCCAGCAAGCTTCGGTGATCGTTAACAAGTTACAGCCGATAAGCGTGGGCGTTTGGTGGCGTAAGGCCTCAAAACATGTTCTTCGGAACACCAAACGCTCATAAGACAGTTTGAAGTGGAGACACTTCAATTCCGTTGAATGAGTATTCAAGATCGAACTATAGAGTTTGATCCTGGCTCAGAT
>JAUWAE010000243.1 GCA_030602185.1 Comamonadaceae bacterium
TGGGAGCTTTTCCATGCCACAACGGCGGTTCGCGCTTTTGTTTAAATCGGTCCCCCGCCTGCTGGCGGCATTGCCGGCGGGCCTGGCCGGTTTGCTGACGCTGTCCTTGGCCCAGCCGGGCGTGGCGGCCACCCCGCAAGCGGCGCCTGCCGCCGCCTCGGCCGCCAACGGGACCGCCTGCCCACCCCTGCTCAACCACACCTTCCCGCGTCTGCAGGACGAAAAATCGCAGTCGCTGTGCCAGTACAGCGGCAAGGTGCTGCTGGTGGTGAACACGGCGAGCTACTGTGGCTTCACCAACCAGTACCAGGGCCTGGAAGACTTGTACGCCCGTTACAAGGACCGGGGGCTGGTGGTGCTGGGTTTCCCGTCGGGCGACTTCTTCCAGGAGAAGAAAAGCAACGAGGAAATCGCCGAGTTCTGTGAAAACACCTTCGGCGTCAAATTCCCGATGTTCGCCAAGAGCTCCGTGCGCGGCTCGGACGCCTCCGCGTTCTACAAGCAGCTGGCCCAGCAGACTGGCGTGACGCCCAAGTGGAATTTCTACAAGTACCTGATTGGCCGCGATGGGCAGGTGGTGTCCGCGTACGCCAGCACCACCGGGCCGACCGACCCCAAACTGCTCAAGGCCTTGCAGGACCAACTGGCCAAGCCGGTCCGTTGACGCAGGCCTCGCGGGCCCGCTGAACGTTCAGCTGGCCAGTATCTCGCGCAACGCGCCCACGAGCGCGTCGCATTGCGCGTTGGTGCCCACGGTGATGCGCAGGAACTGGTCGATGCGCGGCAGCTTGAAGTGCCGCACGATGATGGCCCGTTGGCGCAGCGCCGCGGCCAGCGCCGCACCGTCGTGGCCCGGGTGGCGCGCAAAGATGAAGTTGGCCGCCGAAGGCAGCACCTCAAAGCCCAGCGCGGTCATCTGCGCCACCAGCTGCTCGCGGGTGGCCACCACCTGGCGGCAGCTGGCCTGGAAGAACGCCTCGTCTTCCACCGAGGCCACCGCGCCGGCGATGGCGAGCCGGTCCAGCGGGTAGGAGTTGAAGCTGTTCTTCACCCGCTCCAGCCCTTCGATCAGGTCTGGGTGCCCGATGGCAAAACCCACCCGCAGGCCCGCCAGCGAACGGCTTTTGGAGAAGGTGTGCACCACCAGCAGGTTGGGGTAGCGGTCCACCAGCGCAATCGCGCTGTCGCCGCCGAAGTCCACGTAGGCTTCGTCCACCAGCACCACCGCCTTGGGGTTGCCGGCCACGATACGCTCCACCGCTTCCAGCGGCAGCAGCCGGCCCGTGGGGGCGTTGGGGTTGGGGAAGATGATGGCGCCGGCCCGCTGCCCATCGCGCGGCAGGTAGTCCTCCACCCGCAGGGTGAAGTCATCGGCCAGTGGCACCACACGGTGCGCGATGCCGTACAGGCCGCAGTACACCGGGTAGAAAGAATAGGTCACGTCTGGGAACCAGAGTTCGCCGTCGTGCTTGAGCAGGGCCTGGAAGGCGTGGGCCAGCACCTCGTCGGAGCCATTGCCCACGAACACCTGGTTGGGCTTGACGCCGTGGCGCTGGGCCAGGGCGGCTTTCAGCGCGTCGGCGTTCGGGTCGGGGTACAGCCGCAGGGCGTCCGACGTGGCGTGGCGTATGGCCTCCAGCGCCTTCGGCGAGGGGCCATACGGATGCTCGTTGGTGTTGAGCTTGACCAGGTTGTCGAGTTTGGGCTGTTCGCCCGGCACGTAGGGGGTCAGGCCGTGAACGACGGCGCTCCAGAAGCGGCTCATGGGGGGGTCTGTCGGTGATGGAGGCGGTGCTCGCCTTGGAGGTGGATGGTATCATGGCCCCCCGATCAACCCTAGGAAGCACTGGCCCTCATGCGGCAAGCCGAAGTCACCCGCAACACCCTCGAAACCCGCATCACCGCGCGCGTCAACCTCGACGGCACGGGCCAGTCGTCGCTGAACAGCGGCATCGGGTTCCTGGACCACATGCTCGACCAGATCGCCCGCCATGGCCTGATCGACCTGGTGGTGCAGTGCGAGGGCGACCTGCACATCGATGGCCACCACACGGTGGAGGACATCGGCATCACCCTGGGCCAGGCGTTCGCGAAAGCCGTGGGCGACAAGAAGGGCATCCGCCGCTATGGCCATGCCTATGTGCCGCTGGATGAAGCGTTGAGCCGTGTGGTGGTGGATTTCTCCGGCCGCCCAGGGCTGCACATGGACGTGAAGTTTACGGCTGGCATGATCGGCCAGCTCGACACCCAGCTGGTGTTCGAGTTTTTCCAGGGTTTCGTCAACCACGCCGGCGTGACGCTGCATATCGACAACCTCAAGGGCGTCAATGCGCACCACCAGTGCGAAACCATCTTCAAGGCCTTTGCGCGCGCCCTGCGCGCCGCGCTGGAGCTGGACCCGCGCCAGGCGGGGGTGATTCCCTCCACCAAAGGTTCCCTGTAACCCCCTCGATACCGTGTTCGTTCGCCTGAACCGTTCCCTACGATGAACCGACAGACCGTGGCCGTGGTCGATTACGGCATGGGCAACCTCCGCTCCGTGGCGCAGGCCGTCATCCACGCGGCTACTGCCGTGGACCATGTGGACGTGGTGGTCACGTCCGACCCGCAGGTGGTGCGCGACGCCCACCGCGTGGTGCTGCCAGGGCAGGGCGCGATGCCCGACTGCATGGCCGAGCTGGCCCGCAGCGGCCTGCGCGATGCCGTGCTGGAGGCCGCTGCCCGCAAGCCGCTGTTTGGCGTGTGCGTGGGCATGCAGATGCTGCTGGACCACAGCGAAGAGGGCGATACGCCCGGCCTGGGCCTGATCCCGGGCGAGGTGGTGCGCTTCCGGCTGGAAGGCCAGACCCAGCCCGACGGCAGCCGTTACAAGGTGCCCCAGATGGGCTGGAACCAGGTGTTCCACGACCTCGGCCGCGGGCCGGCCCACGCCATGTGGCAAGGCATCCCCGACGGCAGCCATTTCTACTTCGTGCACAGCTTCTACGCCCGCCCAACCCACCCGGCGCACAGCGTGGGCGAGTCCGACTACGGCAGCCGCTTCACCTGTGCCGTGGCCCGCGACAACCTGTTCGCCACCCAGTTTCATCCCGAAAAAAGCGCCGACCAAGGCCTGGCGCTGTACCGCAACTTCCTGCACTGGAACCCCTGACCGCCATGCTGCTGATCCCTGCCATTGACTTGAAAGACGGCCAATGCGTGCGCCTCAAACAAGGCGACATGGACCAATCCACCGTGTTCAGCGACGACCCCGCCGCCATGGCGCGCAGCTGGGTCAACAAGGGCGCGCGCCGGGTGCACCTGGTAGACCTCAACGGCGCCTTTGCCGGCAAGCC
>JAUWAE010000202.1 GCA_030602185.1 Comamonadaceae bacterium
CGGGCCACTCTCACAGAGCGAGGCCGGAGCGAGGAAACGCCAGGAGAGAGTGAAAACGGGCGTTTTCAGGCGTCCGGGCGCCGAGGCGAAGTCCGCAGGAATCCGCACGAACCCGCGCAGATACGCGGGACTTCAAGAAAAATGCCCAACTGCATACACAGTTGGGCATTGGTATTGGTGGAGCTGGGCGGAATTGAACCGCCGTCCGCAAGCCTTCTTCGCGCAGTTCTACATGTGTAGTCGTCTGTTTTGGGTCTCGCCAGATGCAACGCGCAGCGACACGCTGTGCACCCAGCCAGCAACCTTAAATCTCACCGCCGAGCAAGTTGCCCGCCCGACAGCCAGCCTATGTAAATTCCCTCGCAGTCAGGACAGTCTTGCGACCACCCTCACCCAGCCCATGGGCCAACTGTTGCGAGGCTCACCGGATTAAGCGGCGAGTGCGAAACGTTCGTCGTTTGCAGTTACTTTTTTTCTGCGGTTTTACGAGGTGACAGAACCTCGACATGCCCTGCTGCGTGTCCGAACCCACGTCGAAACCAATGCAGCCCCTGGTACTGTCTTAGTTTAAGCCATTTCCAGAAAGTTCAAGAGCTCCAGCGGAGATTCGATCACCGCATCGGCCTGCCAGCTCGCCACGTCGGTTTTTGTCCCCAGGTAACCGTAGCGCGCCGCTACGGTGGGCATGCCGGCCGCCTTGCCCGCCACGATGTCGCGTTCGTCGTCACCCACGTACAGGCAAGCCTCTGGCGCCAAGCCCACGCGGCGGGCCGCTTCCCACAGCGGGGCCGGGTGCGGCTTGGGGTGCGGCGTCGTGTCGCCGCCCACCACCACGGCCGAGGTGGCAAACAAGGGCATGGCCGCCGTCAAGGGCAAGGCAAAGCGCTCCGACTTGTTGGTGACCACACCCCAACGCACACCGCCACCGTGCAAACCGGCGAGCAGCGCCGGCACATCGTCAAACGGCCGGGTGGCCCGCGTCATGCAGGCCTGGTAGTTGTCAAAAAACTCCTGCCGCAGGGCTTCAAACTCGGGGTGGTCGGGCCCGTAGCCGAACGCCACCTCGATCATCCCCCTGGCGCCGGCACCGGCCATGGGCCGGTAACGCTCGATGGGCAACGACGGCAGGCCGCGGCGCGTGCGCATCAGGTCGGCGGCATACCCCAGGTCGGGGGCGCTGTCGATGAGCGTGCCATCCAGATCGAACAGCACCGCGCGTATGCCCGAGAACCTCATACCGGCACCTTGCGGGTGGCAATCATGTAATTGACGCTGGTGTCGCCGCTGAGCCAGTAGCGCCGCGTGAGCGGGTTGTACTCCAGCCCGCGGGTGCCCTGAAGCTCCAGGCCGGCCCCACGGCAATGCCCCGCCAGCTCGCTCGGCTTGATGAACTTGGCGTATTCGTGGGTGCCTTTGGGCAGCAGTTGCAGCACGTACTCGGCCCCGACGATGGCAAACAGGAACGATTTCGGGTTGCGGTTCAGCGTCGAAAAAAACACCCAGCCACCGGGCTTGACCAGCGTGGCACACGCCCGCACCACCGAGCCGGGGTCGGGCACGTGCTCCAGCATCTCCATGCAGGTGACGACATCGAACTGCCCCGGCATTTCCTCGGCCAGGGCTTCGGCGCTGACTTCACGGTAGGTGACGCGGGGCGTCTGGGCTTCCAGCGCATGCAGCTGCGCTACCTTCAGGGCCTTGCTGGCCAGGTCGATGCCGAGCACTTCGGCCCCCTTGCGCGCCATGGCGTCGGACAGGATGCCACCACCACAACCCACATCCACCACCCGGCACCCCGCCAGCGGCACCTGGCGGTCGATCCACTCCAGCCGCAGCGGGTTGATCTGGTGCAACGGCCTGAACTCGCTTTCGGGGTCCCACCAGCGGTGGGCCAATTCGGAAAACTTGGCCAGTTCGGCCGGGTCGGCATTGATCGTTTTGTCCATGGCAAGAGATTATCGTGGCAATCGAAAACCCATAAAAAAACCGCGCCGGAGCGCGGTTTCTTGCTGAGCGGGAACCGATCAGTTGGCGCGGGTGCCCACCACTTCAATTTCCACACGGCGGTTCTTGGCGCGGCCTTCGCGGGTGCTGTTGTCAGCCACCGGCTGGGACTCGCCCTTGCCTTCGGTGTACACGCGGTTGGCGTCGATGCCCTTGGTCACCAGGTACGCCTTCACGGCTTCGGCGCGGCGCACCGACAGCTTCTGGTTGTAGGCGTCAGGGCCGGTCGAGTCGGTGTGACCCACGGCGATGATGACTTCCAGGTTGATGCCCTTGACCTTCTCGGCCAAGTCGTCCAGCTTGGCTTTGCCTTCCGGCTTCAGCACGGCTTTGTCGAAGTCGAAGAAGGCGTCGGCGGCGTAGGTCACCTTGGAAGCGGCAACAGGCGCGGGGGCCGGAGCCGGTGCGGGCGCAGGAGCCGGTGCGGGCGCAGGAGCAGCCGCCGGGGCCGGAGCCGGTGCGGGTTCCGGTGCCTTGGGCACGATGGCGCCGTCGCAGCCCTGGGCAGCGGTGGCGGGCGTCCAGTTGGCGTTGCGCCAGCAGAGTTCGTTGGTGCCGTTCTTCCACACCAGCTCACCCGTGCCGTTGCGCCAGTTGTCGATGCTTTGCGCGCCAGCGGCAGTGGCCAGCGCGGCGGTCGCGAACAGGGCGGCGATCTTGTTGAGTTGTTTCATCGAGTTCCTCTTGATGTTGGCACAGGCCAGCTGGGCCTGTGGGGGGTTTATCGACCAAGGCAGACACCTTGAACCACGCTGAACATTCTGCCACAAGCCCTGTAAGGCTGAAGCAATGTCTGCGACAGGTCGTAACAGTTGATTGCAGTGACCGCAAAAAGTTGCACATCCGCAACACCAGATCGGGCAGACGCCGGCCAATGCCTGCACGCGCCAGCCAGGGGGGCCGCACACGCGCACCGTAAAATGTCCGATTGTCTGCCACCCGCCCCGACTGCGCCCATGACCTCTTTCGCCAAGGAAACCCTGCCCATCAGCCTCGAAGAGGAGATGCGCCGCAGCTACCTCGACTACGCGATGAGCGTGATCGTGGGCCGTGCCCTGCCCGATGCGCGCGACGGCTTGAAGCCGGTGCACCGCCGCGTGCTGTACGCGATGCACGAGCTCAACAACGACTGGAACCGGCCGTACAAGAAGTCGGCCCGTATCGTCGGCGACGTGATCGGTAAATACCACCCCCACGGCGACAGTGCGGTGTACGACACCATCGTGCGCATGGCGCAGGACTTTTCGCTGCGCCACATGCTGGTGGACGGCCAGGGCAACTTCGGCTCGGTGGACGGCGACAGCGCGGCTGCGATGCGTTACACCGAAATCCGCCTGAGCAAGATCGCCCACGAGATGCTGGCCGACATCGACAAGGAAACGGTCGATTTCGGGCCCAACTACGACGGCAGCGAGTCCGAGCCGCTGGTACTGCCAGCACGCCTGCCCAACCTGCTGATCAACGGTTCGGCCGGCATCGCGGTGGGCATGGCCACCAACATCCCGCCGCACAACCTCAACGAGGTGGTGGACGCCTGCCTGCACCTGCTCAAGCACCCCGACGCCTCCATCGACGACCTGATGGAAATCATCCCGGCGCCCGACTTCCCGACCGCGGGGCTGATCTACGGCATCACCGGCGTGAAAGACGGCTACCGCACCGGCCGTGGCCGGGTGGTGATGCGCGCCAAGTGCCACTTCGAGGACATCGACAAGGGCCAGCGCCAGGCCATCATCGTCGATGAAATCCCGTACCAGGTGAACAAGAAGACGCTGCTGGAGCGCATTGCCGAGCTGGTGCACGAGAAGAAGATCGAAGGCATCAGCCACATCCAGGATGAGTCCGACAAGGACGGCATGCGGGTGGTGATCGAGCTCAAGCGCGGCGAAGTGCCCGAGGTGGTGCTGAACAACCTGTACAAGCAGACCCAGCTGCAGGACACCTTCGGCATGAACATGGTGGCGCTGGTGGACGGCCAGCCCAAGCTGTGCAACCTGAAGGACCTGATCGACATCTTCCTGCAGCACCGCCGCGAAGTGGTGACGCGCCGCACGGTGTTCAACCTGCGCAAGGCGCGCGACCGCGGCCACGTGCTCGAAGGCCTGGCGGTGGCTCTGGCCAACATCGACGAGTTCATCCGCATCATCCGCGAAAGCCCCACCCCGCCGGTGGCCAAGGCCGAGCTGATGACGCGCAGCTGGGACAGCCAGCTGGTGCGCCAGATGCTGACCCGCGCCAAGGCCGACGGCACGGTGGTGAACGCCGACGACTACCGCCCCGAAGGCCTGGAGCGCGAATTCGGCATGCAGGGCGACGGCCTGTACCGCCTGAGCGAGACGCAGGCCCAGGAAATTCTGCAGATGCGCCTGCAGCGCCTGACCGGCCTGGAGCAGGACAAGATCGT
>JAUWAE010000216.1 GCA_030602185.1 Comamonadaceae bacterium
CTTGACAGCCCCCTGGGCATCGCCGTCGCGGGCCTGTTCGGCCTGCTGGTGGGCAGTTTTCTGAACGTCGTCATCCACCGGCTGCCCAAGATGATGGAGCGCCAATGGGCCGCCGAATGCGCCGAGTTCACGGGCCAGCCCGCACCCGAACAGCCGCCACTGAACCTGCTGCACCCCCGCTCGCGCTGCCACTCGTGCGGCGCCGGCATCGCGTGGTACCAGAACGTCCCGGTCGTCAGCTACCTGCTGTTGCGGGGCAAGTGCAACGCCTGTGGCGTGCCCATCGGCCTGCGCTACCCGCTGGTGGAACTGCTCACCGGGGCCCTGTTCGCGTGGGTGTTTGCCCAGCACGGGGCCACCTGGTCCACGCTGGCATGGTTCGGCTTCGTCGCGGCCGTCATCGCGCTGGCCTTCATCGACTGGGACACCACGCTGCTGCCCGACGACATCACTCTGCCCCTGGTCTGGGCCGGGCTGATCGTGGCCGTCTGGGGCTGGAGCGGCGTGGCCCTGAGCGACGCCCTGTGGGGCGCGGTGGGCGGCTACCTCTCGCTGTGGTCGGTGTACTGGGCCTTCAAGCTGCTCACCGGCAAGGAGGGCATGGGCTACGGCGATTTCAAGCTGTTTGCCGCGCTGGGCGCCTGGTTCGGCTGGCAGGCCCTCATCCCGATGATCCTGATGGCTTCGGTCATCGGCGCGGTCATCGGAATCGGCATGAAGTTCTCCCAAAATCTGCGCGAGGGCGGCTACATCCCCTTCGGTCCGTTCCTGGCACTGGCCGGCCTGACCGCGCTGATCGTCAGCCCGCAGGCCATGTGGCAATGGGTGGCGTTGTGAGCCGGCCGCCCACCCGCCCCCGGCCTTTGCGCCTGGGCCTGACCGGCGGCATTGGCAGCGGCAAAAGCACGGTCGCGGCCCTGCTGCAGCGCCTGGGTGCGGGGCTGGTCGATGCCGACGCGATTTCTCGTGCCAGCACCGCGGCGGGAGGCGCCGCCATTGAGCCGATCCGGGCAGCGTTCGGGCCGGAATTCATCGGCCCCGATGGCGCCCTGGACCGCGACCGCATGCGCGCCGAGGTGTTCGCCAACCCCGATGCCAAACGCCGGCTCGAGGCGATCATCCACCCCATCGTGCGCGGGCAGATCGAGGCTCAGTGCGAGCACGCCAGCGCCGACTGCGTGGTGCTGGACATTCCCTTGCTGGTCGAGTCACCCAGCTGGCGCGAGCGGGTCGACACGGTGTGGGTGGTCGACTGCCAGCCCGAAACCCAGATCCAGCGGGTGATGCAGCGCAACGGGTGGCCACGCGAGCAGGTCGAGGCCGTGCTGGCCGCGCAGGCCACCCGGGCACAGCGCCTGGCCGTGGCAGACACCGTGATAGACAACGACCAGACCAGCCTGGAACAACTGGACACACGTGTGCGCGCTGCCTATGCCGAGACGCGGTGCCGATTCGGTATGATGAAACTGTGATTCTGTACGAATACCCCTTCAACGAGCGCATCCGCACGTACCTGCGTCTAGAGCACCTGTTCCGCCGACTCGGCGAATTGGCGCGGCGGGAGCATCCGCTGGACCACCATTACGCCATCCAGACCCTGTTCGAGATCATGGACGTGGGGGCCCGGGCCGACCTGAAGTCCGACATCCTCAAGGACCTGGACCGGCTCAAACAGACCTACAACGGCTACCGAGGAAACCCGGCCATCTCGGAAGCCGCGCTGGACCAATTCATCGCCCGCATCGATGCCTGCTTCAACGCCCTGCACGACGACGCGGGCAAGGCCGGTCACGCGCTGGCCGACAACGAATGGCTCATGGCCATCCGCAGCCGCATCTCGATTCCCGGTGGCACCTGCGAGTTCGATCTGCCCGCCTACCACGACTGGCAGCACCGGCCGCCAGCGCAGCGGCAGCACGATCTGGCGGGCTGGTCCCAGACGCTGGCAGGGCTTTCAGCCCCCATTCAGTTGCTGATGGGCGTGCTGCGCGAATCCGGCCTGCCGCAAAAGGTGATGGCCCTCAACGGCCAGTACCAGCAAAACCTGCCGCAGGGGCGCACGTTTCAGCTGCTGCGGCTCTGGATCGACCCGGCGCTGAACCTGGTGCCCGAGATCAGCGGCAACCGGCTGCTGTTCTCGGTGCGGCTGCTCCAGCGCGGCGATGAAGGCAAGTACCAGCTGGCCGCCGACCGCCAGGCCGAGCTCGAAGTGACCCTCTGCGCATGACGTTCACCCCCAAGACCGTGGTCTGCCCGGCCTGTGGCGGGCCCAGCCTGTACGCGCCGTCGAACCGGTACCGCCCCTTCTGCAGCGAACGTTGCAAGCAGATGGACCTGGGGGCCTGGGCGGCGGAAGAATTCCGCGTTCCGACCACCCCACCGCTCGACCCGGCCGGACCAGAAGACAGCTGGAAGCATTGAGGGCGCACCGCCGGGCGGCGGCCCTCACTCACCAGGCGCTCAGGAGCGTGTCGCCTCTTCTGCCAGCCATTCCAGCACGGGCAGCGTGCCGGGCAGCACCGGGCTCACCGAGACCGGCAGCGTTTGCCAGGCGAATTGCTGGCCTTCGTGCATGTGCAGGTCGCCGGTCCAGTCGAACACCTGGCAAAAGTGCAGCCGCACGAAGGCATGGGGGTAATCGACCAGCTTTTCGCGCCAGGGGTGCACGGCACCGACGGTGACGCCGATCTCTTCCTGCAGCTCTCGCCGCAAGGCCTCGGCCACGGTTTCACCCGGCTCCACCTTGCCCCCCGGGAACTCCCAGTACCCCTCGTAGACCTTGCCGGGCGGGCGGCTGGTCAGCAGGAAGCGGCCTTGCGGGTCGATCAGCACCCCCACGGCCACGTCGGTCACCGGGCGATCGGTACCGCCCGCACGGGGTCGGTCACCGTCGGCCACCAGCACGGCGGGCTCCGTCGGCCGTGACGCGCCCATGCCCTCAACCACCCCGCGCGTGACTGGCCCGTTCGCCGGCGTAATGGCGGGCAAACTGGTAGGCCACGCGGCCGCTGCGCGAGCCGCGCTCCAGCGCCCACACCAGCGCCTGGGGCCGGGCCGGTTCGAACTCGGCCTCGGGCACGCCGTGGTGGCCCAGCCACTGGTTCACCACGCTCAGGGACTCGTCCTGGCTGAAGGGGTAGAAGCTCACCCACATGCCAAAGCGTTCCGAGAGAGAAATCTTCTCCTCCACCGCCTCGCCCGGGTGCACTTCGCCGTCCTCGGTGTGGGTGTAGGAGAGGTTTTCCTTCATGTACTCCGGCAGCAGGTGGCGCCGGTTGCTGGTCGCGTAGATCAGCACGTTGGGCGTGGCCGCCGCCACCGACCCGTCCAGAATGGATTTCAGCGCCTTGTACCCCGGCTCGCCGTCCTCGAAGCTCAGGTCGTCGCAGAAGACGACGAACTTCTCCGGGCGGTCTGCCACCACGTCCACGATGTCGGGCAGGTCCACCAGGTCGGCCTTGTCCACCTCGATCAGGCGCAGGCCCTGGGCCGCGTAGGCGTTCAGACAGGCCTTGATCAGCGAGCTCTTGCCGGTGCCGCGGGCCCCGGTCAGCAACACGTTATTGGCGGGCAGGCCCTGCACGAAATGGGCCGTGTTGCGCTGGATTTTGTCTTTCTGGTCGTCGATCTCCTGCAGGTCGTCCAGCGCGATGGTGGCCACGTGGCGCACCGGCTCGAGCAGGCCATGCCCGCCGCGTTTGCGGTAGCGGAAAGCCACCGAGGCCGACCAGTCGGGCGCGCCCAGCGGCTGCGGCAGCACCGATTCCCAGCGCGCCATCAGCGATTCAGCGCGTTGCAGCAGGCGTTCAAAGGCTTCGTTCATCGGCGGGCTTGGTGAAGGGCTCAGGAACGGTAATCGGCGTTGATGGTCACGTAGTCGTGGCTGAAATCGCAGGTCCACACCGTGTCGGCCACCGTCCCGCGGTTCAGGCCCACGCGGATGGTGATCTCGCTTTGCTTCATCACACGGGCGCCGTCTTCCTCGCGGTAG
>JAUWAE010000201.1 GCA_030602185.1 Comamonadaceae bacterium
CGGGTCGTGCGTGGCCTGCCCCAGGTCGGCCAGCTCGACACGGTGCGCCAGGCGTTTGCCGCCGGCAGCCCCCACGGTCACGAACGGCAGGCGCGTCTGCAGTGCCCAGGCCGCCATGGCCACTTTGGCCGACATCTGGTCGCAGGCGTCGAGCGCCGCCAGCGGTCGGCCGCTGCCCAGTGCCTGTTGCGCCAGCGTGGGCCAGTTGGCGGGGGTGACAAAGTCGTCTACGGCGTGGACCACGCAGTCGGGGTGGATCTGGCCGATGCGCTCACGCATCGCCTCCACTTTGGCCCGCCCGAACTCGGTCGTGAGTGCGTGAATCTGGCGGTTGGTGTTGGACTCGCCGACGTGGTCCATGTCGATCAGCGTCAGGCAGCCGACCCCGCTGCGCGCCAGCGCTTCGGCGGCCCAGGAGCCAACCCCGCCGATGCCGACCACCACCACATGGGCGTCGAAAATCCGCTGAGCCCCTTGCGGCCCGTACAGCCGGCGCAAGCCGCCGAAACGGCGCTCGAAACCCGCGCTGTCGAACGCCGCGGCCGCCGGCAGCTCACTCACGCTCAAGCAGCCAGATCTGGAAGCGGAAGCCGCCCAGTGCCCCCACCATGATGCCGACCACCGCCAGCACGCTGGTCACGCTGAGCGTGGACAAGCCCGAAAGACCCTGACCAACGGTACAACCCATGGCCGTGACACCGCCTACGCCCATACAGACCGCGCCCACGAGGTGCAGGGCCGTGTCTTGCGTGTTGCGGAAGCCTTCCCAGCGGAAACTGCGGGTCAGCACCGCATAGGCAAACGCCCCCAGCACCACGCCGAACACCGACACCACCGCCAGCGTCAGCACTTTCGAGGTGTCGCTGAAATAGATCAGCCAGTCGAGGGCGTACGCCATGGGAGCCGTGAAGGTGAGAGACTCCATGCGACCGGAATTGGTGGCCAGGAAGACCGCCTCCAGCGTCTCGGGGTGCTCGGGCACGAAACCCAGGCGGCCTGTGACCCACCACATGGCGGCGATCGTGGCCCCGATGCCCAGACCGGCCAGCCAATTGTCGAGCGAGCCGCGAAAACCGCGTCCCAGCGCCGCCCACAGGATAAGCGCAAGCCCGACGCCGCCCCCCACCCACAGGCCCATCGCCTGAGGCGCCACCCCCGTGACCGCAGCCAGCCAAGCCGGCAGCGCGCTCCCGGGCGCCATGTCGAACGCGACCTGGTCCACCGTGTTGACGCGCAGCACCGCCGTGATGCCACGCAAGGTGGCAAAGGCGGCCACACCCATCACGAAAAACACCACCAGGGACTTGAGGCTGCCGCCCCCGATGCGCACCAGCGTCTTGCTGCCACAACCGGAGCCCAGCACCATGCCGAAGCCAAACAGGGCACCGCCCACCAGCGCCGAAAGCCAGATCACCCGGCCACTGGCGTAAATGGTTTGCGACGGGTCGATCCAGCCCAGCCAGGCCATGCCGTAAAACCCGACCATGGCCACCCCCACGGCCATGCCCCACATGCGCATGCGGGTCCAGTCGCCCATGTTGACGATGTCGCTGATCGCTCCCATGGTGCAGAAGTGGGTGCGCTGGGCGATGAGCCCGAACGCGACGGAGACCGCGAAGGCGGCCCAGAGGACAAAGGTGTGCAGCTGCTGCAGCTCGGCGATTTCCATGGCGCGGATTGTAGAGGCCCCGCGCCATGGACAACGCCCGTCCCGGCTTATCGCATGCGGCTCAGGCGGTCTTTCGCGGCCGACGCGGCTTCGGAAGCCGGGTAGGTCTTGACCACCTCCTGCAGGGTGGCTTTGGCCGCCTTGGCGTCTTTCAGCTCCAGGTGGCAGTTGGCAATGGCCAAGAGAGCTTCGGGTGCGCGGGGGTGGTTGGGCGCCCGGCTGAGCAAGCGCTGGTAACTGTCGATGGCCGGCTTGTACTGGCGCAGCGCATACTGCGCATTGCCATGCCAGTACAGCACCATGGGCACATAGCCACTGTTGGGGTAGCGCGTCAGGAACTGGGCGTACTGTTGGGCGGCGCCGGCAAAGTCCGCTGCCCGCAACGCGGTCATGGCCGCTTCAAAGGCGGTCTTTTCTTCCGGTCGCGCCGTAAATTCCTGCCCCTCCAGGCTGACCTTGACTGGCTCCAGCGGGCGCAGCCGTTCGTCGAGTGCGCCCAGCGTGTCGCGCTGCTGGCGCTGCAGCTCCGCCACGTCACGGGCCAAGCGTTCGTTCTGGCCGCGCACTTCGGCCAGCTCGCGGCGCAGGGCTTCGATCTGGTTGACCAGGTCAAGCATGCTGCGCCGCGCCGGACTCAAGCCAGCCTCGTCCAACTCCTTGAGCCGCTGCTCCAGTGCCTGCTGCGCCGCTTCGGACGCCTGGCGGTTGGCCTCCACGCGGTTGCGCAGGTCGAGGATGGCGCGCCGCGCCTCGTCGTCACCGAACAGGGCATGGCTCGGCAATGCCAGCGCCGACAGGCTGGCCACCAACAGCGCGGCCCGCCACGGTTTCAGGGTCAGGACAGGACTGGCCATCGGCTTCACCGGTAGCTCAGCTCAACGCGGCGGTTCTGGCGATAGGCCTCTTCATCGCTGCCCGGGTTGGCCGGCTTCTCCTTGCCGAAGCTCACGGTCTCCATCTGCGCGTCATTGACGCCCAGCAGGCCCAAGGAGCGGCGTACCGCGTCGGCGCGCTTCTGGCCCAGTGCGAGGTTGTACTCGCGGCCGCCGCGCTCGTCGGTGTGCCCTTCCAGCACCACGCGGCGCTGGCGGTCGGCGTTCAGGAAGCGGGCATGCCCTTCGAGCACAGGCATGAACTCGCCCCGCACGGTGTAATCGTCGTAGTCGAAATAGACGATGCGCGACAGGTTCTGCGGCGGTTGCCCGACCTTGTCGCTGCCCACCTGTACACCGGCCACGCCACGCGGGTCGACCGGCGCAGCGCTGCCGGCACCACCGGCGGCCCCGACCGAGCCCACCGGCACCCCGGAGCGGTCGGACACGGGCACGTTTTCTTCCAGCTTGACGCTGGAGCCGCAACCGGCGAGCAAGGCGGCCGTCAGGGCCGTCAGCGCACCGAGGCGCCAGCCAGCGGGCCGCGGCAAGCGGCGAGTGGTCAGGGAAGTTTCGACGGTGGAGGTCCGGTTCGCGTTCATGGCGTGCAAGGGTGGATGGTGGAACAGGTGAGGAAAAAACAGGTTGGTCGGTTCAGGTAGGACGCCTCATCGGACGAACGGACCCCAATCGGGTTCGCGGACACTGCCCGGCACACTGGCCAATCGCGTCTTGATGCGACCGTCGAGCGTGGTGGTCATGAGCGACTCGCGTCCCTGAACCTTGGTGGCGTACATGATGAGCCGGCTGTTGGGCGCAAAACTCGGGCTTTCGTCGGCCGTGGTGTCGGTCACGGTGTTGAACTGGCCGGTGGCCAGATCCATCACCCGCAACTTGAAGCCACCGTTCACGCGGGCCACAAAGGCCATGCTGCGTCCGTCAGGGCTGATGGCCGGAGAAATGTTGTAGTTGCCGTCGAAAGTGACGCGGCTGACTTCGCGCCCATCGGGCGTCATGCGGTAAATCTGGGGTGAGCCGCCACGGTCGCTCACAAAATAGACCTGTTTGCCATCGGGCGAGAAGGCCGGCTCGGTGTCGATGCCACTGGTCTGCGTGATGCGCCGGGGCTGGCCACCGCTGAGGTCGAGCGCATAAATCTGCGAACTGCCGCCCAGGGTCAGGGTGGCCAGCACCTGGCGGCCATCGGGCGACCAGGCGGGCGCACTGTTGGAGCCCCGGAAACTCGCCAGCAGCCGCCGCCGGCCCGTGGCCACTTCGTGGGTGTAGATGACCGGCTTGCGCGACTCAAACGACACGTAGGCCAGCTGTGCACCGTTGGGCGCCCAGGCTGGCGAGATGATCGGCTCGGTACTGGCCAGGGCGGCCTGTGCGTTTTCGCCATCGGCATCGGCCACCCAGAGGTTGTGCCGCTCCGCGTGCTTGGACACGTAGGCAATGCGGGTGGAAAACACCCCTGGATGCCCGATCAGCTTTTCATATACGTAGTCGGCCACGCGATGCGCCGCCAACCGCAGATCGGCAGCGGGAACGGGAAAGCTCATGCCACCCAGGTCTTGTGCACGCACCACGTCCCACAGGCGGAAACGCACATCGAACCGTCCATCGGCCAATCGGGTGACGCTGCCCGTGACCAGCGCATCGGCGCTGCGCTCACGCCACGGGGCCAGATCGGGACGCGCCATCTCGTCGATGACGGCGTTGCCCCCCGGGACGGAGCGCAACTGCCCGCTGCGCTCCAGATCGGCCCGTACGATGGCAGGGACGTCTTGCGGAGTACCGGGCACCACCCGGAACGGTGCAATGGCAAACGGGATCTGCTGCATGCCCACGCCCGTCACCTCGACCCGGAACTGGGCCAGCGCCGCACCGGCCGGCA
>JAUWAE010000131.1 GCA_030602185.1 Comamonadaceae bacterium
CACGCCCATGCCGGCGGCGGCGCCATCGCACATCAGGCCGATGTCGTTGAACTGGGAACCATCGGTGGGTTCGGGCCAGTCGAGGTGCTGGGCCGCGAACCAGGTGCGCCAGGGCTCCAGCGGGCTGCGCAGCAGGGGCACACCTTCCAGGTCCTCGGGGTCGATGAAGGGGCCGTGCTCGCGCACAAAGGCCGGTGACGCCAGCGGCACGACCGAGTCTTTGGTCAGGCAGGTGTATTCCACGTCGGAATAGCGGCCGGTGCCGAAGCGGATGGTGAGGTCGGCGTCTTCCGCCACCACGTCCAGCAGCGGGATGCTGACCTGCATCGTCAGGTCGATTTCGGGGTAGGCCTCGGCGAACTGCTTGAGCCGTGGCATGACGATGGAGCGCGCGAAGGTGGGCGTGACCGCCAGCCGCAGCTTGCGCCGCCCCGGGTTGGCCTGCCGGCTGGGAAAGCGCTGCAGCGTGGCCAGGCCTTCGCGCACGTGGGCCAGGTACTCGCTGCCTTCGGTGGTGAGCGAAAAATCGGCCCGGCCAAACAGCTTCACGCCCAGGATCTGCTCCAGCTGCTTGACGCGGTGGCTGACTGCGCTGGGGGTGACGCACAGCTCTTCGGCCGCCTGGGTGACGCTGCGCAGGCGCGCCAGCGCCTCGAACGTGAGCAGGCACTGGATGGGCGGGATGCGGACGGCCATGGCGGGTTTCAGCGGAACACCACGGTCTTGTGGCCGTTGAGCAGCACGCGGTGCTCGCTGTGCCACTTGACGGCGCGGGCCAGTACCTGGCTTTCGGTATCGCGGCCGATCGCGGTCAGGTCGTCCACCGTCATGCTGTGGTCCACGCGGGCCACGTCCTGCTCGATGATGGGGCCTTCGTCCAGGTCGGCTGTCACGTAGTGGGCGGTGGCCCCGATCAGCTTCACGCCCCGGTCGTGCGCCTGGTAGTACGGCTTGGCGCCCTTGAAGCTGGGCAGGAAGCTGTGGTGGATGTTGATGGCGCGGCCGGCCAGCTGCTCGCACATGCCGTTGGAGAGGATCTGCATGTAGCGCGCCAGCACCACCAGTTCGGCCTGTTCCTGCTCGATGATTTCGAGCTGGCGGGCCTCGACCTGTGCCTTGGTGGCCGCCGTGACCGGCAGGTGGTGGAAGGGGATGTCGTAGCTGGCCGCGAGCTGGTAGAAGTCGCGGTGGTTGCTGACGATGGCGCGGATGTCGAGCCGCAGCAGCCCGCTTTTCCAGCGGAACAGCAGGTCGTTGAGGCAATGGCCCTGCTGGCTGACCAGCAGCACCGTGCGCATCGGGGCCTTGAGCGCGTGCAGGCCCCACTGCATGGCGTGGCTGTCGGCAAAGGCCTGCACGCGCTGGTGCAGCGCGTCGGCGGGCAGCTGGTCACAGACGAACTGCACCCGCATGAAGAACAGGCCGGTGTCGTGGTCGTTGTACTGGGCGGCTTCCTCGATGTTGCCGCCATGCTCCAGCAAAAAGCCCGACACGGCGTGCACGATGCCGGGCTTGTCCTTGCAGGACAGGGTCAAAACGTAAGTGGCGTGCATGATCCTCTGATTGTCGCAGGGTCTGCCGTGGCCTTCAGCCAGGCGGCTTTCACGCATTGGGCCGGCCGGGCTCCAGCGCGTGGACCAGCGTGTGCAGCAGCCGGTTGGCCGGCACCGGCAGCCCGTGCACCGCCGCGCGGCGCAGCACGTAGCCGTTGAGGTGGTCGATCTCGGTCGGCTTCCCCGCGATCAGGTCGCGCGCGGTGGACGACAGCTGCCCCGCCATGCTGACGGCGATGCGCTCGACCGCGGCCCAGGTGTCGCCTGGCAGTGCCACGCCGTCGGCCTCTGCCACTGCGAGGCACTCCGTGTGCACGTCGCGCATCACGTCCCACACGCCGGGGCGCTGCACCAGTTCGCCGTAGGGCAGCCGGGTCAGGGCCGACAGGGCGTTGTAGGCGCAGTTGATGACCAGCTTGGCCCACAGTTCGCCCATCACCTGGTCCGACACCGTGACCGGCACCCCGGCCTGTGCGCAGGCAGCGACCAGGGCCGCGTCGCCCTCACCGGGGCTGATGACGAGTTCGCCACGCCCATGGTGCTGCACATGCCCCGGACCGGCCATGCCCGTGGCCACGTACACCACCGCGGGCGCGACCGGGCGGCCCAGCACGGCGGCCAGGCGCTCGGCGTTGTCCACCCCGTTTTGCAGGCTCAGCACCCGCGCGTGCGGCGCCAGGAACGGTCGTATCAGGGCACCAGCGCTCTCGGTGTCGGTGGACTTGACGCAGAACAGCACCACGTCGGCGTCGCGCACGCCGTCGGGTTCGGTGGTGGCTCGCAGGGGGACGTGTTCGTCCCACGCCGCGGTTTGCAGGCGCAGGCCGTGGGCCTGGATGGCGGCCACATGGGCCGGGCGGGCGATGAGGGTGACGGTGTGGCCGGCGCGCGCGAGCATGCCACCGTAGTAGCAGCCCACGGCCCCGGCGCCCATGACGGCGAATTGCATGGCGGGCAGGTGGTGGTGTGAGGGGGTGCCCAGCTTACCAAAGCCGGGGCGATCTGCGGGTTGCCGAGGTGTTCGGCCGGATAATGCCGGCCTGTGGCGCTGCGGCGCGTGTTTCAGGAGGACGTATGACGGGGCCGGTGGATGTGGTGGTGATGGCAGCGGGCAAAGGCACGCGCATGAAGAGCCGTTTGCCCAAGGTGTTACACCGCCTGGGGGGCAAGGCCCTGGCGGCGCACGTGATCGACTGTGCGGCGCAGTTGGGCGCGCGCCGGGCGGTGGTGATCACCGGCCACGGGGCCGAGCAGGTGGAGCCGGCCTTGGCGGCGCATGTGCAGGGCGGCATGCCGTTGCAGTTCGTGCGGCAGGAGCCGCAACTGGGCACCGGCCACGCGGTGCAGCAGGCCGTGCCGGTGCTGGCCGACGATGGGGTGACGCTGGTGCTCTCCGGCGACGTGCCGCTGACCCAGCCGGACACCCTGCGCGCCCTGCTGGACCTGTGCGATGGTCAGCACCTGGCGCTGCTGACGCTGGACCTGCCCGACCCCTCCGGCTATGGCCGCATCGTGCGCGGTGCGGGCGACGGCGTGCAGGCCATCGTCGAGCACAAGGACGCCAGCGAGCAGCAGCGCCGCATCACCGAAATCTACAGCGGCATCATGGCCGTGCCCACGCGGCTGCTGCGTGGCTGGCTGGCGCGACTGGACAACCGCAACGCCCAGGGTGAGTACTACCTGACCGACGTGGTGAAGTTCGCCGTGGCCGATGGCGTGCGCGTGTGGGCCCATCGCATCCACGACGCGCTCCAGGTGGCGGGCGTCAACAGCCCGTTGCAGCTGGCCGAACTGGAGCGCGCCCACCAGCGCCGGGCGGCCGAGGAGCTGATGACCCAGGGCGTGCGCCTGGCCGATCCGGCGCGGCTCGATGTGCGCGGCACCCTGACCTGCGGGCAGGACGTGGAGATCGACGTGAACTGCGTGTTCGAAGGCGATGTGGTGCTGTGCGACGGCGTGCGCATTGGCGCCAATTGCGTGGTGGCCAATGTTCGCATCGGCGCGGGGGCCGTGATCCATCCCTTCACCCACATCGACGGCGAACGGGCTGGCGCTTCGGTGGGTGCGGGCGCGCTGGTGGGACCGTTCGCGCGGCTGCGCCCCGGCGCCCAACTGGGGCCCGAGGTGCACATAGGCAACTTCGTGGAAGTGAAAAACAGCACGCTGGCCGCCGGTGCCAAGGCCAACCACCTGGCCTATCTGGGCGATGCCACGGTGGGCGAGCGCGTGAACTACGGCGCGGGCAGCATCACCGCCAACTACGACGGTGCCAACAAGCACCGCACCGTGATCGAAGACGACGTGCACGTGGGCAGCAACTGCGTGCTGGTGGCGCCGGTGACGCTGGGTGCCGGGGGCACGGTGGCCGGGGGCTCGACCATCACGAAAGACACGCCGCCGGGCGCGCTGACCGTGGCCCGCGGCAAGCAGGTCAGCATCCCGAACTGGAAGCGCCCGCAAAAGGCGCCCAAGGGCTGAGGCCAGCGGCGCGGTGGCCGCACCACTGGCCGCGCGCGGTCACCAGCCCCACAACAGCGAGCTGGCCACCCAGGCCGTGCCTTTGCCGCTGGGGTGTTGCACCTGCACCCAGTCGCCCTGGCGGCGGCTGGTGCGCAGCACGTCGCCATAGGCCGCCTTGCCCACCACCGGGTGTTGGGTGCCGGGGCCGGCACGCAGGTTCACCGTGGTGCCCTTGACGATGTGGTGGGGCGTGTTGCCTGTCACGCTGCGGGCGATCCAGCCCTCGTCGCCTTCGAAGTCCTGCACCCGCAGCCAGTTGCCCCGGCGTTCCAGCACCTGCAGCGGGTAGCCTTGTGCCAGCTTGAACAGCACGTCGGCGTTGGTGCCGGGCGCCGCCCGCAGGTTGACGTTGGCGTTGCGCACACTCACCAATTCCTGCGCCCACGCGGGGGCGAGACAGGCCAGCCCCAGGGCCAGGGCTGAGATGAGGGGGCGGGCGTGGGCCATCAAGTGCATGCGGTTTCCTCCTGGTTGCGCGGTTGACACATCTTTCCAACGACTGCCCCGTGCTGGCAGAGGTTCCCAAAATTATGCGCTGCCTTGGTGGGGCTTGGCGCGGGGCAAGGGTTGGGCGGGGTGGAATTTGGCCCGTTTGACGCTGAAAAACGCCCGCACGTTGCGCACGTTGGCGTGTTGGGTGAACAGGCGCTGGGCCAGCGCGTGGTAGGCCGGCATGTCGGTCACGGCCAGCACCAGCACAAAGTCGGGCCCTGGGCTGACGCGGTAGCACTGCTGCACCGCCGCCTCGGCCACGGCCAGGCGCTCGAACGCGTCCAGGTGTTCTTCGCCCTGGCGGTCGAGGCTGATTTCGACCAGGGCGGTGAGGCCGTGGCCCACCAGCTGGGCCAGCCGCTCGGGTTGCAGCAGGGCCACCTGGCGCTCGATCAGGCCGCTGGCCTGCAGTGCCCGCACGCGCCGCAAGGCCGTGGCCGGCGAGACCCCGCAGCGGGCCGCCAGCGCCTGGTTGGTCAGGCTGGCGTCGGTCTGCAGCGCCTCCAGCAGGCAAAGGTCGATGTTATCGATGGTTTTTTCTTCCATGAAGATGTTTTATTTGAAGAAATATTTCTTGTTAGTCCATGGTTGATGAATTATTCCATTGAAGTCAAAAAAATGACTGCAAATTTCATGATGCCATGGCTAGCATCTGGCGATTGACGACCAAGCAAGGGGCGAAACATGTGTGGAATCGTGGCCGCGGTGGCGGCGCACAACGTGGTACCGGTGTTGGTGCAGGGCCTGCAGCGGCTGGAATACCGGGGCTATGACTCCTGTGGCGTGGCGGTGTACCGCGCGGCCGAGGGCGTGGGCCAGGCGGCCGGCCTGCACCGGGCCCGCAGCACCGCCCGCGTGGCCGAGCTGCAGGCCCAGGTGGTGGCCGACGGCCTGAACGCCGATACCGGCATCGCCCACACCCGCTGGGCCACCCATGGCGCGCCGGCGGTGCACAACGCGCACCCCCATTTCAGCCACGGCCCGGGGGCCGACGCTGCGCTGCGCCCGGCGCGTGTGGCGCTGGTGCACAACGGCATCATCGAAAACCACGACGAGCTGCGCGCCGAACTGCAGGCCCGGGGCTACGTGTTCGAAAGCCAGACCGACACCGAGGTGATCGCCCACCTGGTGGACGCACTGTACGAGGGCGACCTGTGCCAGGCCGTGCGCGCTGCCGTGGCGCGCCTGCACGGGGCGTATGCGATCGCGGTGTTCCACAAGGACGAGCCGCAGCGCGTGGTGGGTGCGCGGGCCGGCTCGCCGCTGGTGCTGGGCGTGGGCCGGGCCGAAGGCGCAGAGCCCGCCCCGCACTACCTGGCCAGCGACGCCATGGCCCTGGCCGGGGTGACCGACCAGATCGTTTACCTGGCCGAAGGCGACGTGGTGGACCTGCAACTGGGCCGTTACTGGATCGTGGGGCAGGACGGACAAGCGCTGGCGCCAGGTCTGCGCCCCGTCAAGACCGTGCAGGCGCACAGCGGTGCGGTGGAGCTGGGGCCCTACCGCCACTACATGCAAAAGGAAATCTTCGAGCAGCCGCGTGCCCTGGCCGACACGCTGGAGGGCGTGGAAGGCGTGGCGCCGGAGCTGTTCGACGGCCTGGGCGAGCAGGCCAGCGCCGCCTGGCGGGTGTTCAACGAGATCGACAACGTGCTCATCCTGGCCTGCGGCACCAGCTACTACAGCGGCTGCGTGGCCAAGTACTGGCTGGAGGACATTGCCCGCATCCCGACCCAGGTGGAAGTGGCCAGCGAATACCGCTACCGCACCAGCGTGCCCAACCCGAAAACGCTGGTGGTCACCATCAGCCAGAGCGGCGAGACCGCCGACACCCTGGCCGCGCTGCGCCACGCGCAGAGCCTGGGCATGACGCATACGCTGACCATCTGCAACGTGGCCACCAGCGCCATGGTGCGTGAGTGCTCGCTGGCCTACATCACCCGCGCCGGGGTGGAAATTGGGGTGGCCAGCACCAAGGCCTTCACCACCCAGCTGGCGGGGCTGTTTTTGCTCACGTTGGCACTGGCCCAGGCCAAAGGCCGCCTGAGTGCAGACGACGAAGCAACGCACCTGAAGGCCATGCGCCACCTGCCGGTGGCCTTGCAGGCGGTGCTGGCGCTGGAGCCGCAGCTCATCCAGTGGGCCGAGGCGTTTGCGCAGAAGGACCACGCCCTGTTCCTCGGTCGGGGGCTGCACTACCCGATTGCGCTGGAAGGGGCGTTGAAGCTCAAGGAGATCAGCTACATCCACGCCGAAGCCTACCCGGCCGGTGAGCTCAAGCACGGCCCGCTGGCGCTGGTGACGAGCGCCATGCCGGTGGTGACGGTGGCGCCCAACGACGCGCTGCTGGAAAAGCTGAAGAGCAACATGCAGGAGGTGCGCGCCCGCGGCGGCGTGCTCTACGTGCTGGCCGACGCCGACACCCACATCGCCAGCGGCGAAGGGCTCAACGTCATCCGCATGCCCGAGCACTACGGCGTGCTCAGCCCCATATGGCACGTGGTGCCGCTCCACTTGCTGGCCTACCACACGGCGCTGGCCAAGGGCACGGACGTGGACAAGCCAAGGAATTTGGCGAAGTCCGTCACCGTTGAGTAGTTTTGCTCGGGGGTGAAAAAGAAAGGGGCGCTTCGGCGCCCTTTTTTATTGCTGGCTCCCCTGTTTGTGGGATGTTCAACGCCCTGTAAACGTGGATGCTGTGAAGACACAAAAGCAGGAGCAGTC
>JAUWAE010000292.1 GCA_030602185.1 Comamonadaceae bacterium
GTCTGTTTGGCTACACAGCGGTTCCGTGTAGCCACTGTGTAGCCAAAAATCCCCAATTTTGAGGAATTCCAATCAACAACCGGGAGGAAAAAACCATCGCAAGATGTTGATTTGCATGGATTCTACCAACATCGCTCAACACAAGCAAATAACGAATACTGCGGAATCATAATCCGCAGGTCCCCTGTTCGAATCAGGGAGGAGCCACCAGCATAATCAAGCATTCAGCCCGACCCACAAGGTCGGGCTTTTTGTTTTGGCACGACGCCCAGTCCAGTGGGCGCCCCACGCTAAGCTTCTGCCCGACCAAGCCCCGCACTCCCCGCCAGCTCGCGCTCCAGCAGTGTGGCGACCTGCTTGCGCAGCTGCTGGTTTTCGGCGGTCAGCTGTTTGACCTGCTGGCGCAGGCGCTGCAGCTCATCGGCCTCGGCGGTATCGGGCGCAGGTTCACCGCCGGCCACAGCGCTGGACTCGACAGGGTCGCCGGCAACCGGCAACGATTCACGGTGCTTGCGCTTCGCCTCGCGCACCCGTTTGGCGGCCTGCTTCAGCCCCTGCATCCCCTCGCTGGCGGCTTCCTTCTGTTCGTCGGCCGGCAAAGTGGCCACCGCCGCCGCCGCGTTCAGCGACAACCCCCCGGTCTTGACGGCACTGACCACCTCGGGCGTGGCCTGCTTGTGGATTTTTTCGATCATCACCACCTGGCTGCTCGACAGGCGGGCCGCGCGGGCAATGTCCTCCCGGCTCTTGAGCGGGCGGGTCAGCGCCGCAATCGCCGGCGTGGGCTCACCCTCCCAGGGCAGCACCTCGGCCGGCGGCTGGCCCGCATCCTCCGCCACCACCTGCTCAGCCGACTTGGCGAGGAACGCCGCCCGCCGTTGGTCGATGATCTCGCGTTTGCGCAAGGCCAGCACGCCGCGCTGGAAATCCGACACGCTGCGGCGGCCCAGGTGCTGGTCGATCATCCACAGGTGCACGTCCTCGATGGTTTTGAACCACTGGCTTTGCACGGTCTGGAACGGCAGGCCATGCTTGGTGCAGATCTCGTAGCGGTTGTGGCCATCCACCAGCAGGTCGCCCCACAGCACCAGGGCATCGCGACAGCCTTCTGTCAGCAGGCTGCGCTCCAGGGCATCGTATTCGTCGGGGGTAAGGGGGTCGATGTAGGCTTTGAGGTCGGGATCGACAACGATGTTCATGTCAGGCAGGGCGAAAACGGCAAAAGGGGCTGCATTGTAGGCAAGCCCGCGGCAGCCTTCAGGCGGCGCAGTTCGCACCCACCTGCGCATGGCGCTGCAACCACGCGGGCACCGCGGCGCGGGCGCAACGCTGCAGGCCACACAGCACCTCATGCCCCGCATCGGGCAGGCCGTGCTGCTCGGTCAGATCAGCCTGGATGCGGCCCAACAGGGCCGCGGTGACTTGCGCATCCGACAGCGCCCGGTGGGCCCGCCCCTCGCGCGGCAGGCGCAGGTGGTCGGCCAGGGTGCCGAGCTTGTGATTGGGCGCCTGCGGGTACAGACGGCGGGCCAACAGGACCGTACAGGCAAACGGCTGGGCGTGACCCAACCCCAGGTGGGCCAATTCGGCCTGCCAGAACTTGCGGTCGAAGGAGGCGTTGTGCGCCACCAGCGGCACATCGCCCACGAAGCGAGCCGCCTCGGCCATCACGTCGGACACGGCGGGGGCCGTGCGCACCATGGCGTTGGTGATGCCGGTGAGCTGACTGATGAAACCCGGGATGTACCGACCTGGGTTCATCAGGCTCTGATACTGGTCCACCACGCGGCCATGCTCGGTCATCACGATGGCGACCTCGGTCGGCCGGTCGCCTTCGGCAGGCGACATGCCGGTGGTTTCAAAGTCGATGACAGCGATGCGGCTCATGGTGGATTCTAGACAGCGGCGAACGCAACGCCCCCAGGCGAGTGGCTGCTTAAATTTCGAGCAACCCCGAAAAAACCATCCAAGTCAAAGACTTAGCCCACCTTCCAGGTGCTTATCCACAGCCCTACCCACGGCGACTGGGGACGGCGAGCGCAGCCTTCGATCACGAGTCTCGGCGCCTGCGAGGCGAACACTGCCACGGTCTCCGCCAAGCCAAACCAGCGAGACAGAGCAGCGTTATCGTGCTTGCGACGTGTGTGCAGTG
>JAUWAE010000052.1 GCA_030602185.1 Comamonadaceae bacterium
AGATGGTGCGCTGCAGGATAATTCCGCCATGAGCCAGACCTTTCATTACCCCCGTGTGCTGACGATCGCCGGCAGCGACTCCGGCGGTGGCGCCGGCATCCAGGCCGATCTCAAGACCTTCAGCGCCCTCGGCTGCTACGGCATGACCGCGATCACGGCCCTGACGGCGCAGAATACGCTGGGCGTGAGCGGCATCCACGGCGTGCCACCGGCCTTTCTGAAGGCCCAGCTGGCCGCGGTGCTGGACGACATTGGCGTGGACGCGGTCAAGATCGGCATGCTGCACGCGCCCGAGGTGGTGGAGGTGGTGGCCTGGGCCATCGACACCTACCGCCTGGAGCGGGTGGTGCTGGATCCGGTGATGGTGGCCACCAGTGGCGACCGGCTCATTGAGGAGGCGACGGTGTCGGCGTTGGTGCGCGAGCTGTTTCCTCGCGCCACGGTGGTCACGCCCAACCTGGACGAAGCCGGTTTGCTGCTGGGCCGCCCGGTGCGCGACGAGTCCGAACTCGAAGGCGCCTGCGCCGATCTGCTCGCACTGGGTGCCCGAGCGGTGCTGCTCAAGGGGGGGCATCTGGGGGGTGACCTGTTGACCGATGTGCTGGCGCTGGCCGATACACCGGCCGCCTACTGGCAGCACCTGACGGGCCCGAGGATCGCCAGCCGCAACGTCCATGGCACCGGCTGCACGCTGTCGTCGGCGATCGCGGCCCACCTCGCGCTTGGCCACCCGCTGGACGAGGCGGTGCAGGCCGCCCACGGCTACATCCGTGGGGCGATCGAGGCGGGTGCGGGTGTGCGCACGGGTGGTGGCCATGGGCCGCTCAACCACGGCCATGCGCCGGTGCCCATGCGGCTGCTGGGCTGATCAGGTGTTTGCGGGGGTTGTCACCCCCAGCAGCTCGTGCAGGCGGGGGCTGGTGGTGGTGTACTGCATCAGGCTGCGCCGCTCGGGATAGACGATGCCCGCGGCCGCGAACGCCGCCAAGGTGGCCTCGTGGAAGCCACAGAGGATGAGCTTGCGCTTGCCTGGGTAGCTGTTGACGTCGCCCACGGCGAACACACCCGGGGCACTGGTGGCGAAGGTGTCGGGCGCCACGGTGAGTTGTTTGCGTTCCATGGCCAGCCCCCAGTCGGCCAGTGGGCCCAGCCGGGGCGACAGGCCCAGTCGCGGCAGCAAGGTGTCCAGCGGCAGACGCACGGTGGTATCGCCTGGAGTGGTCACCTGCAGGGCGACCAGGTGACCTTCGTCATCCGCTTCGGCCTCCATCGGCTGGCCCACCACCAGTTGCAAGCGGCCGGATGCCAGCGCCTGTGCCACCTCGGCGTCGAGCGCCGGGTTTTCGGGTTTGAACTTGTCGGTGCGGTGCAGCAGTGTCACGCTGTTGCATCGGCTGGACTGCACCAGGTCCAAGGCGGTGAGCAGGGCGGCGTCTTCGCCGCCGAGCACCACCACGTGGCGGCCGTCCAACGCCGCATCGGGTGCCGGGTGGTAGAACACCTGTCGGTCTTCGTGCGGCGCCAAGCCGTCGATGGTGGCTTTGCGGGGGACGAAGGCGCCCACACCGGCCGCGATGAAGACGGTGCTCGCGCGGAAGGCGAGGCCGCCACTGGTGGTGAGGTGCCAGCGCCCGTCATCCAGGCGGGTCAGCGTATGCACCTGCTGGCCCAGGTGCATGGGGGCGCGAAACGGAGCGATTTGCGCCAGCAGCCGTTCGGTCAGCTCCCGGCCGGTGCACACCGGCAGCCCAGGGATGTCGTAGATCGGTTTGTCGGGGTAAAGGGCGACGCATTGGCCACCGGGCTCGGGCAGCACGTCCACCACGTGAGCGCCGATTTCCTGCAGACCAAGCTGGAACACCTGGAACAGGCCCACCGGACCGGCGCCGATGACCAGGGCCTGGGTGTCGATCACTGACATGGGCTCGGCAGACACCCGTGGGACTCAGCGCTTGAGCAGGGGCAGCTTGCCGGTCTGGTCTTTGTATTGCTCGGCTTCGGGCAATGCGGCCTTGCGCTTGGTGATGCTCTTCCAGTTGGGCAGGCGGGCCAGATCGGCGTTGAGCTGGATCATGTGCTGCTGGTCCTTCGGCACGTCTTCCTCGGCGTAGATCGCGCTCACCGGGCACTCGGGGATGCAGACGGCGCAGTCGATGCACTCATCGGGGTCGATGGTGAGGAAGTTGGGGCCTTCGCGGAAGCAGTCCACGGGGCAAACATCCACACAGTCGGTGTATTTGCAGGCGATACAGGCTTCGGTAACAACGTGGGTCATGGTGGGGCGCTGGGCAGTGCAGCAGGGTTGTCAATGAGAAAGCCGGCCGGCGCAAGACGGTGTGCCTGCGCGGCGGCCGGTCGGGCTCAAAGGCTCGATTTTATGGGCAAGCCGGTGGGGTTCTGGGTGCGAATCAGTTCACCAGCACTGCGCCCGAGGTTTTGTGGCTGGCAGTGTCGACCAGGATGAGGGCACCCAGCGCGCGCGAACGTTCAAACGGCACCGCCGGCACCGGTTCTTGCAACAGCAGATCAACGTGACCGATGGCGTTGGGGTCCAGGTGGTCGGAGTCCTGCTCGGCCAGGGTGTGGATATCGAGTTTGTGCACCACGCGCCGCACCTTGGCCTTGACCCAGCGGTGGCCGTGCAGCGCCCAGTAAACGCGGCCGGCGACCAGGGGTTCGTCGTCCATCCACGCGATGGTGGTGGACAGCTCCTTGGTGCCCGGGTAGGGGCTGACGGCGGCGGGGGTGTCGAAATCGAAGTCATCGGCACAGGGGGCCACCTCGGCAGCCACTGGCGCCGCCAGAATCCAGTCGCCGCGCGAGACGTCCACCTCGCGGTCCAGTACGATGCCCGCGCTGCGGCCTGCTTCGATGGTCTTGGGCCCGCGGGTGTGGTCCAGCACCTGGGCCACCACAGCCTTCTGGCCGCTGGGGAACACCTGCACTTCGGTGCCGGGTTGCACCGTGCCAGCAGACACGCGGCCCCAGAAAATGCGGCGGCCCTGATGGGTCACGTTGCTGTCATGCAGCTTTTCCACCCACTGCACCGGGAAGGCCACCGGGGCGGCGGTGTCTTGCGGCGTGGTGGGCAGTTGCTCCAGGATTTCCAGCAGCGTGGGGCCCTGGTAGTTGCACCAGCCCGGGTTCTCGTGGCCAAAGTCCACCACGTTCCAGCCCTTGAGGGCCGAAATGGGCACGATGGCCTGCACCGGGATGCCCGCTTCGGTGGCGTAGGTGCGCAGTGCGTCGCCGATGTGCTTGAAGGCCACGGCGGCGTCGGCGACCGCGTCGAGCTTGTTGACGGCGAAGACGATGCTGGGCACGCGCAGCAGGCGGCACAGCAAGGAGTGGCGGCGCGTCTGCGGCAGCAGCTGCAGGGCCGGGTTGGCCCAGTCCAGCTTGGTGGCATCCACCAGCACCACGGCGGCGTCGGCGCTGGAAGCGGCCGTCACCATGTTGCGGGTGTACTGCTCGTGGCCGGGCGCGTCACCGATGATGAACTTGCGGTCTTCGGTGCTGAAGTAACGGTAGGCCACGTCGATGGTGATGCCTTGCTCGCGCTCGGCGCTCAGGCCGTCGGTCAGCAGGGCCAGGTCGGTCTCACCGCCGCGCGTCACGCCAGCCAGATGGTCTTGCAGCACGGCCTTGCTGTCCACCAGCAGGCGGCCGATCAGCGTGCTCTTGCCGTCGTCGACCGAGCCGCAGGTGATGAATTTCAGGGCGTCCATCAGAAATATCCTTCGCGCTTGCGTTTTTCCATCGAGGCGTCGCTGGTCTTGTCGTCCATGCGGGTGGCGCCGCGCTCACTCAGGTCGGCGGCCAGGGTCTCGATCACGATCTCGCCTGGGGTGGCGGCGGTGCTGGGTACGGGGCAGGTGCAGGTGATGTCGCCCACGGTGCGGAAGCGCACGTCGCGCACCACCACTTCTTCGCCGTCTTTCGGGGGTGTCAGTTCGGTCACGGGCACGAGCAGGCCCTTGCGCTCCACCACCTCACGCTTGTGGGTGTAGTACAGGCTGGGCAGGGCGATGTGCTCGCGCTCGATGTACTGCCACACGTCCATCTCGGTCCAGTTGGAGATGGGGAACACACGGAAGTGCTCTCCCGGCTGCAGGCGGGTGTTGAAGAGGGTCCACAGCTCGGGGCGCTGGGCCTTGGGCTGCCACTGGCCGAAGCTGTCGCGGTGGGAGAAGATGCGTTCCTTGGCGCGGGCCTTCTCCTCGTCGCGGCGGGCGCCGCCCATCAGGGCGTCGAAGCGGAATTCCTCGATGGCTTCCAGCAGCGTCACGGACTGGTGCGCGTTGCGGCTCTCGCCCGGGTGGCTCAGGCGCACGGTGCCGCGCGCCATGGAGTCTTCCACGCTGCGCACGATCAGCTCGGCCCCCAGCTCCTTGGCGCGGAAGTCGCGAAAATCGGTCACTTCAGGGAAGTTGTGACCGGTGTCGATCATCAGCAGCGGGTAGGGAATGCGGCCCACGCCAAAGGCCTTTTCGGCGCACTTGAGCATGACCAGCGAGTCCTTGCCGCCCGAGAACAGCAGGGCGGGGCGTTCGAAAGCGGCGGCCACCTCCCGCAGGATGAAGATGGTCTCTTCTTCCAGGGCATCGAGGTGTGCATTCGCGAGGTGGTGGCTCATGTTCTTGTCTTCGTTGAGCAGTTCGGGGTCGATGCGGGCGTTCATGCTGCCTCCGGTTTCTTGACGTGCAGGCCGCACTCCTTGGCGGCTTCGTCTTCCCACCACCAGCGGCCGGCGCGGAAGTCCTCGCCCAGGCTGATGGCGCGTGTGCAGGGCGCGCAGCCGATGCTGGGGTAGAACTGGTCGTGCAGCGGGTTGTAGTCCACGCCGCGTGTGGCGATGTAGTGCCACACGTCGCCCCAGGTCCAGTTGGCCAGGGGGTTGAACTTGGTCAGGCCTTTGGAGGCCACTTCAGCCGTATCGATCACCGGCACGTCGGCGCGGGCGTTGGACTGTTCACGGCGCAGGCCGGTGATCCAGGCCTTCTTGCCTTGCAGGGCGCGACCCAGCGGCTCCATCTTGCGGATGCCGCAGCAGGCCTTGCGCAGCTCGATGCTGCGGTACATGGCGTCAGCGCCTTCGCGGGCCACAAACTGCACCACGGCCTCTTGCACCGGGCGATAGACGTTGATGGGCGCGCGGGACGTTTGCACGGTGCGCTCCAGCAGGGCGAGGGTTTCGGGGTGCAGGGCACCGGTTTCCAGCACGAACACCGGGATGTCCAGCGCCAGCGCGTTGATCAGGTGGGTGATGACGACGTCTTCCGCTCCCAGGCTGGAGGCCTGGGTCACGGGCTGGAAATCGGCGGCAGCCTGGCGCAGCAGGGCTTCGGTCTCGGCCAGTTTGGCGTCGAAGTCGGCCGACGGCTTGGCGTGCAGCTGGGTGGCTGGCTGCGGCTGGGGCGTGAAGGCCGATGCCGCTGGCAGTTCAGAGAGGGTGTTGCTCATGGCAAATACCTGTGGCGTGGGCCGTCAAGCAACACGGGCGAACAGCGGGCGGGGCTGCTGCAGGTCGCCCTGGTAGAAGCCGCTGAAGTGGCGCAGCAACGCTTCGCCATGGGCCAGGTCCTGGTCCTCGCGCAGCACGGCTTCGCTGAAGCCGCAGCGCTGCATCTGCACCAGCTGGTCGATCAGCACGTCGCCCGTGGCGCGGATGGTGCCCTTGAAGCCCAGGCGGCGGCGCAGCAGCACGGCCTGGCTGAAGGCGCGGCCGTCGGCAAACTTGGGGAAGTGCAGGTCGATGCGTTGCACGCCGTCCATGGACAGCGCCAGCACGTCGGTGGCGTTGTCCACGGCCAGCACGCCTTCGGTGCTGGTGTTGGCTTGGCTGTGGGTGAGCAGTTTCATGGTCGGTTCGGGGCGTTCGGGTTCAGGCGCTCAGGGCTTCTTCGCGGGGGGCGGTGCGGGCGGTGGTCACGCGCACCGCGTTAGCGGCCGCCTTGAACGGGTCGTGGCCCACGCGCTTGAGCGTGTCGATGAAGCGTTCGCCTTCCAGGCGCTGGGCGCGGTAGGTGTCGATCACGGCTTCCACCGCTTCGGTGATTTCGTTGGCCGAGAAGGACGGACCCACCACCTTGCCCGCCACCGGGGCGCCGCTCAGAGCAGAGCCGTCCGAGCCCGCCAGGGTGAGCTGGTACCACTCCTGCCCGTCCTTGTCCACGCCGAGGATCCCGATGTGCCCACTGTGGTGGTGGCCGCAGCTGTTGATGCAGCCGCTGATGTGCAGGTCGATCTCGCCCAGGTCGTGCAGTTCGTCCAGGTCCTGGTAACGCTCGGTGATGGCCTCGGCCACGGTGATGGAGCGGGCGTTAGCCAGGTCGCAGAAATCGCCGCCGGGGCAGGCGATCATGTCGGTCAGCAGGCGGATGTTGGGGCGCGCCAGGCCCAGGCGGCGCGCCTCGCGCCACAGTTCGGGCAGGGCGTCGCAGCGCACCCAGGGTAGCACCAGGTTCTGGTCATGCGTCACGCGCACTTCACCTGCGCTGTACTGGTCGGCCAGTTCGGCCACGGCGTCCAGCTGGTCGGCGGTGGCGTCGCCAGGGGCCTGGCCCAGGCGTTTGAACGACAGCGTCACGGCGCGCAGGTCGGGGTTCTTGTGCGGTTGCACGTTTTGCTGGATCCAGCGGCTGAACTCCACGTCGTCCTCGGCCGCCGCGCGCAGGATGCGGGCGACTTTCTCGTCGGTGCAGTGGGCCGAGGCACTGGCAGGGGGCGGTGCGAAGAAGCTGCTCACTCGCTCCAGTTCAGCAGCGGTGATGGTGTGCGGCGCGCCGTCCTGCTCCACGATGCGGCGGTACTCGGCCTCCACCTCGTCAATGTAGCGCTGGCCTTCGGCCTTCACCAAGATCTTGATGCGGGCCTTGTAGATGTTGTCGCGGCGGCCCCAGGCGTTGTAGACGCGCACCAGGGCTTCCAGGTAGTTGAGGATCTGGTCGCAGGGCAGGAACTCGCGCATCACCGTGGCGATGGTGGGGGTGCGGCCCATGCCGCCGCCGGCCAGCACCTTGAAGCCGAGCTGGCCCGCTTCGTTGCGCACCAGATGCAGGCCCACGTCGTGCCAGTAGGTGGCGGCGCGGTCTTCGCGTGCGCCGGTGATGGCGATCTTGAACTTGCGCGGCAGAAAGGCGAATTCCGGGTGCAGCGTGCTCCACTGGCGCATGATTTCGGCGAAGGGGCGCGGGTCGGCCACTTCGTCCACCGCAATGCCGGCCAGTTCGTCGGTGGTGATGTTGCGGATGCAGTTGCCGCTGGTCTGAATGCCGTGCATGTCCACGCTGGCCAGCAGGTCCATCACGTCGGCGGCTTGGTGCAGCGGAATCCAGTTGTACTGAACGTTCTGGCGGGTGGTGAAGTGGGCATAGCCCGTGGGCAGGCGGCTGGCAATGGCTTTGCCGTCGCGCAGTTGGATGCTGCCCAACTTGTTTTGCGCCGCCACAGCGCCCTGGAACACCTCGTGGCTGGGCTGGTCGTACTCGCGGGCGATGCGCGCGAGCACGCGCACCTGGCGGCTCGAGAGTTCGCCGTAGGGCACGGCCACGCGCAGCATGGGTGCATGGCGCTGGATGTACCAGCCGTTTTGCAGGCGCAGCGGCTTGAACTCGTCGCCGCCCAGGGTACCGGCCTGAAAGCGTTCCAGCTGGTCGCGGAACTGGGCGGCGCGCTGGCGCACGAACTGGCGGTCAAAGTCGGTGTACTGGTACATGTAAGGCTGCGAAACAGATACGGAAACGGTCAGGTGGCCGTCAAACGAGTAGGTGCCGACTGTAGGGGGCTGCTTCATAAACTCAAACTACATTTATTTTTTTTCGTTATTCTTAATGGAGATAAAGAGGCTGTGAGCGAGCGGCTTTTTGATGCTTCTGCTAAGGTGTGCCCATGCGCCCGTTGATTGCCTACACAACCTCCCTCAACCCGGCCAGCGCTTCCCCGCACCAGCGGGCAGACGACTCGGCCCAGCACCTCGACCGCCTCGCCACGGCCGCCATGGCCCGGTTCTGGCACGGGATTTCGCCGATTTCGCTCGCACTTGCCTACACCGACTGGGCGTTGCACCTGTGGTCGTCCCCCGGGTCTCAGGCCCGGCTGTGGGGAAAAGCCGTGCAGCACGGCGCCGATTGGTGGGCCGACGCCTCACGGGTGGCCTGGCGGCCGTGGGGGCTTGGGCCGGCAGGGCTGTCCCCTGGTGAGCCCAAGAGTTCGGCGTTTCAGGCGGTGGAGCAAGACCCGCGCTTCACCGCCGAGGAATGGCAGCAATGGCCCTGGATCGGCTGGGCCGCGGCGAGCGAGGCCTGGGAGGCCTGGTGGCAAGGGGCCAGCGCCTTGCGCGGCATGCAGCCCCACAGCCGCGAGCAAATGGCTTTTTACGGCCGCCAGCTCATCGACCTCTGGTCGCCCAGCAACTGGCTGATTAGCAACCCGCAGGCCATGCACGCTGCCTGGACTTCGGGCGGGCAGACGTTGCTCAAGGGCTGGGGGCAGGCGTTGCGCGAGTGGCGCATGGAGCCGGCTGCCGAGCCCGCCCCGGTGGCATCGCTCGGGCCGGGAAGGGGGCTGGCCATGACGCCGGGGCAGGTGGTGTTCAGGAACGCCCTCATCGAGCTGCTGCAGTACGCGCCCGCCACGGCGCAGGTACAGGCGGAGCCGGTACTCATCGCGCCGTCTTGCATCATGAAATATTACATCCTCGACCTGTCGCCGCACAACTCCCTGGTGCGATGGCTGGTGGCGCAGGGGCACACGGTGTACATCGTGTCGTGGCGCAACCCGGACCAAAGCGACGCCCTGCTGGGCATGGACGACTACGTGCGCGACGGTGTGCTGGCCGCGCTCGATCATGTCCACAGCGCCACAGGCGAACCGGTGCACCTCATGGGCTATTGCCTGGGAGGCACCTTTGCGGCCATTGCCGCCGCGGCGCTGGGTGGTGGCGATGCCCAGGTGGGCCGCCCCGCTCGCGATGGCGGTGAAGGTACGGGACCTCTGGCCACGCTCAGCCTGCTGGCGGCCGAAACCGATTTCACCGAGCCGGGCGAGATGGGGGTGCTGATTGACGAAGCCCAGGTGCGGCTGCTGGAAGACATGATGGCCGAGCAGGGCTTCCTGACCGGCAAGCAGATGGCGGGGTCGTTCCAGTTTCTGCACTCGCGCGAGCTGGTCTGGTCCAGCCTGACCCGCCGCTGGTTGCTGGGCGAGGACGAGGTGCCCAACGACCTCATGGTGTGGAACGCCGACGTCACCCGTCTGCCGGCGGTGATGCACAGCCAGTACCTGCGCAGCTGTTTCCTCAACAACGACCTGGCCGAGGGGCGGCTGCTGTTCCAAGGCCAGCCGGTGTCGTTGCGGGACATCCGTGTGCCGGTGTTCGCGGTGGGCACCGTCAAGGACCATGTGGCCCCCTGGCGGTCGGTCTACAAGGTCCACCGGCTGGTGGCGGGTGAAGTGACCTTTGTGCTGACCAATGGCGGGCACAACGCCGGCATCGTTTCCGAGCCCGGACACCCGAGGCGTTTCTACCAGTTGCTCACCACGCCACCGCGCGAGCCATGGCGCAGCGCAGACGAGTGGCAGGCCCTGGCGCCGCGGCACGAGGGCAGCTGGTGGCCGGCCTGGAGCGCCTGGCTGGTGTCGCACGGGCAGGGCCGGGCCGTGACGGCGCGCCAGCCGGTACCGGACGCCGCGCTGGGGCCGGCCCCTGGCCGCTACGTGATGGTGCGGTACGGCGACTGATCAGGCCGACGGCGGTGCAAAGCGCTCTGCCAGGAGCTTGTGCACCAGCCGGCCCTCGGTGGGCCAGGGCTCGCCATGCAGCAGGGCCGCCAACACTTCGCCGCAGAGCACGGAGAGTGTGAGCCCCCGCGCGCCCAGGCCAGTGCACACGTGCAGGCCCGGCAGATGCTCGGGGGCCACCGGGCCGACCGCCGGCACGCGGTCCGGCAGTGTGCAGCGCACGCCCGCCCAGTCTTGCGCCTGGGTAAATGCCGGGGCCATGGCTTGGGCCAGTTGGGGTTGCAGGCCTGTGAGCTTCTGCCGGTTCGTTTCCCGGTCTTCCGGGCGAACCAGGCCCTCGGTCACGCCGCGGTCGAACGTCGAGCCGACGAACCAGCCTGGGCGGCCATCGGGCCCTTCCACGTGGTGCACCAGGGCGCCCTGGCCGTTCATCGGGAACGGGGGCAGCAGCGCTGCCGCCTCGGGGGGCAGGGTGTCGAGCGGCGCCCAGGTGATCTGCCCGCGCAGCGGGTGCAGGGGCAAGGTGTCGTGTCCGAGCCCTTGCAGCAGCGCCCGTGTGGGCCAGGCGCTGGCCAGGATCACGGTCTCGGCTTCCACGAGCACACGGTCGGCGGCATCCAGCAACTGCCAGGTGCCGGCCTGACGCGCCAGCCGAGCCACATTCAGGCCGCCGCGCCATTGGATGTTGGGGTGGTCCAGCTGGGCTTGCACCAGTCGCGCGGGGCGCACCCAGGCACCGCACCCATGCCACAAGGCGTTGGCGTCCAAGGGCAACCGGGCTGCTTCCCGCTGGGCCTGGCTGGCCTGTGTGCTCCAGTCGTGGCCCCATTGCCGCCAGGCGTCGGCGGCGGGCAGACTGCGCTTGCCGTCGGCGCGGTGCTCCAGCACACCGCTCGGGGCCCAGTCGAGGCCTGGTGGTAACAGGGCGGTCAGCCGCTGCAAGGTCAGCCGCACCCCGCTGCGGCTCAGGCGCGACAGTGCGGCGTCGTCTGGCGAAACGTGCGGAGCCACCAGGCCCACCGGCAGTGCCGAGGCGCCTTGTGCTGGCGTATCGGCTTGGTCCACCACTTCGACTTGCCAGCCGCGTTGCGCCAGGCTGTGCGCCACAGCCGAACCGGCCAGCCCGGCGCCGACCACGATGGCGCGGCGGGCTTGGTCCACCAGCGGCTGGCGCGTCACGGGGCGTACCGTCCACCGCGGCGCGTGGTGCGCCCGCAGGCCGTGCCCCGGGTTTGACGCCGTGTCCCAGACGAAGCCGGCGGTGGTGAGTTGATCGCGCACTGCCTCCGGCAGGGGGCATGCCGCCAGGCGGGTCCCGTGGCGACACAGCCGGCCAAGGGCTTTCATCCAGGGTACGTGGGCACCTTCGGCAGGGGTGATGCCTGTGGGCACTTCCAAAAAGATGCTGTCCACCGCGCTGTCCAGGCTGGGCAACACGTCTTGGGGATGGCCCACATGCAGGGTCAGGTGTACCCGACCTGCGTCCAGCAGCAGCCGGTGCACACCGGGCAGCAGCCCCCACCAGTGGTGGGTCAGTTCGTCGCTCAGGGGGGCGATTTCGGGCCAGGCCGCCAGACGCTGGCGGAGGTCGGCGGCGGCCATTGGGTGCGGCTCGAACGCCGTGTAGAACAGGCGTGCGGGCGCCTGGGGCGTTTCACGCCAGGCCTGCCAGGTGCTCAGAAACTTCAGTCCCAGGCCAAACTGGGTGTCGAGGATGTGCCAGGCTGGTCTGCCAGCCCAGGGGGCTTGCGCGCCATCCAGCAGACCGCAGCCGGCCGTGTACACCTGCCGGGCGCGGTCGAGCCCATCGTGGCCAGGGGGGCACGCCAGCTTGCCGTTGCCCGTCGCCTGCGCCACCGGATGGGCCATGTCGGCAGGTGCCTCAACCGTTTTGCGTCGGCGGCACGTAGCCGGCAGCCTGGTCAGCGCCTTCGCCAAAGAAGTGCTTTTCCATCTGGCGGGCCAGGTACTGGCGAGCGCGCTGGTCGGCCAGGTTGAGCCGGTTTTCATTCACCAGCATGGTCTGGTGCTTGAGCCAGTCGGCCCAGGCCTGTTTGCTCACGCTTTGGTAGATCCGCTTGCCCAGCTCGCCAGGGTAGGGGGGGAAATCCAGGCCTTCGGCTTCGACGCCGAGCTTGATGCATTGGACAGTGCGTGCCATGTTGCGCTGCTCTCTTAATCGTATAGGTTATGAAGACATGAAATCTTGTTGTTTCTGGTTTGCAGAAACGGCGGTCACAATGTGGCCTGCAAGACAAGCCCAGGACTGTACCAAGCTTTGCCCACCACGCCGGCGTGTGGGGTTGAGCCAGCTCAAGGCGCGGTTCTGGCGGGCCGCTGTACACTGGCGGCGCTTTGGCGGCACGGCCGTCCTTCCCATTCTTTCAAATGAGTGCATTCATCGAAGAGCGTGTGCTGACGGTACACCACTGGACCGATCGGCTGTTCAGTTTCACCACAACCCGTGACCAGGCGCTGCGGTTTTCCAACGGCCACTTCACCATGATCGGCCTCAAGCTGGAAAATGGCAAGCCGCTGCTGCGGGCCTACAGCATTGCCAGCCCGAACTACGAGGAACACCTGGAGTTCCTGAGCATCAAGGTGCCCGACGGGCCGTTGACCAGCCGCCTGCAGCACATCCAGCCGGGTGACACGGTCATTGTGGGTCGCAAGCCCACCGGCACGCTGCTGATCGACTACCTGCTGCCGGCGAAGAACCTGTACCTGATGGGCACGGGCACCGGCCTGGCGCCGTGGATGAGCATCATCCGCGACCCTGAAACCTACGAGAAGTTCGAGAAGGTGATCCTGGTGCATGGTGTGCGCCAGGTCAATGAGCTGGCCTATCGCCACTACATTACCCAGGAGCTGCCGAACCACGAGTTCCTGGGCGAGATCGTCCGTGACAAGCTGGTGTATTACCCCACCGTCACCCGCGAACCGTTCGAGCGCCAGGGCCGCATCCCCGACCTGGTGCGCAGCGGCCAGATGGAGCGCGAACTCGGCCTGCCCCGGCTCAACCCGGAGACCGACCGCGTCATGATCTGCGGCAGCCCGGCCATGCTGCGCGACCTGAAGGCCATGTGCGAAGAGTTCGGCTTCAAGGAAGGCAACACCAGCACGCCGGGCGACTTCGTGATCGAACGCGCCTTCGTGGACAGTTGACCTCGCGCGGAACCCCGGGCGGCCAGCCGCGTCTCACACCCCATTGCAATGACCTGCCGGAGGGGCTTTGACCGTTGACCTTACCGCACTGACCGGGCGCCCCCGCGCGGTGCTGGCCGCCATGGCGGCGCTGTGTGTGGGCCTGCTGGCCTTTGGCTTGTACCTGCAGCACGTGGTCGGGCTCGATCCCTGCCCGATGTGCATCGTTCAGCGCTACGCGCTGATCGGTGTAGCGGTGTTTGCCCTGGCGGGTGCCGCCTGGCCCGGTACGGGTACGCGCCGAGCCGCGGCCCTGCTGGTGCTGCTGACGGCGGGTTTTGGTGCGTTCGTGGCAGCGCGGCAAAGCTGGTTGCAGTGGTTCCCGCCCGAGGTGGTCACCTGCGGTCGCGACTTCTACGGCATGATCGAGGCGTTTCCGCTCAAGCGCGCCGTGCCCATGATCTTCCGTGGCACCGGCGACTGCACGGCCATCGACTGGACCTTTCTGAGTCTGACCATAGCGAACTGGTCTTTCCTCAATTTCCTGCTGCTGGGCGCACTGGCGCTGGTGCTGCTGTTGCCCCGCCGCTGATGGACCGGGTCGACAGCGTCGTCGTTGGGGCCGGTGTGGTCGGCCTGGCGGTGGCGCGTGCCCTGGCCCAGTCGGGCCGTGAGGTGGTCGTGCTGGAGCAGGCGTTGGCCATCGGCACCGGGGTGAGCAGTCGCAACAGCGAGGTGGTGCACGCCGGGCTGTACTACGCGCCGGGCAGCCACAAGGCCCGCCTCTGCGTGCGGGGCAAGGCACTGTTGTACGACTTCTGCGCCACCCACGGGGTGGCTCACCGGCGTTGCGGCAAGCTCGTCGTGGCCACCGACGACGCACAACTGCCTGCCCTGCAAGCGCTCGCCCACAAGGCGGGTGCCAACGACGTGCCAGTCCACTGGCTGGACGCGGCCCAGGCGCAGGCACTGGAGCCCGCGCTGCAGTGCCGTGCGGCCTTGTTCTCGCCCACGACCGGCATCGTTGACAGCCACGCTTTCATGCTCGCGCTGCAGGGCGACCTGGAGGCCGCCGGTGGCATGGTGGCCCTGGGCTCGCGCTGCGTGGCGGCCAGCCCCCGCGGTGGCGGGTGGCGCCTTCAGGTGCGCACCGACGACGGTACCGCGATGGCGCTGGATTGTCGCGAGTGGGTCAATGCGGCGGGCCTGTGGGCCTGTTGCCTGGCCCAACAGACCGAGGGTCTGGCGCCAGCCCA
>JAUWAE010000221.1 GCA_030602185.1 Comamonadaceae bacterium
GGCCCACGATGCCATACACCACCTGTGCACCGACCGACTCCAGCCGCTCGGCCTGGTTGATGTTGGCTTCCTCGTCGAAGCGGGCCTTGAGCTCGACCACCGCCGTGACTTCCTTGCCGCGGCGAACGGCTTCGCGCAGCAGCTCCACCATCTCACCCTTGGCGCCCGTGCGGTAGATGGTCTGCTTGATGGCCAGCACGTCGGGGTCTTCAACCGCCTCGCGCAAGAAGGCCAGCACCGCGTCGAAGCTCTCGTACGGCTGGTGGATGAGCACATCGCCCTGCTGCAGCCGCTCGAAAAAGGACTGCCCGGGGGTGAGCTGCACCGGCCAGCCCGGCTGGTAGCGCTCGAAGCGCAACTGCTGGGCATCCAGCAGGTCGATCAGCTGGTTCAACCGTACCAGGTTGACGGGGCCCGGCACGCGGAACAGCGATTGCGGTGGCAACGCAAACTGCTGCAGCAGAAAATCCGACAGGAACTCCGAGCAACCGGCCGACACTTCCAGCCGCAAGGCCTGGCCATAGTGGCGCTGCTGCAGGTTGAGCCGCAGCGCGGTGCGCAGGTTCTTCACCTCTTCCTCGTCCACCGCCAGGTCGGAATGGCGCGTGACGCGGAACTGTGAAAACTCGGTGACGGTGCGCCCGGGGAACAGGTCGGTGAGGTGGGAGCGGATGATGCTCGAGATGGACACGAAATTGGCCTGCTTGCTGCCGCGCGCGCCCGGTATGCGGACGTAACGCGGCAAGGCGCGCGGCACCTTGACGATGGCGATCTCGTTCTCGCGCCCAAAGGCGTCGCGGCCGGCCAGCCGCACGATGAAGTTGAGCGACTTGTTGGCCACTTGCGGGAAAGGATGCGACGGATCCAGCCCGACCGGCAGCAGCAACGGCTGCACCTCCTGCAGGAAATACTCCTTGACCCAGCGCTTCTGGTGGGAGTTGCGCTCGCTGTGGGCCACGACCTTGATGCCCTTCTTGTCGAGCAAAGGCATCAGGTCGTCGTTGTATATGGCGTATTGCTGGGCCACCAGGTGCTGGACCTTGTCGGAAATCTCCCGGTAGGTCTGCGCGCTGACGACCCCGCGCTGCTCATTGGCCTGGAACGCGGCCAAATGCGGCGCAAACCGCACCTCGAAGAACTCGTCCAGGTTGGACGAGACGATGGCCAGGTAGCGCAGGCGCTCCAGCAGGGGCACTTCGGGCCTGCGTGCCCAGTCGAGCACTCGCTCATTGAAGGCCAGAATGCTCTGGTCCCTGTCCAGAAACACGTGCTTGGACGAGGTAGATACGCTCATAGGGAAATTGTTGTCGTTATGGGTCTTTGACTCACATTATTGAGCAGCCCAATGACATTTTTATGACACCAGCATGAATGACCGACGGCAATCAGGTGACGGCCTGTGGCGTAATGGCCGGCCGGGCCGCCTTCGCCGGCTGGGCCTGCCACTGGACGATCTGCAAGCGCCCGTCCTGGTGCTCGACCAGCGCGGTCAGGCTCTCGACCCAGTCGCCATCGTTGCAGTACAGGGTTCCGTCGATGTCGCGCATTTCAGCGCGATGGATGTGCCCGCAGACTACACCGTCGAGCCCCCGTTTGCGCGCCTCGGCCGCGACCGCCCCTTCGAAGCGCAACACGTAGTTCAAGGCCGATTTGACGCGGTGCTTAAGGTACTGAGACAGCGACCAGTACGGCAGCCCCAGGCGCGCGCGCAGCGAGTTGAGGTGGGTGTTGAGGCGCAGCGTCAACTCGTACAGGTTGTCGCCCAGGTAGGCCAGCCACTTGGCGTACTGGATCACGCCGTCGAAATGGTCGCCGTGCAGCACCCAGAGCTTGCGACCATCGGCGGTAGTGTGGATCGCATCCTCCACCACGTCCACCCCGCCGAATTTGTGGCCAACGAAATGCCGGGCGAATTCGTCGTGGTTGCCGGGCACGTAAATCACCTTGCAGCCCTTGCGCGCGCGCCGCAACACCTTCTGGACCACGTCGTTGTGGCTCTGCGGCCAGAACCAGCGCCGGCGCAACTGCCAGCCGTCGATGATGTCGCCAATCAGGTAAAGCCGGTCGCTCGGGTGGGCTTTCAGGAAAGCCAGCAGTGCCTTGGCCTGACAGCCGGGTGTACCCAGGTGCACGTCCGAGATGAAAACGGTACGCAAGCGTGGCCGGCTGTCTGGCGCCTCGGCTTCGGGCCCGTCGTCATGGTCGTCGTCGTGCTCCAGTGCGGTGCCCACCCAGTGGTCGGCGCTGCCCCCATCCGGTGCCCAGGCGTTGCGCATCACGCCCCCAGAAAGTGCTTGCGGTAGCGGGCCGGCAGGTCGGCCAGGCGCATCATCATCGGCAGGTCGGCGGCGTTGAAGTCCGGGTCCCACGCCGGCGGCCCCAGCACCTTGGCACCCAGGCGCAGGTAACCCTTGATCAGCGCCGGCGGCTCGACCACCAGCTCGCTGTCGAGTTCCTCCACCGGCAGCGGCAGGCGCGGGCGCACGTGGTATTCGATCGACGCCAGGTGCGTGGCCTGAACCTGCCGCCAGATACTGGCCGCTGCATGACCGCCGCCCACCAGCCCGTGTGGCCCTTCGTGCTGCATCGGGATGCTGGCACAACCGATCATGGTGTCGAGTCGGTTGCGGGCCATGAATTCGGCCAAGGCCCCCCACAGCGCCAGAATCACACCGCCGTGGCGGTGCTCGGGGTGCACACAGCTGCGCCCCAGTTCCACCATCTGTTCGCGCAGGCCGCGCAGGCGCGTGAGGTCGAATTCGGTGTCGCTGTAGAAGCTGCCCACGCGCTTGGCCTGGGCTGGCGTCAGCACCCGGTAGGTGCCCACCACCAGGCCGGTGGCGGCATCGCGCACCAGCAGGTGCTCACAGTAGTCGTCGAACAGGTCGATGTCGTGGCCCGGCAGTGTCGACGACAGGCGCGCGCCCATCTCACCGGCGAACACCTCGTGGCGCAGGCGCTGGGCTTCGCGCACCTCGTCCAGGTGCCGGGCCCACGCCACTTCCAGCCCGTCGGCCGGGCACACCACTGGGGAGGCGGGCATGGCCGGCGCCGGGCGCAACCAGGCCGCCAAGCTCATGGCCGGCGACAGCGCAAGGGTGGGTACAGGCGTCTCTTTCATGTGGGGCTCCTTGTTTGATAAAGATTGTTCAAACCCCGCATGACGCCCGCATGGCACATCCATGACTTTTCCATGACGAGTCCGGTTTCACGGCTTTGTCACGTTGCCGTCAAACCGCTTTCACCGCGCACCCACACCATGGCCCGAGACCCAACAGGAGTGCAACATGAACGTGACAGTGATCGGTGCGGGCTACGTGGGCCTGGTGACGGCGGCCTGCCTGGCCGAGCTGGGCCACCAGGTGACGGGGGTGGACCATGACCATGGCCGCATCGCCCTGCTGCAAGCGGGTGGCGTGCCCATCTACGAACCGGGCCTGGACGACTTGGTGCGGCGCAACGCGCAGGCCGGCCGGCTGCGCTTCACCGCCGCCATGGCCAGCGCACTGCCCGACGCCGAAGTCGTATTCATCGCGGTTGGCACGCCCCCACAGGAAGACGGCTCGGCCGACCTCCAGCATGTGCTAGAGGTGGCACGCCGCATCGGGCAGCACATGCGCAGCTTCCAGGTGGTGGTCAACAAATCGACTGTGCCGGTGGGGACGGGAGAGCAGGTCCACCAGGCGATCGAGGTGGAACTGCAGCGCCGCGGTCTGCCGGCGCTGCCCTTTGCGGTGGTCTCCAACCCGGAGTTCCTGAAGGAAGGCGCGGCAATCGACGACTTCATGCGACCCGACCGCATCGTGATCGGGCTGCCAGACAGTCCCGAGGGCGAGCGGGCACGGGTACTGATGAGCCGG
>JAUWAE010000096.1 GCA_030602185.1 Comamonadaceae bacterium
GGCGCGCAGCATGGCCACGCAGGCGTCCACCATGGGCCAGCCGGTGCGACCCTGGGTCAGCGCGTCGAAGTGGGCGGGGTTCCAGTCGGCCTCGCGCAGGCCGTCGTAGCCGCGGTGCAGGTTGCGCCACTCCAGTTCGGGTTCGCTTTCGAGCTTCTGGATGAAGTGGCAGTGCCAATACAGCCGGCTGTGGAAGGCCTGCAGGCCTTGTTCCTGGAGGCTGGCTTCGGGCGGTAGGGCGCGGCGCGTGGCGCGGGTGGCCTGCACCACCTCGCGCAAGCCCACAGTGCCGTAGGCCAGGTGGGCCGACAGGCGCGAGCAGGCGTCGGGCGCGCTCAGGGGCGAGGAAATGCCTCCCCGGTAGCGGGCGCTGCGGTCGCTCAAGAAGTCGTCCAGCACCGCCAGGCCCCGGGCGCGTCCGCCGCGCTGTCGCTGGGGAGGCTCCCAGGCGGGCAGGCCCAGGGCTTGGGGGCCGGGCAGGGTGGTGGCGGACCAGGGGTGGACGCCGGGGTGACCTGACGCGGGGGGAGAGGTTTGCGTGAGGCCGGGTGCAAGGGTCTGCGCCGGCTCGCCCCCTGTGTCCACCGGCACGATGTGCTCGGGCGCCGCCACCAGCGGCTGGGCCATCAACGCCTCCCAGCGTGGCTGCCACAGCCGGCGGTCGCGCAGGCCGCGTACCACGCCAAACTGTGGCCATTCGCGCCAGGCCACACCGCTTTCGCGGCACCAGCGGGCCACGGCCCGGTCGCGTGCGTAGGTGTGGGCGTTGCCGGTTTCCTCGTGGGCGTGCAGCGCGGCGAACGGGGCCTCGTGGTGCAGCCGGTCCAGCACGTCCACCACCTCGCCCACGGCGAGGTGCAGCCGGCTGCCCCGGGCGCGCAGTTCGCGGTCCAGGTCGGCCAGCGACTCGGCGATGAAACGGTAGTGTTGGGTGGCCGCGTCGGGCTGCGCCCACAGGCTGGGTTCCACCACGTACAGGCACAGCACCGGCCCCTGGCGGGCGGCGTCGGCCAGCGGGGCGTGGTCGTGCACCCGCAGGTCGCGCTTGAACCAGACCACCCGGTAGCTCATGGCCGCAGGCCTAGGTGTTGGCGCGGCGCTTGAGCCAGCGCATCAGGCCACCCACCACGGGCAGCTTTTCGTACAGTTCCTCGGCCGCGTCCCAGTAGTCGCGGTGCAGCGTGACCCGGCCCTGGTCGTTGAACACCAGGTGGCTGGCGCCGCGCACGGTTTGCGGCGTCACCGTGTCGAAACGGCGGAAGCGGAAGTGGAAATCCCAGGTCAGGAACACCTGCGGGCCTTGCTGCACCCGTTGGGTGACGACGAAGCGCGGTTCGTGCAGCGCGGTGAACATGTGGCGGAAGATGGCCTCGATGGCGGCCTGGCCCTGCACGTCGTTGAACGGGTCTTTGAAGCGGGCGTCGGCGGCGTAGAGGGCCACCAGGGCTGGCAGGTTGTCGGGCGACAGGCCCCCGAAGGCCTGCACCAGGTGGTCCAACGCCTCGGTGGCGTCGGCGGCCGAGCTGGGCGAGGTGGGTGCGGGGGTGGGCATGGCGGGGGTGTTCACAGGCCGGTGGCGCGGCGCACCAGAGGAAAGTACAGCCGGTAAGGGAGCAGCCGCAGCAGCTTCATCACGCGGGTGAAGCGTTTGGGGAAGTGGATGTCGAATTCGCCACGCGCCCAGCCGGCCACGATGGCATCGGCTGCCTGCGCGGGGGTGATGAGCGCCGGCATGGTGAAGGTGTTTTGCGCGGTCAGCGGCGTTTCCACAAAGCCGGGGTTGATCACGCTCACCCCCAGGCCGTGGGGGTGCAGGTCGAGGTACAGCGCCTCGGCCAGGTTGATGAGCGCGGCCTTGGTGGGGCCGTAGGCCAGGCTCTGCGGCAAGCCCCGAAAGCCGGCCACGCTGCTGACCAGGCTGAGGTGGCCTTGGCCGCGCGCCAGCAGTGCGGGCGTGACCGCGTGCAGCAGGCGCAGCGCGCCTTCGGTGTTGACGCGCTGGTGGCGCAGCAGGTCGTCCAGGTCCATGGCGGTGGCGCGCATGGCCCGGTAGTGGCCGGCGCAGTAGCACACCAGGTCCAGCGGGCCGCCTTGCAATGCCGATGCGGTGGCGGCTTGCACGGCAGTGGCGTCGGTCACGTCCAGCGGCAGGGCCAGGCTGCCGGGGTGCTCGGCCACGAACGCATTCAGCTCTGCGGCTTTGCGGGCCGACACGATGACCGTGGCGCCCAGGCCGTGCAGCTTGTGCGCCAGCGCCCGCCCGATGCCGGTGGAGGCACCCACCAGCCAGACGCGCCGGCCGCGCCAGTCGCGGATCGGTGGGTTCAGGCTCATGGGCCGACCTTCTGGAACGACAGCGTCACTTCGCCCAGCCGCACGCCGAACTTGCTCATCGTGGCGCGGTTGAGCATCACGCGTTCGTCCACAAGGTACATCCAGTCGTCAAAGCGCACGTCGTAAGTCTTGCCGTCCACCGGCAGGCGCAGGGTGTAGGTCCAGTAGAAGGCGTTGCCTACCGCCTGCCCGCTGGCCGGGCCCACCACGTCGTCGGCGGTGCCGCTGTAGCGGCCGTCGGCGTGCTTGGTCAGGCGCCAGATGCGGCGGTCCTTGCTGCCGTCGGAGTAAGTGAAATGTTCGTCCAGCACGCCCTGGTTGCCGTTCCAGGTGCCTTGCATGTCCACCACGAAGCGGCGCACCACCTGGCCGCTGCGGTCCTGGAACACGCCGTGGGCGATCACCTTGCCGTTGAAGTACTCGGCCAGGTCCAGCACGGGCTTTTCGGCGGCGTATTTCTGGATGTCCTGGCTGGCGCAGCCGCTCAGACCGAGCAGGACGGCGCAGCCCAGAGCGGCACTGGCCAGCCCGGTGAGCAGCCGACGGCGGCCTGCGCGCCCCGACACGTGGGTGGAGAAAGAGGCTTGGGGGGGTGTCATGGAACCTCCTTGGAAGCGGGGAGAAGGGCCGTGCCGGGGGCCGGCGCCGGACGCACAAAATGCCAGTACAGGCCCGCCGCCGCTGCCAGCTTGATGGCGCAGGGCAGCACAGCGTAGGCCACAGTGAGCGCGAACAGCCCGTTGGGGGTGGACTGGCCCGGTTGGTAGCCCAGCCAGCCCAGCAGGGGCAGGGCGAGCCCGGCGGCCAGAGCCAGGTTGAGCTTGGCCGCCAGGTTCCACCAGCCGAAGTAGGCACCCTCGCGCTGGCCCCGGTCGCCTTGGTCGCCAATGACACCGGCCAGCAGTGCGCCGGGCAGGGCCAGGTCGGTGCCCAGCGCCAGGCCCGACAGCGCGCACACCGACCAGAAGCCCAGCACATCGCCGGTGGACAGGGTGGCGGCCCAGATGAACACCGCCACCGACAGGCCCATGCCTGCCAGCCAGGTGCGCGCCAGGCCCAGGCGGCCAACCACGCGCATCCACAGGGGCAGCGACACGGCGGCACAGACGAAATAGGTGGCGAGGAACAGCGGCTCCTGCGCGGGCGCGGCAAGCCGGTCCTGGATGAAGAACAGCACCAGCGTGGCGGGCATGGCGCTGGCCAGGCCACTGAGCACGAACACTCCCATCAGGCGCCGGAATGGGGCGTGGCGCCAGGGGTGCAGCATGGCCTGCCAGCCGTACATGGCGACTGCCGTGCGTACCTCGGTTGGTGCCAGGGAGGGCGGCGTGGCCCGGCTCCAGGCCAGCCAGCCCAGCGCGAGCGCCACACCGAACACCGTGACCCAGCCCTCCCAGCCCAGCCAGGTGGGCAGCACCGACGCCAGCACCACCCCCACCAGCCCCGCGCCTTCGCGCCAGGCCACGATGCGCGCCCGCTGCACCTCGCTTCCGCCCAGCCGGGCCCCCCACGACTGGTGGGCGATGGCCAGCTGGCTGTAGGCGGCGGTGGTGAGCAGCAGCCCGAAGAACAGCCCGAGCGCGACCTGACGAGCATCCACCGTGGCCCACGGCGGAAAGAACAGCAAGCCCATTCCCGCCAGCAGCACCAGGGCCGAGCCGGCACCCACGCCCAGCACCCAGCGGTGCGAGCGTGCGAACAGCCGGTCGCTGACACGACCCAGCCACGGGTCGGTGACTGCATCGAACAGGCGTGCCAACAGCAGCACCGCGCCCAGCGTGGCCAGTGGCACGCCGAACTGGTTGGCGTACACATTGGGCAGGTGCACGTACAGTGGCAGTGCCACGAAGGCCAGCGGCAGGCCCAGCAAACCGTACTGCAGGCCGTCGCGCAGGGGCATGGTGGCCGGCCTCAACGGGTGGCGCCCTGGCCCAGCAGGGCCAGCCGCATGGCGGGCTCCGACGTGGTGGGCGCGAGCCAGATGCCGAAGAACAGCCGGCCAAATTCCGGGTCCGCGACAGCGCCGGCGGGCTGGCCGTTGTACCAGAAGCGTGCACCCTGGCCCGGCTCGTACAGGCCGGTCAGGCGGTCGCCGTTTTTCACGTCGGGGAAGATGCGACGCATCTCGGCCAGCCAGCCCTCGGCCTGGGCTTCGCTGAAGCCGCCGGCACGCCGCATCTCCTGCACCGAGCGTTCGGCAATCGCGCCACCCTTGAGGTCGCGCAGGTACTCCAGCTCCAGCACCACGGGTTGTTCGATGAAGCGATCGGCGCGGAACTCCGGCTTCGTCCACAACCGCGCGTGGTACACCCGCAAACCGAAGAAGCGCAGCGTAGCTTCACCCTGGAGCCGGCTGCCCGGCAACTGGGCCAGTGCCGCCGCCGACGCGCTACCGTTCCCTGGCGCGTTGGCCCAGGCCGGGGCGGTCAGCACCGCACCGGTGGCCAGTGCGGCGCCCAGCAGCGCCCGGCGGTTCCAGCCGGTCAGTGGGCGCTCACTTGACCAAGGTGTATTGCACGACATCGATGTCTCCCGCGGCAAAGCCCGCTTCGCAGTACGCCAGGTAGAACTCCCAGATGCGCAGGAAGCGTTCGTCGAAGCCCAGCGCCAGCACCTCGTCGCGGCGGGCCACAAAGTCCTCGCGCCAGCGGCGGCAGGTTTCGGCATAGTCGGCGCCAAAGGCGAACTCGTCCACCACCCGCAGGCCGGCGGCCTCGGCCTCACGCCGGAATTCGCGCGGGCAGGGCAGGCAGCCGCCCGGGAAGATGTACTGCTGGATGAAGTCGGTGGAGCGGATGTAGCGGTCGAACAACCGGTCCTGGATCACGATGCTCTGGATGCAGGCGCGCCCGCCCGGCTTGAGCAGCTGTGCCACCTTGCCAAAGTAGGTGGGCCAGTACTCGCGTCCCACGGCTTCCACCATCTCGATGGAGCAGATGGCATCGAACGGCGCATCGGCAATGTCGCGGTAGTCCTGCAGTCGCAGGTCGGCGCGGTCCGCCTGCCCCAGGGCGGCCAGGCGCTGTTGCGCCCAGGCCAGCTGCTCGGTGGACAGCGTCACGCCAGTGACGTGGGCGCCGAACTCCACCGTCGCCTTTTCGGCCAGTGCGCCCCAACCGCAGCCGATTTCCAGCACGCGGTGGCCGGGCTGCACGCCGGCCATGCTCAGCGCGCGCCGCACCTTGGCGTGCTGGGCGTCGGCCAGGGGTTGTTCCCGACCACCGTCGAACAGTGCCGACGAGTAGTTCATCGTCCCGTCCAGCCACAGGGTGTAGAAGGCGTTGCCCAGGTCGTAATGGGCATGGATGTTCTTGCGGCTGTTGCGCTTGGTGTTGCGGTGCAGCAGGTGGCGCAGCCGGTACAATAACCGCCCAGCCCAGGAGCCGTGGATCACGTCTTCCAGCGCCTGCCGGTTGGCCAGGAACAGGCGCAGCAGGTCGTCGAGGTGGGGGGTGGTCCAGTCGCCTGCGATGTAGCTTTCGGCAAAGCCGATGTCGCCCGACTTGAGCGCGGCGCTGCACACGTTCCAGTTGTGCAGGTGGATGGTGGCGTGCACGCCCTGGCCGTCGCCCAGGGTCTGGGCACTGCCGTCGGGCAACTGCACGGTCAGCGAGCCGTGGCGCAGGCGCTGCAACAGTTTGAAGACGGTGCGCGCAGCGGCCGGCGTCTGGGCCGGCAGTTGCAGGTGGGTGGGGGCGGTGGCGGTGAAGGTGTTCATGCGTGAGGCTCCAGGGCTAGCGGGTCACGAAACGGTCGGGGGCCGGCGGCTTGCGGTGGAAACTCACGCGTTTCCACCACAGTTGCAGGGCCTGCCAATGGATGCGGGCCATGACCATCGCGGTCATGGCGGGGTAGCGCCACAGCGCACGCCGCAGCGTGTCTGGGCTGATGGGGTGCAGGGTGCCGCTGACGCTGGTGTTGAGCAGCGGGCCGTCCGCGTCGTCGTGGTCCACCCGCACCACGGTGCGGGCTTGGCCGGCGTGCACCGTGCGCAGGAAGCGGAAGCGGTAGCCGCCGCTGATGCGGCAGAACGGCGAGACATGGAAGCACTTGTCGGCACGCAGTTCGGCACCGTAGCGCGGGCTGTCCAGCAGGTAGCAGTGGCGTTCGCCGAAGGTGTTGTTCACCTCGGCCACCACGGCGCGCAGGCTGCCATCGGCGCGGTGGCAGTACCAGAAGCTCACTGGCTTGAAGGTGTAGCCCAGCACGCGCGGGTAGGTGTGCAGCCAGATCTCGCCATCGGCGTCGCTGATGCCCTCGCTGTGCAGCATGTCCTCCAACCACGCCACGGCGCCGCCCCGTTCGGGGCCGCGGCCGTCGCCGTGGTCGCGGTCATGGAAGCTGATGGCCGCCGACCGGTTCACCGCCAGGCCCCCCATGGCCTCCGCGTCGTTCAACCGCCGCATGGGCAGCAGCAGGAACCAGGTGGCGTAGGCGAAGGCGTGGCGGCGTGGGCGCAGGCGCGTGTGCCGTACTTGGCCAAAGCCGATCTGGGCCACGGCGCCCTGGGTCACGCCGCAGCCCTCCGGGCGGCGGCGGTCTGGGCCAGCAGCTGGTCTGCCACGGCCAAGCCAGACTTCAGCCCGTCTTCGTGGAAGCCGTAGCCGGTCCAGGCGCCGCAGTACCAGGTGTGCTGATGACCCTGCAGTTCGGGCACGCGGCGCTGGGCGGCGATCGCGGCCAGGTCGAACACCGGGTGGCTGTACTCGAACTCGCCCAGTACCTTGGCGGGGTCGATGGGTCGCACCGGGTTGAGCGACTCGACCACCGGCTGGCTGAACGGCAGGGGCTGCAGGTTGTTGAGCAGGTAATGCAGGCACACCCGGGTGGACTCCTGCTCGGCGGCGCCCGCGCGCTCGTAGTTCCACGCAGCCCAGGCGGCGCGGCGTTGCGGCAGCACCGATGTGTCGGTGTGCAGCACGGCGCGGTTGGGCTGGTAGCGGATCGCGCCCAGCACTTCGGCTTCGGCGGCGGTGGGGCGCTCCAGCAGCGCCAGGGCCTGGTCCGAATGGGCGGCCAGCACCAGCTGGTCGAAGCGCTCGCTGCCGTGGTCGGTGAACACCGTCACGCCGGCGGCGTCGCGGGCGACGCGGCGCACCGGGGTGTTCAGTCGCGCATCGGGCACCTCGGCCACGATCCGCTCCACGTAATGCCGGGCCCCGCCTGCCACCGTGTGCCATTGCGGGCGGTCGTTCACCTGCAGCAGCCCGTGGTTGTGGCAGAAACGGATCATGGTGGCCACCGGGAAGCGCAGCATCTGGTCGGTCGGGCAGCTCCAGATGCACCCCAGCATGGGCAGGAAGTACCAGTCGCGGAAGGCCTGGCCGAAGCGGTGCTGGTCGAGGAAATCGTGCAGCGGCTGCACCATCGCGGCCTCGCGCTGCTCCACTGCCAGGCGCGTGCACAGGCGGTTGAAGCGCAGCAGGTCGCTCAGCATGCCCAGGAAGCGCGGGCTCATCAGGTTGCGTTTCTGGGCGAACACGGTGGCCAGGCTGCTGCCGCTCCACTCCAGCGGCTGCTGGCCCCGCACACCCGGCACCTGAACCGAAAACGACATGTCCGACGGCGCCGTGGCCACTCCCAGCTCCTCAAACAGGGCGATCAGGTGGGGGTAGGTGCGCTCGTTGAACACCAGGAAACCGGTGTCCACGCCATGGGTGACCAAGCCGTCGGGGCCGGGCAGCGTCACGTCCACCGTGTGTGTGTGCCCGCCAAAGTAGTCGCCTGCCTCGAACAGGGTGACGCTGGCTTGCCCACGCAGCTTGTGAGCAACGGCCAAGCCGGAAATGCCCGAACCAACGATGGCGACTTTCATGCAGACTCCTGACGGTGGTGATTTATTGTCCTAGACAAATTCATTGTATGCTAAAGTTGCGTTCGCGTGTGCAATGGTTTGGTTTTCAACCAGACTACGCAGCGCACCCGCCAACGGATGCAACCATGAACGAACCCCATTCCGATCAGCCCGAGTCCAGTTCGCCCGATGTGATGTGGTCCATCGCGGAAGTGGAGCGCGACACCGGCCTGGGCAAGGACACCTTGCGGGTGTGGGAGCGGCGTTACGGTTTTCCCACGCCCCTGCGCGACGCGAATGGCGAGCGGGCATACCCACACGCACAGGCGCAGCGCCTGCGGGTCATCAAGCGCCTGCTGGATGCGGGCCACCGGCCCGGCAAGGTTGTCTCGCTGACGGTCGAGCAACTGGAGCTGCTGGCCCGCGCCGACGTGTCCGCTGCCGAGCCCCGGGTCGTGTCGCCAGGGGAGGCCGGCAGCGGGCTGGCCGATGTCCATGGGCTTTGGCTGCGTTGGCTGATGGACAATCGCACCGACCTGATCCGGCAGGCGCTGCAGCAGCAAATCCTGCGCCAGGGCCTGGGTGTGACGGTGGAGCAGCTGGTCGCGCCGCTGTGCGTGCTGGTGGGTGAAACCTGGCTGCGGGGCGAGCTGTCGGTTTACCAGGAGCACCTCTTTACCGAGGTGCTGCAGACCGTGCTGCGGGAGGCGATTGCCGGGGTCGACGCCGGTGGGCAGGCCCTGCAGCGCCCTCCGCGTGTGCTGTTGACCACCACGCCGCCCGAGCAGCACGGGCTTGGGCTGCTGATGGCGGAGTGCTTTTTCGCGCTGGAGTCGTGTGAGCGGCTGGCCCTGGGCATATCCACGCCGCTGGCCGACATCGTGCAGGCCACCCGGCAGTTACAGATCGACGTGGTGGCCTTGAGCTTCAGTGCCCACGCCTCGCGGCGTGACGTGATCGGCAGCCTGGAACAATTGGCCGACCAATTGCCGCCCGGTGTGGAGATCTGGGCCGGCGGCGCGGCCATGGCATTGAACCGCCGT
>JAUWAE010000279.1 GCA_030602185.1 Comamonadaceae bacterium
GCTGCGGACCAGCGCACTGTCCACCCGGGCCAGGGATTTGGTGAGGGCCGCCTTGACGGCGGCGTCGGTTTCGGCTTCCAGCTGGCGCGCCAGCATGCTGCGCACGATCGTCTGTCCCACATCGGCCAGTGCTTCGGCGGCGGCCAGGCGTTGCGCCGGGTCGCTGCTGGTCAGCCACAGGGCGGCACGGGCGTCTTCCAGCGTGCTGCGGGCGCGGGGGTCCAGCTGGCTGGCGTGCCGGGGTGACAGGGCATTGTCGACCAACGCCAGCTGCGAGTCGTCGGGGGTGTTGAACAGGCTGGCCCGCAGGCGCAGGGCCGCCTCGCGCTGGCGACGCACATCGTCACCCAGCAAATCCATGCCCGCCAGGGTGCGCTGCACGGCTCCCCTCAGGCGGTTGTTGATCATCACGCTGGAGGCCCCATCGGCCGTGTCGGGTTGCCCCGTCACGGCGTCGATGGCCTCAGCGCCGTCCACAATGAGCACCTGCTCGCCCCGCACCTGCACCGCCTCGCGCGCCATGGCGCGGATCAGCGCCTCGGCCCGTTCGTCGCCCGAGGCGAGCAGGCGCTCCATTACCTCGATGCGTTCGGTGGTGTCGCCCTCGGCAAAGGCCAGGGCTTCTTGGGGTGTGAGTGCGTGCGCCGTGGCGGACCAGACCACCATCAGGCCGACCAGCACACCCGCGCACAGGCGGTTGACGCGGCACACGCATTCACGCAGAGCAGGCAAACTCATCGTGGCACCCCCGCTCAGGCGGACTTCTGCGGGGTGTCAGGCTTCTTGTCGTTGCCTTCGATGAACGGGCTCCAGGGCTGGGCACGCACCGGGCCTTTGGTCTTCCACACCACGTTGAACTGGCCGTCGGCGCGCACCTCGCCAATGAACACCGGCTTGTGCAGGTGGTGGTTCTTCTCGTCCATCTTGGATTCGAAGCCGCCCGGCGCCTTGAAGGTCTGGCCGCGCATCGCCACGCGCACCTTGTCCACGTCGGTCGATTTGGCTTTCTCGACGGCCTGCTTCCACATGTGCAGGCCGATGTAGGTCGCCTCCATCGGGTCGTTGGTCAGGGGGCGGTCGCGGTGACCGGGGATGTTCTTGGCCTTGGCAAACGCGGCCCACTTTTTGGTGAACTCGTCGTTGGCCGGGTTCTTCAGGCTCATGAAGTAGTTCCACGCGGCCAGGTGACCCACCAGCGGACGAGTGTCCACACCGCGCAGCTCTTCCTCGCCCACGCTGAAGGCCACCACGGGCACGTCGGTCGCCTTTAGGCCCTGGTTGCCCAGTTCGCGGTAGAACGGCACGTTGGAGTCGCCGTTGATGGTGGAGACCACCGCCGTCTTCTTGCCCTGGGCCGAGAACTGCTTGATGCGGGCGATGATGGACTGGTAGTCGCTGTGGCCGAAGGGGGTGTATTCCTCCATGATGTCGCTGTCGGGGATGCCCTTGGACTTGAGGAAGGCGCGCAGGATGCGGTTGGTGGTGCGGGGGTACACGTAGTCGGTGCCCAGCAGCACGAAGCGCTTGGCCGAGCCACCGTCGGCGCTCATCAGATATTCCACCGCCGGAATGGCCTGCTGGTTGGGGGCGGCGCCGGTGTAGAACACGTTGGGGCTCATTTCCTCGCCCTCGTACTGCACGGGGTAGAACAGCAGGCCGTTGAGTTCTTCAAACACCGGCAGCACCGACTTGCGGCTCACCGAGGTCCAGCAGCCGAACACGGCGGCCACCTTGTCCTGCGTCAGCAGCTGGCGGGCACGCTCGGCAAACAGCGGCCAGTTGGAGGCCGGGTCCACCACCACGGCTTCGAGCTTGCGGCCCATCACGCCGCCCTTGGCATTGATCTCGTCGATCGCCATCAGCACCGTGTCTTTCAGCACGGTCTCGGAAATGGCCATGGTGCCCGACAGGCTGTGCAGCACGCCGATCTTGATGGGGGTGTTGGCGCGGGCGGGCAAGGCGGTCAGGCCGCCGACGGTACCGACGGCAGCGGCCGCCGACAGGGCTTTCAGGGTAGAACGACGCTTCATCATCTCAGGCTCCAAACGGGGTCAGTGGGCAGGCTTGCCGCTGGGAACCCCTTGGCAGTGGGGTTCGGGCACGGACAACTCCATGCTAGGGATTACCCTGTTCTGCGTCTGTACGCCAGGTGGCGTACGAGCGGCCCGAAACCGTCAGGCCCCCCGCGGCTGCAAAGCGGGCACCCGGTTGATTGCCATGGCCGCCGCGGCGGTGCGCGTCTCCACCCCCAGCTTGGCGTGGATGCGCTCCAGGTGCTTCTTCACCGTGGCCGGGCTGGCGCCCAGGATGTCACCGATGTCGCGGTTGATCTTGCCCTTGGCCACCCAATACAGCACCTCGGCCTCGCGCGCGGTCAGGCCAAAGGCCTGCACCAGGGCCTCCAGCACGCTGGCGTCGGACGTTTCCTGCATCACGATCAGCCAGTCGCCGCCCTCGCCGTTGGGGCTGGCATCGGCCGGATCGCCCACCAC
>JAUWAE010000081.1 GCA_030602185.1 Comamonadaceae bacterium
GTGAGCCTGCCTCGCCTGCAGGAAATGCGCGAACGCGGCGAAAAAATCACCATGCTCACCGCCTACGACGCCACATTTGCCGCCGTGGCCGACAGCGCCGGCGTCGAATGCCTGCTCATCGGCGACTCGCTGGGCATGGTCTGCCAAGGCCTGAGCAGCACGGTGGGCGTGACGCTCGAGACCATGTGCTACCACGTCGAAAGCGTCACCCGCGGCCTGCGCCGGGTGCAAGGCACCGCCTGGGTGATTGGCGACCTGCCCTTCGGCAGCTACCACGAGTCCAAGGAACAGGCCATCCGCAGTGCGTCGGCCCTGCTGCACGCCGGCGCCCACATGGTCAAGCTCGAAGGCGGTGGCTGGACCACCGAGACCGTGCGTTTCCTGGTGGAGCGCGGCATCCCGGTCTGTGCCCACCTGGGCCTCACGCCCCAGACCGTGCACGCGCTGGGCGGCTACCGCGTGCAGGGCCGCAACGAGGGCGATGCCCTGCGCCTGAAACGCGAAGCGCTCGAACTGCAGGACGCCGGCGCCGCCATGCTGGTGCTGGAAATGGTGCCCGCAGCCCTGGCCAGCGAAGTGACGCAACAACTGCCGCGCTGCCACACCATCGGCATCGGCTCCGGCAACGGCACCGCCGGCCAGGTGCTGGTGATGCACGACATGCTGGGCATCAACCTGGGCAAGAACCCGAAATTCGTGCGCAACTTCATGGACGGACAGAGCAGCGTGCGCCACGCCATGGCCGCCTACGTCCAGGCCGTGAAAGACGGCAGCTTCCCCGACAACGCCGTGCACGCCTGGTAAACCCATGCAAGTGATCCACACCATTGCCGAGCTGCGGCAGCACCTCGCACGCTTTGAAGCGCCCGCTTTCGTGCCCACCATGGGCAACCTGCACGCCGGCCACTTGGCCCTGGTGCGCCAGGCCAAGCCGCTGGGCGACGTGACCGTGGCCAGCATCTTCGTCAACCGGCTGCAGTTCCTGCCGCACGAAGACTTCGACACTTACCCCCGCACCCTGCAGGCCGACTGCGACCAACTCGCGGCCCAGGGCTGCGACGTGGTGTTTGCGCCATCCGAACAGGAGCTCTACCCCGAGCCCCAGGGCTTCAAGGTGCACCCGCCCACGGCCCTGGCCGACATGCTCGAAGGCCACTTCCGCCCCGGCTTCTTTACCGGCGTCAGCACTGTGGTCATGAAGCTGTTCCAGATCGTGTTTGGCCAGTCGCGCGGCCAAGGCCATGCGGTGTTCGGCAAGAAGGACTACCAGCAGCTCATGGTCATCCGGCAGATGGTGCGCCAGTTCGCGCTGCCCGTCACCATCCATGGCGGCGAGATCGAACGCGCCCCCGACGGCCTGGCCCTGAGTTCGCGCAACGGCTACCTGAGCGCCGACGAGCGCGCCGAAGCGGTGCAACTCTCGCAAGCCCTCAAGGCGCTGGCGGCCGGCGTTTTGGGCGGCGAGCACAACCTGGCCGCGCTGGAACAGCTCGCCACCCACACGCTGGCGCAGCGCGGCTGGCTGGTCGATTACCTCACCGTGCGCCGACGCGACGACCTGCAGCCACCCCAGCCCCACGATTTCCAGCCCGGCCAGCTGGTGGCCCTGGGCGCGGCCAAACTCGGCCGCACCCGCTTGATCGACAACTGGGAATTCTGAGCGGGGCCCGCGGCTCAGCGGGTTTCCGCCACCGGGTCGCGGCCCATCAGCCGTGCCAACGCCTGGGCCGGCGTCAGCTGGCCATCGAGCAGGGCCACCACCGCCTCGGTGATCGGCATGTCCACCTGCAAGCTGCGGGCGCGCTGCGCCACCGTGCGGGCGCTGTACACGCCCTCGGCCACATGGCCCAGTGAATCGACCGCCTGCTGCAGCGTCTGCCCCTGGGCCAACAGCAGCCCCACCTGGCGGTTGCGGCTCAAATCGCCGGTGGCGGTGAGCACCAGATCGCCCAGGCCGCTCAGGCCCATGAAGGTTTCGGGTCGCGCACCCAGCGCCAGCCCCAGGCGCGAGATTTCGGCCAGGCCGCGGGTGATCAGCGCCGCCCGCGCGTTCAGCCCCAGCCCCAGCCCATCGCACAGCCCGGTGGCAATCGCCATCACGTTCTTCACCGCCCCGCCCACTTCCACACCAACCACGTCGTCGTTGGCGTAAACGCGCAGCGCCGGGCCGTGGAAGGCCTGCACCAGCACCTGGCGCACGTCCGCATCGCGGCTGGCCGCCACCAAGGCGGTGGGGGCGCCGCGGGCCACTTCCTGGGCAAAGCTCGGGCCGCTGAGCACGCCGGCACGCAAGGCCGGCGCCACCTGGGCACACACCTCGTGCCCCAGCAAGCCCACGCCTCCGTCGGTGGGGCGCTCAAAACCCTTGCACAACCACACCACCGGCGCACTGGCGTCGCGCAGCGCGGTCAGCAGGCCGCGCAAGGCGGCCATGGGGGTGCCGAGCACCAGCAGGTCCTGATCGGCCAGGGCCCCGGCCAGCGCCTCGAGCGGCTGGTGGAACACGCTCAGGCGGGCGGGAAACGCCAGCCCCGGCAGGTAGCGCGCATTCTGGCGTTCGGCCTGCATGCGGGCCGCCTGCGCCGGGTCGCGCGCCCACAGGCGCACCGTGTGCGGCTCACCCTGGTCGCCGGCGGCGGCCATGGCCAGCGCGGTGCCCCAGGCGCCGGCCCCGAGTACGGTGATATTCATCGGCCTGGCCCGCCGTGCCGCGTCACTGCGTCAGGCTGCCCGCGCCGTCGGCGGCCTGCTGGGCCTGCTGCTGCTCGTACATGGCCTGGAAGTTGATCTCGGCCAGGTGCACCGGCGGGAAGCCAGCGCGCTGGATCAGGTCGGCCACGTTGCCGCGCAGGTAGGGATACACGATCTGGGGGCAGGCAATGCCCAGGATGGGGCCGAGCTGGTCTTCGGGCAGGTTGCGGATCTCGAAAATACCGGCCTGCTTGGCCTCGACCAGGAACACCGTGCGGTCCTTGATCTTGGTGTGCACCGTCACGGTCACGCCCACCTCGAACACCCCGTCAGCGGCCGGCTGTGCCTCCAGGCCGAGCTGGATGTCCACGCTGGGCTGCTCCTGCTCCAGCAGGATGGCGGGGGAATTCGGCTGCTCCAGCGACGCCTCTTTCAGGTACACGCGCTGGATCTGGAACACGGGGGTCTGGTCTGCCATGGGGTCTCTCGGTTGGTATGGGGATGGCCCGGTCACTCAAAGCAACGCCCGCTGCCGGAAGATTCCCGCAGCGGGCGTGGGACTCGGAACAGGCCGATTATGTCAGCATGGGCACCAGGCCACCGCGCGCATCCAGCGCGTGCAGGTCGTCGCAGCCGCCCACGTGCTGGCCGTTGATGAAGATCTGCGGCACGCTGGTGCGGCCCACCAGCTCGGCCATGGCGGCGCGCACGTCGGGCTTGCCGTCCACGACGATTTCCTCCCAGTCGGCCACCCCGCGTTCGCGCAGCAGCGCCTTGGCGCGCTGGCAGTAGGGACAGTAATCGCTGCTGTAAATCTTGACGTGTGCCATGGAAGAAGTGAAGCGTTGTGAGTGAAAACGGAGCGAAGCTTAGCCTTTTTGCACCGGCAGGTTGGCGCCACGCCAGGCTCCCATGCCTCCCGTCAGGGTATAGACCTTTTCGTAGCCCAGCTTTTTGGCCACGGCCACTGCACGGCGCGAGCGCATGCCCGAGGCACACACCATCACCACCGGCACCGACTTGTTCTTCACCACACCGCCCAGCTTGGCCTCCAGTTCACCCAGCGGCACGCTCTTGGCGCCGGTGACGTGGCCGGCCGAAAACTCTTCGGGCGAACACACATCCACCACCACCGCCTTTTCGCGGTTGATCAGCTGCACCGCCTCGGTCGGGCTGACCCCGTCGGCACCACCGCCCTTGCCCAGCGTGGGCCACAGCAGCATGGCCCCCGAGCTGATCGCCACGACAAACAACATCCAGTTTTGAACAAAGAAATCCACGGTAAACCTTTCTAGTCAACCCGCTATTCTAAAATTACAGGTTACCTCCTGCTCAACCACTGCCTTCTGTCACCATGCACAAGCTCGTCCTGATCCGCCACGGCGAATCCACCTGGAACCTCGAAAACCGCTTCACCGGCTGGACCGACGTGGACCTCACGCCCACCGGCGTGTCGCAAGCCATGTCGGCGGGCAAGCTGCTCAAGGCCGAGGGCTGGGATTTTGACGTCTGCTACACCAGCGTGCTCAAGCGCGCGATCCACACCCTGTGGTACGTGCTCGACGAAATGGACCGCACCTGGCTGCCGGTGATCAAGGACTACCGCCTCAACGAGCGCCACTACGGCGCCCTGCAGGGCCTCAACAAGGCCGACATGGCCAAGCAGTACGGCGACGAGCAGGTGCTGATCTGGCGCCGCAGCTACGACACCCCGCCGCCGGCGCTGGAGCCCCAAGACCCGCGCGGCCAGCGCCAGGACCGCCGCTACGCCCACCTGACGCCCGAGCAGATTCCCCTGACCGAATGCCTGAAGGACACCGTGGCCCGCGTGGTGCCGTACTGGCGCGACACGCTGGCACCGGCCATCCGCTCCGGCCAGCGCGTGCTCATCGCCGCCCACGGCAACTCCATCCGGGCCCTCATCAAGCACCTCGACGGCATCTCGGACGCCGACATCGTCCACCTCAACATCCCCAACGGCATTCCGCTGGTGTACGAGTTCGACGACGACATGCAGCCGCTGCGCCGCTACTACCTGGGCGATGCGGCCGCCGCCGAAGCCGCCGCGGCGGCCGTGGCAAGCCAGGGCAAGGCCTGACCGGCCGGTGGGGCGGCGGGTGCGGGTACGACGGAACCCGCCGACGCCCCGCCCCTCCAAGGTGTATAGTGCAAAGCCACCGACACAAGGGTTGAGTGATGGGCCAGAAATTGAAGATCGCAGGGTGGGTCGCCTTGGGCGCCCTGGCCGGCGCGTTGACCACGGTGCAACTGCAGGCGGTGGCCCGGGGTTCGCTGTCCCCGCTGCCGCTGGAAGAGCTGCAGCAGCTCGCGGCCGTGTTCGGCATGGTCAAGAGCGATTACGTGGAGCCGGTGGACGAAAAAAAGCTCATCACCGACGCCATCTCGGGCATGGTCTCCAGCCTCGACCCGCACTCCCAGTACTTCGACAAGAAGAGCTTCAAGGAATTCCGCGAAGGCACCAGCGGCCGCTTCGTGGGCGTGGGCATCGAAATCACCATGGAAGACGGGCTGGTCAAGGTGGTGTCGCCCATCGAAGACTCGCCGGCCTTCCGTGCCGGACTCAAATCCAACGACCTGATCACCAAGATCGACGAGGCCCCGGTCAAGGGCATGACGATCAACGACGCCGTCAAGCGCATGCGCGGCGAGCCCAACACCAAAGTCACGCTCACCGTGTTCCGGCGCGATGAAAACCGGACCTTCCCGGTCACCATCACCCGCCAGGAAATCAAGACCCAGAGCGTCAAGTCCCGCGTGATCGAACCCGGCTACGCCTGGTTGCGCGTGTCGCAGTTCCAGGAACGCACGGTCGAAGACTTTGCCCGCAAACTCGAAGAGATCTACAAGGAACAGCCCCAGCTCAAAGGGCTGGTGCTCGACCTGCGCAACGACCCCGGTGGCCTGCTCGACGCGGCCGTGGCGCTGTCGGCCGCCTTCCTGCCCGAGAATGTGACGGTCGTCACCACCAACGGGCAGCTCGAAGAAAGCAAGGCCACCTACCTGGCCTCGCCGCGCCACTACCTGCGCCGGGCCGGCAACGACCCGATCCAGAAGCTGACCACCGCCACCAAGGGCGCCCTCAAGACGGTACCGCTGGTGGTGCTGGTCAACGAAGGCTCCGCCTCCGCCAGCGAGATCGTGGCCGGTGCCCTGCAAGACCACAAACGCGCCACCATCATGGGCAGCCAGACGTTTGGCAAGGGTTCGGTGCAAACGGTGCGCCCGCTGGGGCCGGACACCGGACTCAAGCTCACCACAGCGCGCTACTACACCCCCAGCGGCCGCTCCATCCAGGCCAAGGGCATCGTGCCCGACGTGTGGCTGGACGAAACCGCCGACGGCAACCTGTTTGCCGCCCTGCGCACCCGCGAGGCCGACCTCGAAAAACACCTGGGCAACGGCCAGGAAAAACCCTTGAGCGAAGCCGAACAGGCCGCGCTGCGCCAACGCGAGCAGGAGCGCGAGCAGGCCCGCCTGCGGCTGGAAGAAGAACAGCGCAAGAACCCGGGCCAGCGCACGCTGCCTGAGTTCGGCTCCGACCAGGACTTCCAGTTGCAGCAGGCGCTCAACCGCCTCAAGGGCTTGCCGGTCGTGGCCAGCAAAACGGCGACCGAACGCGAAGCCCCGAAGGTCGAGAACTGAGCCCCGCGGCATGAACGACGACCAGCTGCTGCGGTACTCGCGCCACATCCTGCTCAACGAGCTGGGTGTGGAGGGGCAGGAAAAGCTGCTGGCCTCGCACGCCCTGGTCATCGGTGCCGGCGGGCTGGGCTCGCCCGTGGCGCTCTACCTGGCCAGCGCCGGCGTGGGGCACATCACGCTGGTGGACCACGACACGGTGGACGCTACCAACCTGCAGCGTCAGATCGCCCACGACCTGTCCCGCGTGGGCCTGCCCAAAGCCCAGTCGGCCAAGGTGGCCATGCACGCCATCAACCCCGAGGTGCGGATCGACACGGTGCTGCAGCGCGCCGACGCCACCCTGCTCGACCAGCTGGTGCCTCTGGCCCAGGTGGTGCTGGACTGCACCGACAACTTCGCCACCCGCCACGCCATCAACCGCGCCTGCGTCAAGCACCGGGTGCCGCTGGTGTCGGGCGCAGCCATCCGCTTCGACGGCCAGCTGTCGGTCTATGACCGGCGCCAGGAGGCCTCTCCCTGCTACGCCTGCGTCTTCCCCGACACCGACGGGCTGGAGGAAATCCGCTGCGCCACCATGGGTGTGTTCGCACCGCTGGTGGGCATCGTGGGCACCATGCAGGCGGCCGAAGCGCTCAAGCTGCTGGCCGGCATGGGCTCGCGGCTGGTGGGCCGGCTGCAGATGCTGGACGGCCGTGGCATGGAGTTCACCGAAGTGCAGCTTGGCCGCAACCCGGCGTGCCCGGTCTGCGGCACCCCGCACTGAGCAGGCTTTTCAGGCGGTAACGATCCAGCCCTCCAGCGGGTCGCACGCCAGCAAGCCGTACCGCGGGTGGCCCGCCAGGTGCTGCAACTGGCCCCAGGCCGCCTGCAACAGGCACAGCACCGCGTCCAGCCGGTCGCCACTGGCGTCGTCCAGCACCGCGTCGCGTTGCGCGTGGGTCCATTTCAGGCGCAGGCCGGCGTCGGCCAGCAGCGGCACACGGCCCGTTTCCAGGGCGTCCGCCAGGTCTTTACGGGCAATGAAGCGCTCGGGCGTCTGTTTGGCCTTGTCGTCGCTTTTGTAGCTGCGGCTGCCCAGCACACGGCGCGCCAGCAACCCTGGGTAGGCTTCCAGGGCCACCCGGTGGGGGTCACCCGCCCGCAGGCCCGGCAAATGCACCCCCGCGTCGATCAGCAAGGGCACGCCCGCGTGCAGCATGAAGGCCACCGGCGGGTTCACCCACTTCATGCTGGGGCTGGAACCGGCCGGGCCGTCGGTGGCGCGGTGGGCAAACTTGCCGCCCACCGGCCGCGCGTCGCAAAAGGCGGCGAAGGTCGCGCGAATTTCCTCGCGCGACAGGCCCGCGTAATGGCGCATGCACGCCAGCCAGTCGGTCGGCCAGCCCAGGGTTTCAACCAGTTCACGCGGCAAGCCAAACGGCAAGTCAAAGCCACCCACCCAAGGGCCCGGCTCACGCAGGTGTGCAGCAAACGCCGGCAGTTGGTCGAACGTGTCCAGCCGCTCCAGCGCGGCCCGCGCGGCCCCCGGCCGCCCTTCCAGACGGCCCACCGCGAGCACTATGGGCTTGCGCCGGCTGGGCGCACTGGTGAAATCGCAGCCCCACAGGGCCACGCCTGGGCTCAACGGCCGCCCCTCACGCCCGGCCGATGATGCTGGCCGTGGCCATCAGCTCTTCCAGCAAGGCCAGCGACACCTTGCCCGACACGCTGTACGGGTCAAACTCCGGCCGTTCGGAATACTTGAGCACGATGGAGGTGTTCAGCTTGGTCAGGTTCACCTGGCCCATGGTCCAGCCTCCGAAGCGGCGCTCGGTGATTTCTTCGTAGTGCAGCAACTCCACGTCTTTGTGGCGTGGGTCTTCGATGATGTGGTTGTACAGCCGGTTGACCGCCGAGCGGCCCCCTTCGATCGCCTGCACGAACACCCCGCCCCCGTAGCACAGGATGCCGGTGATGCCATTGTGCAGGTTGTGCTGGCGCGCAGCCGACAGGATGGCCTGGATGGCATCGGAGCTGTCGGGCTCGACCGCGCGGCTGACGTAAAGCAGGCGAACCAGCATGTCACTTCCCCCGTGGAATGAGCGACAGGAATTCGCGGCGCAGGTTGCTGTCCTTCAGGAACACGCCGCGCATGACCGAGTTGATCATCTTGCTGTCCATGTCCTTCACGCCGCGCCAGGCCATGCAGTAGTGGCTGGCCTCCATCACGATGGCCAGGCCGTCAGGCTGGGTCTTTTCCTGGATCAGGTCGGCCAGCTGCACCACCGCCTCTTCCTGGATCTGCGGGCGGCCCATGATCCACTCGGCCAGGCGCGCGTACTTGCTCAGGCCAATCACGTTGGTGTGCTCGTTGGGCATCACCCCAATCCAGATCTTGCCGATCACCGGGCAGAAATGGTGGCTGCAGGCGCTGCGCACGGTGATCGGGCCCACGATCATGAGCTCATTAAGGTGCTCGGCATTGGGGAATTCGGTGATGCTCGGGCCTTTGACGTAGCGGCCAGCGAACACCTCCTTCAGGTACATCTTGGCCACACGGCGGGCGGTGTCCTCGGTGTTGTGGTCGTTGGCGGTGTCAATCACCATGCTGTCGAGCACGCCCTGCATCTTCTCGGTCACTTCGTCGAGCAGGGCCTCGAGCTCTCCGGGCTGGATGAAGTCGGCGATGTTGTCGTTGGAGTGGAAGCGGCGGCGCGCTGCCTGCAGGCGCTCGCGGATCTTGACGGACACGGGCGTGCCTTCGTCGTGTGGTGCGTCGTCGTTCATGGATTGCGGCGATTTCATCAGCATCATTTGATCCTAACACCGAAGGCAAAGGCGCGCACCCGCGCAGGCTTATGGCTCAGTACCGGTGCCCGGTGAGGAACAGCACCGTGCGCATCACGCCAAAGGCCAGCCGGTCGCGCACCCGCTCGTGCCAGGGGCGGGCCCGCAGCGCGGCCAGCGCCAGCGGCTGGCCCTGGGTGCGCATCAGCTCGTCCAGGCGGTCGCGCAGGTGGCGGGCAAAACGGGCGTCGGTTGTCACCACGTTGGCTTCGCGGGCCAGCAGCAGGCTCAGCGGGTCCAGGTTGGTGGAGCCCACGGTGGCCCAGCGGCCGTCCACCACCGCCACCTTGGCGTGCAGGGCGCTGGGCGCGTACTCGTGGATCTCCACCCCGGCGGCCAGCAGGCGGTGGTGCACCGGGCGCGGCGCGTGGTATTGCAAAAATCGCTCGTACTTGCCCTGGATGAGCAGGCGCACCCGCACCCCGCGCCGCACCGCGTGCACCAGGGCGCGGCGCAACTTGCGCCCGGGGATGAAGTAGGCGTTGGCAATCACCACCTCCTCTCGGGCGCTGCCAATCGCCTTCAGGTAGGCCTTTTCGATGTCGTGGCGGTGGCGCACGTTGTCGCGCAGCAGCAAGGCGGCGTTGGCCGCGGCGCCGGTCGGCCAATGCGTCTCGTCCCACGGTTCCAGCCGCGGGAGTGCTTCGCGCAGGGCCTCCCAGGCGGCGCGGAATTCGCGCTGGCGAGCCGCCCGCAACGCCTGCAGGCGCCACCACAGCTGCTCCATCGTCTCCAGCATGTCGGCCACCAGCGGGCCGCTCACCTGCAGCGAAAAATCCAGCCGCGGCCGCTCCAGCCGGCCCAGGGCCACGTCGTCCAGGTCGTCAATGACGTTGATGCCGCCGCAAAAACCTACCACACCGTCCACCACGCACAGCTTGCGGTGCAGGCGGCGCCAGCGGCTGGGAATCAACAGCCCCAGCCCCCACAGCGGCGCGTAGGTGCGCCACTGCACCCCCGCCTGGCGAAAGCGGCGCACCCATTCGGCCGGCATACTCGGCGTGCCGATGCCATCCACCACCAGCCGCACCGCCACGCCGCGGCGCGCGGCGCGCTCCAGCGCCTCGGCCACCTGCAGCGCACCGTTGGCAAACTCAAAAATGTAGGTTTCCAGGTGAATCAGCTGCCGCGCCCGGTCCATCGCGGCCACCATGGCCGGGAACAGGGCATCACCGCCTTCGAGCAGGCGCAGG